>JBEIJM010000068.1:0-15240 GCA_040380205.1 Gemmatimonadaceae bacterium
CCGCTGGCCCACGTCTTCGAGCGGGCGTACATCGAGTGCACCTCCTTCGTGGCCGGGTGCCATGTGTACTTCGCGGAGGCGCTGGACACCTTCGTCGCCGACATCCAGCGCGCGCGCCCCACGGTGTTCATCTCCGTGCCGCGCCTCTGGCTCAAGTTCCAGCAGGGCGTCTTCGCCAAGATGCCCGCGAAGAAGCTCGACCGCCTGCTGGGGATCCCGCTGCTCGGGAAGATCGTGGCGAAGAAGGTGCTCACCGGCCTCGGACTGGATCAGGTGCGCCTGGCCGGCTCCGGCTCGGCGCCCATCCCCGCCGAGCTCATCACCTGGTACCGCCGCCTCGGGCTCAACCTGCTCGAGGGGTACGCCATGAGCGAGGACTTCGCCTACAGCCACCTCTCCACCGCGGAGAAGAACCTCCCGGGATTCGTCGGGGTCCCCTACCCCGACGTGGCGGTGCGCCTCAGCGACGAGGGGGAGATCCTCATCAAGTCGCCCGGCCGCATGGTGGGGTACTACAAGCTCCCCGAGCTCTCGGCGCAGTCGTTCACCGCCGACGGCTTCTTCCACACGGGGGACCGCGGCGAGCGGCGTCCCGACGGGCTGCTCAAGATCACCGGGCGCGTGAAGGAGCTGTTCAAGACCGCCAAGGGGAAGTACGTCGCGCCGGCGCCCATCGAGAATTACGTCAACGAGCACGAGGCCATCGAACTGTCCTGCGTGAGCGGCGTGGGGCAGCCGGCAGCCTACGCACAGGTGGTGCTGGCCGAGCACCTGCGCCCCAGGGTCGGCGATCCCGCCGTGCGCGCCGACATCGAGGCCGCCCTCGGCGAGTGGCTCAAGACCGTCAACCGCCACATCACCGAGTACGAAAAGCTGCAGATGTTCGTCGTCGTGGCGGAGCCGTGGTCCATCGAGGCGGGGACGCTCACCCCCACCATGAAGATCAAGCGGTCGCGCATCGAGGAGCTGGCCGCGCCCAAGCTGGAGGGGTGGTACGCCTCCGGGAAGCCGGTGATCTGGGAGTGACGCACCACTGATCCGCTGCTGACCCGCGGGGGGCGCGTCCGTCAGGCCGTTCCCCCCGCGCGGATCATCAGCCGATGGTGAACCCCAGCCGCACGGTGCGCCCCGCCTGCGGCAACCCGCACCTGTCGTACAGCGCCCGGTCCAGCGCATTGTCCAGCTGCACCAGGGCGCGCAGGCGCAGCACCCCGCGGTGGAGCCACCGCCGCTCCACCCCCAGGTCGGTGGTGGCCGCCCCCCCCTGGGTGTCCAGCCGCCCGGTGTCGGGGTTGGTGCACCGCGTGGCCCCCAGCGCCCGCACCCGCCCCTGCAGCTCCACGCCGCGCGGCAGCGTCCAGCTGGCCAGCACCGACCCGTAGCGCGCCGGGAGGTCCTCCGGCTCGCGCTGCGTGGGGTCCGCGATGGTGCGGTCGGTGATCCGGGCGTGCTGCACCACCAGGTCGCCGCGCAGCGACGCCGCCCCCCGCGTCACCCCCGCCGTGAGCTCCGCCCCCCGGCTGTCCAGGCGGTCGCGATTCACCCGGAAGAAGCGGCGGTCGGGGAGCGTGGTGCGCACCACCGCGTCGTCCAGCCGCGACGTGAACAGCGTCACCTGCCCGTCGAACGCGCCGCGCGCCACCGTGGCCCCCACCTCGCCCTGCCGCGACGTCTCCGGACGCAGCGCGGGATTGGGGGCGAACCGGTTGAGCGCCCCCACGTACAGCTCGCGCAGCGACGGAAAGCGGCGGCGGGTGCTGGTGCTGGCGTGCAGCCGCACCCCCTGCTGCGGCAGCACCCAGGTGGCCCCCGCGCGCCATCCCGTGCCATCCGTGCGCCCCAGCGGCGGGCGGCCGCCCGCCGCGGTGGTGCGCGCCTCGTCCAGCGCCACCCCGGCGCTCACCGTGAGCATCCGCACGGGAAAGAGGTCCACCTCGGCGGCCGAGCTGGACAGCGTCTGCCGGTAGGGCACCGGCGCCGCCGTCCCCAGCGTCTCCAGGTAGGTCACGTCAGCGCGCGTATACGCCCCCCGCAGCGCCGCCCGCGTCCCCAGCTGCTGGTCAAACGCCACCCGCAGCGACCCGGTGCGGTCGTCCCCCAGCTCCACCGCCTGCACCGTGGCATACCGCCGGTCGGTGTAGCTGTCGATGTGCACGAACCCCTGGTTCACGCCGTAGGCCACCTCCACGTCCCCCACCCCCAGCCGGTTGCGCAGCGCCCCCGTCCCCGCCGAGAGGCTCAGCAGCTGCCGGCGCACCTCGGGGTTGCGCCAGAGGCGCGGAGCGTTGACATGCAACTCGGGGGCGACCCCGCGCTCCCCCTCCTGCGCGGTGAGCATGGCGGAGAGGTAGCGCCCCTGCACGTGCTCGTAGCGCGCGGCGGCGAACAGGTCGGTGCTGCGCGCATCGGTGTTGAGGCGAAGCCGCCCGTCCCCCCCGGGATCGGTCACGCCGTGCGGCCGCGCGAGCCCCGGCAGCGAGCGCCACCCGCCCCCCGCCTTGACCGCCAGCGTGCTGGTGGGCGTGTGATGCAGCGCCCCGCCCGCGGTGAGCGCCGTGCGCAGGGCACCGAACTGGTCCACCTGCAGGTCGGTGCGGGTGATCCGCTCCGGCCGGCGCGTGGGATCGTGGTCGTCCCAGAGGCGGGCCGTCACCACGCCGCCAATGGCGTTGGGGCCGGCCAGCAGCGAGCTGAGCCCGCGCACCACGTCCACCCGCGCCACCCCCGCCAGCGGCACGATGGAGGCATCGGTGCGCGCATCCCACGACAGCGTCAGCGGCACCCCCTCGAAGAACACCGCCGCCTGCCGCGATTCGCCGCCGCGCACGGAGATCTCGGTTTCCCCGCGCGAGTTGGTGCGCGTGTACAGGAAGGGAAGACGGCGCAGTGCGTCCGCCATGGTGGGGGCAGCGGCCCCCAGCGGCACCGAGTCGGGGCGCAGCGACACCACGGCGGCGCTCCCCACCACCCGCGGCGCGTACGCGGCCCGCACCCGCAACCCGGTGAGCGCCTGCGCGCCGGTGCTGTCGCGCCGCACGCTGTCCTGCGGGGCGCGCGCCTCGCGCTGCTGGGCGGGCACGACGGCCGGCCAGCCACCGGCGAGCACCGACAGCAGGAACAACCACCCGGCAGGCACGAGCAAGACGCGGCGGCGCGACACGAGCAGAGGGGATGGAGTTCGCGACAGACGAAGGGAGGGCCTCGGACGCGATACCCTCGCGACCGCAGACGAAGCCCGTGCAATATTGGGGCACGGCACCGCCCCTCGCACGGGGCGCCGCCGCCCGCACGTCCGGACGCCTCCCGCGCACAGGTCGTCCCGGTCCGCCCGTTAACGCCCGGGCCATCCGTGCGTCCTCCACGGCACCCCCGCGCGCGCATCTCCCCCACCGGTCGGAGTTCTTCCCATGTCCGTCACCCTGCGGACGACACGCGGCACCACGCTGGTGGCCTTCGCCGTGGCCGGCACCTGGGCCTGCACCGCCCCGGCCCCATCGGCCCCCACCCCCGCCGCCCCCCCCACCACGGTCGCTACCGACACCGCCTGGACGGCCCGCCTGCAGCGCGGGCTGGACAGCGCCGTGCGCGCCGTCCCCCTGCGTGGCGCCTCGGCCGCCGTGGTGCTGGCGGACGGGCGGGTCTGGCGCGGCGTGGCGGGGCTCTCCGCCCCCGGCGTCCCCATGGACACCGCCATGCGCCTGGGGATCGGCAGCATCTCCAAGAGCCTCACCGCCACGCTGCTGGTGCGCCTCGCCGAGCGGGGGCGGCTGTCGCTGGACGATCCCGTCAGCCGCTGGCTCCCCCCCATCCCGCACGTGGACCCGGCCATCACGGTGCGCCAACTGCTCAACCACACCAGCGGCGTCTTCGACGTCACCGACGCCCCCGGGTATCGCGACTCCATCCTGGCCAACGTGAACGCCCGGTGGACGCCGCAGCGGATGCTGGCGCTGCTGCGCCCGCCGCTGTTCGCGCGGGGAACGGGATGGAGCTACTCCAACACCAACTACCAGCTGGCGGGGCTGGTGGCCGAGGCCGTGGGCGGGCGCCCGCTGCACCAGCAGGTGCGCGACGAGCTGCTGGCCCCGCTGGGGCTCACGGCGCCCTTCCTGGACCAGCATGAGGCGCCTACGGGGCCGCTCCCCGGCGGATGGGTGGGGGGGACCATGAACGTCATGGACACGCGCACCTCCACCTACAGCGCCGCCTGGGCCGCCGGGGCGTACTTCTCCACCCCCGAGGCGCTGGCCCGCTGGTGGCAGGGGCTCATGACCGGGCGGCTCGTGGGCACCGCGTCACTGGCCGCCATGATGACCACCGCGGGGAGCGAGGGCTATGGACTGGGGATCGTGCGCCGGCAGCTGGTGGGACGCGCCATCTGGTCGCACACCGGCGAGATCCGGGGGTTCGCCTCGGTAGCGCTGCACGACCCCGCCGGACGGTTCTCGCTGGTGGTCATCGCCAACGAGAACCCCGCGCCCGTCACGCTGATCGCGGGCGCGTTGATGCCCATCGCCGTGGCGGTGGCGGTGCCGTAGCGCCCGGTCACCCCCGGCTGGCCCGCTCCATCAGCGCCACGATCTCCTCCACCGTCTGCCGCCCCTGATCCTCGTCGTACCATCGCATCTTGCGCGTGAACACCTCGGCGTCGTCCAGCACCCCCTTCTGCGCCAGAATCCATCCCTGTAGCGCCGACGGGCGCTCGATCCACGCCCCGCGCTCGACATACTCGGCATCCAACAGCAGCACCGTGGGCGTGGCCCCGCGCCCGTCGGGGGTGCGGTGCGCGTCCATGATGGCGCGCCCCGCGGCGCTGCCGATGATCCGGAGCTCCACCCCCGGCACCTGCTCCAGGAACCGCGCCAGGTACGGGATGGTGTTGACGCTGTCCGAACAGCCGTCCACCGCCACCACCAGCAGCTTCCACGGGCCGGCGGCGCGCGCGCGGGCCGCCAGCGTGTCCGGGAAGGGGCCCCGGGTGGCGTGCCGCTCCCATTCCGCCTTGCGCTGCCGCGCCGCAGCCACGAACTCGGCAAAGCGCTGCCCGCCGTCGAACAGGCGGCGCAGGGTGGAATCGGCGGGGACCGCGGCGCCCTGGGCACGGGACGCGGGGGCAACGGATGGGTCGGCAGCGCACGCCAGGGTGACGGCGGCGAGCAGGGGAAGGATGGTCATGGAGGTCCGAGGGGTGTCCGTTCACGGGAGCGCGGGGGGCGCCGTCGCCCCCCGCACCGCCCCTACTGCAGCACCTTCGTGCCCAGCACGTGCGTGGCGAAGAACGCCAGCTCGCGCTTGAGCTTGTCCAGCTGGTGCCGCGGCTCCAGCAGCCCGTGCGGTTCGCGCGGGAAGAACACCAGCTCCACCGGCACGTCGTTCTTCTTGAGCCCCATGTAGAGCTCCTGCGCCTGGCCGATGGGCACCCGCGTGTCCACCTGCCCGTGCAGAATGATGGTGGGGGTGCGCGCCTTCTTGATGTGCACCATGGCCGACGCGCGACGGTAGGCCGCCTCGTCGTCCCACGGCTCGCCGCCGAAGTACTCCTCCAGCACCAGCTGCAGGTCGTTGGTGGAGTACATCGAGTACATGTTGGTGAGCCCGGCGCCCACCGACACCGCCTTGAAGCGGTTGGTCTGCGTGAGCGTCCACGCCGTCATGTAGCCGCCGTAGCTCCATCCCGTCTGCGCCAGCCGGGTGGAGTCGGCCAGCCCGCGCTTCACCAGGTCGTCCAGCCCCGTCTGGATATCCTGGTAGTCGCCGCCCCCCCAGTCACGGTAGTTGGCGCGCAGGAACTTCTCGCCGTAGCCGGCGGAGCCGCGGATGTTGGGCTGGAACACCAGCCACCCCTGCGCGGCGTACACCTGCGCGGGGTGGTACCAGTTGGCGCCGAACGCCTCGGTCCACACCCCCGACGGGCCGCCGTGAATGACCGCCACCGTGGGGTAGCGCCGCCCCGCCTGATACCCCACGGGATACGTCAGCACCCCCTCGATCTCCATCCCGTCCTTCCCCTTCCAGCGGATCACCTCGCCGCGCGCCAGGGGCACCCCCGTGAGCTCGGGGTTGTTGGTGGTGAGCGCCACCTGCGTCCACGGGGCATCCAGCCGGGCGACATGCACCTCCTCGGGGGTGTCCATCGCGCTCCGGCCGAAGGCGATGGCGGCCCCGTCCTTGGACAGCGACGGGGGGGCGTAGCCGGAGGTCCCGGTGGCGCCCTTGAGATCGCTCACCGTGGTCACCGCCCCGCCGGCCACCGGCACGCGGTACAGCTCGGTGCGCGTGCGCGTGGACGCCCAGAACCACAGCTGCTGGCCGTCGGGAGACCACGCGGGGGCACCGGGCTGGTACAGGAAGTCGACGCCCAGCACCCGCGGCGCGCCCCCCGCGGCGGGGATCACCGCCAGGCGCGGCTGCGTGGTGGAGTTGGCCGTCGTGGCGGTCACGAGGTAGGCGATCCGCTGGCCGTCCGGGGACCACGCGGGGCTCCCCTCCGGCCCCGGCCCGGCCACCAGCATCCGCTCGGCACCGCTGGCCGCGTCGATCACCCGGATGTCGCTGTAGCGCATGTCATCGGGCTTCGGCGTCGGCACCGTGGTGAAGGCAATCTGCCGCCCGTCGGGAGACCAACGCGGGTCCATCACCTGGTAGTCGCCCTTCGACAGCACGGTCACCGCGCGCGTGGCCACGTCCACCACCTGCAGCCGCGCCGGCACGAAATTGCGGTCCACCTCGATGGCGTCGTCCTTCCCCTTCTGCTTCTGCTCCTCGTCGGGCGTGGGGTCGCGGGGCGCCACGAAGGCGATGCGCCCGCCGTCAGGGGCCCACGCGAACGCCTGGACCCCCGTCTTGGACTCCGTCAGCGGCTCGGGCTCGCCGCCCGCCACCGCCAACCGGTACACCTGCGGCTTGCCGCCACGCGACGACAGGAAGGCGATGAACCGCCCGTCGGGGGACCAGCGCGGCTGGTCGTCCACCCCCTTGTGGTTGGTGAGGCGCACCGGCGCCCCGCCCGCGGCCGGCACCATCCACAGGTCGGGGTTGGTGCTGCTCTCCGCCAGGTCGGGGGCGGTGAGGGTGTAGACCACCCACTTCCCGTCGGGGGAGAGCTGCACCGCCCCCAGCTGGCGCATGCCGGCCGCCTGCTCGAGGGTGAGGGGCGCCTGGGCCGCCAGGGCCCCAGGGAACGCGGCCGCCGCGAGCAGGGCGGCCGACAGGAGGCAGGAGCGACGCATCACGGGCGGGGGAGAAGGTGGGGCGCCGACAACACCCGGCGCAGCAGATCCCGGAAACCGCAGGACCACGGGAACATGCAGTCGGCGGCATGGAGCCGCCAATCGCGGTCCCGCTTCAGCCCCCGGCCGCCGGCCGCCCCACGCAGCTCCCCGCCGGGATGAGCCCCGCCTCCACCTGCAGCAGGATCAGCGCGTCGGCCACCGTCACCGCGCCGTCGCAGTTGGCGTCGCCCCCCAGCCGCACGTTGGCGCGGGGCGACACCGGCAGCTGCACCAGGTGCCGCAGCACCGCCACCGCGTCGGCGCCGTTCACGGTGCCGTTCACGTCGGCGTCGCCGGCCACCACGGGCGGCGCCACCACCACAACGGTGTCCACGTACAGCGCCGGCGGCGTGGCCGCGCCGGGGAGGTTGACCGCGATGGTGTCCACCTGCCGCCCCGGTTCGAGCAGGGTGAGCACGCGCGAGAAGCGCACGAAGTCGCGCACCCCGCCCGTGGCCGCCGTGGTGAACGCGTCGCGCCGGTGCAGGAACAGCGAGGCACCGGTGGCCGTGGCCGACCAGCTCTGCGAGGCTCCCGCACTCCCCAGGATCCCCACCTGCACCGAGTCGGTCGCGCCGCCGCGCCCGAGCACCACCGTGCGGCTCCCCCCGCTCCGCGCCAGCACCACGCGCGTGGCGGCGTCACGCACCACCAGGGTGTCCACCAGCAGCGCCAACCCCCCGTCGGTGCCGCGCACGGTCACCGTGTCCACCGACGTGCCCACGGTGGTGGGGATGCGCGTCCACACCAGGTAGTCCCCGTCGGTGCCGCTGGCGCGCAGCACCCGCGCATCCGGCCGCCGCGCGGTCGCGTCCCAGGTGGCCCCCGCCGTGGCCAGCCCCACCCGCACGCTGTCCAGCAGCGGCGGCACCCCCACGAGGGCGGCCGCCGCGCTGCGGCGCGGGCCCAGCGCGACGGGCGCGGGAGGCGCCAGCACCGTGACCGTGTCCACCAGCAGGAGCGTGCGGGGCGCTCCCCCGGCCACCGTCACCAGCAGCGTGTCGTGCGCCACGGTGGGCGCGGTGCGCCCGGCGCTGCGCACCACCACCGCGGTGCTCCCCGTCCCCGTGAGCGTCGTGAACGGCTGCCCGGTGGCGCTGGCCCGCACCAACCCGGCCGAGCCGGTGATCGTCCATGGCGCACCGCTGAAGGCGCCAGTGAGCAGCAG
The DNA here is from genome assembly GCA_040380205.1 of Gemmatimonadaceae bacterium. Taxonomy (GTDB): domain Bacteria; phylum Gemmatimonadota; class Gemmatimonadetes; order Gemmatimonadales; family Gemmatimonadaceae; genus Gemmatimonas. The sequence goes on from JBEIJM010000068.1 coordinate 8,440, forward strand.
CCGCACGGTGTCGGGGGCGGTCACCGCGCCGGTGACCGCCGTCAGCCGCCGCCCGCCGCGCGAGAGCAGCGCCGCATCCGCGGCCGCCCCGGCCACCACCCCCAGCTCGATGGCGAACGCCGGTCGCGTCAGCCCCAGCGGCGCCAGCAGCGTGAGCGTCACTGTCGACCGTCCCACCGGCGCCGCCGCCGGCCGGACGCCGTACACCAGCCACCCGGGCGCGCTGCCGCTGCGCGTGAACAGCTGCAGCCAGCTGGGCACGGTGGCGTTGGTCACGGCCCACCGCGCCGTCCCCAGCACCTGCACCGAGTCGCGCCGCACCACGGTGTCACTCGACACCACCTCCATCGACACGCCGGTCCGCGCAAAGCGCGGCGCCGAAGCCAGCCCCTGGCTCCCGCCTCCGGTGCGCTCCACCGTCACCGCCGGCCCTGCTGAGGTCAGCGAGTCCACCGTCACCACGATCCCGCGTGCGGCATCCTCGTACCGCTCCCCCACGGTCCACACGGCGCCGACGTCGTTGGGGTCGCCGTTGCCATCCGCGTCCACCACCTGCGCCGGTTCGCTGCGGCCGTTGTCCACCGTCACCAGCAGCACCCCCTCGGCCGGGATCGACCGGTCGCTCCCCACCCGCTGCCGCGCCTCCACGGTCATCCACACGTTCCCGCGGGCCGACGGGACGGGCAGCAACAGCAGCTGCGGGTTGCGCCCCGCGGCGCGCGAGTGCGGCTCCAGCACGCCGCTCCACCGGCCGGTGGCCACCACCACCTTCGCCGAGTCGGGGATCAGCGCCAGGCGGTCCTTGTAGGCGCCCAGGATCTGGCTCCCCATGCGGCCGAAGTCGGCGTTGAGGAACGTCCCTGAGCTGGCGCTGCTCATCACGTCCCACTGCGAGTCGTACACCGCGCCGTAGGGGCCGCTGGAGTGCGGCAGCCCCAGCGAGTGTCCCGCCTCATGTGCCACGACCCCCGCGCGCGCCCAGTCCATGTTCCACATGAAGGGCATGCTGCGCGCCGGCCCGTCGGCCGACACGGTGCTGGAGCCCCCCCACGAGCAGCAGCCGATGCGCGAGTTGTAGTGCGTGGCCACGCCGCTGAACCGGGAGAAATCCGCCTCGGCGTCCGCCGCCGCCACGCAGTCGGCGGCCATGAGCGCCAGGTTCGCCTCCCCCGCGGCGGTGGTGTACCCCGCGCGCGTCTTGGGGAGGGTGTACCACCCGAACACCGTCGTCCCCTCCAGCGTGATCCGCCCGCGTGACAGCTCGCGGAAGAAGGCGTCGGTCCCCCCGGGGGCATTGGCGTACATGTCCACGTACCGCTGGCGCGGCAGCGGCTCCGTGGCGATGTCGCTGAACTTGCACAGCACCACGGCGTAGGGGCGCACCCGCACCGCCCACGCGGGCGGCGCCTGCACCGCGGCGCCCGGCCCCGGTCCCGCGGCCGGAGCCACGGCGCGCACGGCGCGGTCCACCGCCGCCTGCGGCGACGCCGCCAGCGACAGCGGCCGCAGCGCCTCCGCCTGCGTGGTGGCGCGCACCCGCTGCCCGTTGAGCTGCTGCAGCGCCGTCACCAGCGCCTGGTCGCGCCCGTCCACCGCCAGCGGCCGCACGACGCCGCTGCTGTCGGTCAGCAACGCCACGTAGCGCGGGGCCTCCCCCTCCTCCGGATCCCCCCACACCAGGTGCAGCGTCCCCGTCAGCACGCTGTCCGCCCCGCCCTGCGCCGCAAGCCGCCCGCCGGGAAGCACGCCCCCCACCGCCAGCGCCAGCAGCGCCAGCCACCCCCGGCGCCTCACCGGCGCACCCGGCTGTCGTCCACGCGCGGCGCCACCACGGTCCGCGCGCGGCGGTCGGTGCCCCGCACATCCACCAGCTCCTCCACCTCCAGCCGCAGCTGACGGAGCGCGTCCGCGCTCCCGCGCACGGTCACCACGAACAGGTCCCCCATCGCCAACCCCTCAGCCGCGGCGCCCACCGCGTGCACGTCCGCCCCGTCCAGCCGCACCACGCGCAGCAGCGCCCCCTCGGCCCCCGCCTGGTCGGCCACCTCGCCCACCGCCGACAGCGCCGCCGGGAGCACCAGCCGCGCACGAAAGCCGCCCATCCGGGGCGCGGCGGCGCCGCCCAAGAGCGTGACACGCACGCGGTACGTGCCCACCGTGGGCCCCGGCGCCACCACCAGCTGCGCCAGGTGCTGGTCGGGGGCCAGCGCCTGCGGCACACCCGCCGCGGGCATGAGCGGCTCATGGCACCCCGCCAACCAGGGCGTGGTCACCGCCAGCAGCCCCCGCAGCACCAGCGCGGGACCGACACGGCACGAACGCGAGGGGCGGGACATGGTCAGGGTACCCGGAACGAGGTTTCGGCCGTGGCCCGCGGCGCCAGCAGCTCCCCGGTGGCGCCGCGCAGCTCGAGCGTGACGATCCGCACCCGCTGCTCGCCGCTGGCCCCGGGGCGCACCAGCAGCTGCAGCCGCTGCAGCACCACCTCGGCGCCGGCCGCCGCCAGCCGCGCCGATTCCGCCAGCGTCACCCGCAGCACCCCCTCGGCCAGCTGGGTGCGGTTGATGGCCGGCGCCGTGCCCACGGCCATCGTGTCGGTGGCCAGCGCCAGCTGCGCCGGGTTCCACGACACCTCGTACGTGACCGCATGGGCCGCCGCGGCGGATCGGTTGGCCAGCGTGGCGGTGATGCGCGCGGAGGCGCCCACCGCCACCACGCTGTCCGCCATCTGGCGCTGCGCGAGCACCGCCGCCACGGTGCTGGTGGGGTTGGCCACCCCCTGCACCTTGGCCTGGTACCCGGGCGCGGTGAGCAGCAGGTCCAGCGCCTCGGTGCCGCGCAGGGTGAGGTCGAAGGTGGCCGCCCCCTGCGCGGTGGTGACCGTGGTGGCCCCCGCCAGCACGGTGGCGGAGCCGCGCACGATGGCCACGGTCACCGGCGTGGGCGCCGCCAGCTGCCCCGCCCCGTCGCGCAGCGTCACGGGCACCTGGTAACGCGACGTGCCGGGGTAGCCCGATCCCACCACGCTGCGCGTGACAGCCCCCACGGCGATGGTGGGGAGGGAGGAGGTGGCCGCCACCGTGATGGGGGGCGAGACGGCCGCCCCCAGCGCGGGCGCCGTGGCCCGCAGGCGGTAGCTCCCCGCCGTGGTGATGGCCAGGTCGTGAAAGGTGGCCACCCCGCCGCGCGCCACCGCCGTGGGGACCCCCACAAAGGGGATCGCCCCCTCGTCCCCCTGCAGCGTCACCTCACCGGCAAAGCTGGCCAGCGTGTCGCTGCCGGTGCGGGTCGCCCGCACCACGATCCCCACCCCGAACCCCGGGGGGACGTGCGCCGGCACCACGTCGAACACCAGGCGCGCGGCGGGCATCACCACCACCGCCACGCTGTCGCGCGCCCCGTCGCTGCGCGCCGCGATGAACCCCGTCCCCGCCGCCACCCCGGTGACCACCCCCTCGGCACTCACGGTGGCCACCGTGGGCGCCGAGCTGCTCCAGCTGATGGTGCGCCCGGAGAGCGCCCCCCCGGTGGCGTCGCGCAGCACCGCCGTCACCGTCTGTGCCTGCCCGGGCTGCAGCGTGAGCGCCGCCGGGGTGAGCGCCACGGTGGCCGCGGGGACGGGGGCCACCGCCAGCGCCACCGTCCCCGACACCCCCTCGCTGGTGGCGGTGAGGGTGACCGGTTCGGGCGACCCGCCGCGCACCACCCCGGCGGTCACCACCCCCGTCGCGGACACCGTGGCCAGCGCCTCCTGACTGCTGCTCCACTGCACCGCACGCCCGCTCAGCGGCCGACCGTCGGCCCCCAGCACCGCCACCGTCAGCGTGACCACCTCGCCGAACTGGAGCGTGGTGGCGGGCGCGCTCACCACCACCCGCGCCACCGGGGGCGGAGCGGTGGCGCGCTCCCCCCCGCACCCGGCGCCCACCAGGGCCCAGGTCGCCACGGCACTCGCGAGAGCACGCAGACGGCGGCGGCGGTTGCGCATGCCGGCGAAACTACCCCCGCGTCGCCCCGTCGGCGACCTCGGCGTCGCCCCCCTCGGCGGCCGGGGGCAGCGCCCCGGGCCCCTCCGCCGCCCCCTCCGCCAGCCGTCCCATGTACCCGGGCAGCTCCACGCCGGCGATGTCCCGCAGCACGTGCATCATGGGGGGCAGCGTCCCGGCCATGCTCTGCAGGAAGCCGCTGGCGCCCCCCTTGCCGTTCCCCTGCCCCGAGTCCCACACGATCACCTTGTCGAACTTGATGTTCGAGATCGCCTTGGCCGACGTCTCCGCCAGCGTGTCCAGGTGCTCCACCAGCAGCAGCTGGTACGCCTCCTTCGCGCCCCCCGCCGCGGCGACGATCTCCTTCATCGCCTCCGCCTTCCGCGCCAGGATCTCGTACTGCCCGCGCGCCTCGGCCTCCAGCTTCACGAAGATCGCGCGCGCCTCCGCCTCGGCCGCGATGCGCTGGGCCTCCGCCGCCGCCTCCGCCTCCACGATCGTCCGCGCCTTCGCCGCCTTGGCCGTGGCCTCCAGCCGCGCGCGCTCCTCCGCCTCCACCTGCTCCGCCTGCGCCAGCGCCGTCCGCGCCATCGCGCGCGCCTGCGCCTCCTGCACCGCCGCCTCCGCCTCGCGCTTGCGCGTCTCCGCCACCTGGTACGCCTCGGCCTCGCGCACCGTCAGCGTGGCCCGCGTGGTGGCCACCAGCGCCTGCGACGTCGCCTCCCCCTCGATCGCCTTCGCCTCCGCCTCCGCCACCGCGATGCGGCGCGCCCGCTCGGCGTCCTTGATCTGCGCGTCCCGCTCGAACGCCGCGCGCTGCTCCCCCACCCGCTGCTCCTTGTCCAGCTCGGCCATCCGCACCGCCTGCTGGCGCTCCGCCTCCTTGATCTGCGCCTCCCGCTGGTACATGGCCGTCTGCTCCCCCACCGCCTGCTCCTTCGCCACCTCCGCGATGCGCACCAGCTTGTCGCGGTCCGCCTCGCGCACGCCGATCTCCCGGAACTTGAGCGCGCTGGCCACCTGCACCGACCGCTCCCGCTCCGCCTCCGCCACCCGCACCTCCCCCAGCTTCTCCTGCTCCGCCACGTCGCCGCGCGCCTGCTGCACCGCCATCGCCGCCGCCTTCTTCCCGATCGCCTCGATGTACCCCGAATCGTCCTTCAGGTCGGTGATGTTCACGTTGATCAGCACCAGCCCGATCTTCTTGAGCTCGGGCTCCAGCGACGTCTGGATGCGGTGCAGGAACGCCTCGCGGTCGCGGTTGATCTCCTCGATGCGCATCGACGCGATCACCTGCCGCAGCTGCCCGAAGATGATGTCCTGCGCCTGCCGCTTGATCTGCTCGTGCGTGAGCCCCAGCAGGCGCACCGCCGCGTTGGAGCGCACCTCGCTGTCGGTGCCGATGGCCACCGTGAACACCGACGGCACCGCCACGCGGATGTTCTCCAGCGACAGCGCGTCCTTGAGCGGGATGTCGATCTGGATCGGCTCCAGGCTCAGGTACGCGTACTCCTGGATGACCGGCCACACGAAGGCGCCGCCCCCGGAGATGCACCGCGCGGTGCCGTCGCCCCCCACCCGCCCGGAGATCACCAGCACCCGGTTGGCGGGGCAGCGACGGTAGCGCGTCACGAACAGCACCACCAGCCCGGCGAACGCCAGCGCCGTCACGGCGGGGGTGACCACCCCCAGCAGGCTGATGTTGTCCAGGAAGGTGCCGTCAAGCTGGAACAGCGCGGAAACCGGGGTCATGCGGGGTCCTCGAGGAGGGTCAGGGTGCGGGAAACCACCACGGTGTCGGACGACAGCACGTCGACCACGTGGACGGGGGTGCCGGAGGGGAGCGGGTCACCGGCGGTGACCGCGTCCACCTCCTGGAATCGATCGTGCGCCACCAGGTGCACCTTGCCGGCGCCCTCGTGCGCGCCGGGGATCCCCAGCGACACGGTGGCCGGCAGCCCGATGGCGCCGTGCAGGTCGAAGCTGCGGTCCTGCTCCAGCCGCTTGAGGGCGCGCAGCGCGGCCGCCATGGCCACCGCCGCCCCGCCCCCCACCGCCAGCGCCGGCGGCAGCGCCAGCCACCCGGGCACCCCCAGCCGCACCAGCCCCAGCCCGGCAATCCCCAGGAAGGCCGCCGCCGCCGACAGGGCGCGCACCGACAGCAGGTGGAGGCCATCGGCGCCATGCGCGTCGTGGTCGGCCCCGCCGTGGTCCCCCACGCCGAACAGCCCCAGCCCCAGCTGCAGCAACAGCAGCGTGGCGCCGATGACGAGACAGGTCAGGTAGAAGGTGGCCATTGGGGCAAAGAGGGGTGTCGGGAATCTGGGGGCGTGCACCGGAACGGGGCACCATGCATAGCCGACAGATTTGGTCCCTACGCGGGCCGTGCCCGTCCGGTTTCACCCCGGACGCGTGTCCGCATTGACGTGCGGGGCCCACGCCGTATCATCGACAGGTTCCCCGGGCGCACACGCGGTTCCGGGGCCGGCTCCGCCCCCCACTTTCCGCACGCCCATGGAATCCCTCGCCGAGCTCCACCCGCAGGTCGTCCATTTCGCCATCGCGCTCCTGTTCGTGGGCGTCCCGCTCCGCTTCCTGTCGCTCAGCGGGAAGATCGGCTTCGCGAAGCACGCCGCCACGCTGCTGCTGCTGCTGGGCACCGCCGCGGCCGCCCTCTCGGTCAAGTCGGGGGACGACGCGCACGGCCCGGTGGAGCGCATCCCCGGCGTGCGCAACGCCGTGGTGGAGCACGAGGAGCATGGCGAGCAGGCCCGCAACGTCTTCCTGGTGGTGGCGGCCATCGAGCTGCTGGCGC
>JBEIJM010000069.1:0-15222 GCA_040380205.1 Gemmatimonadaceae bacterium
CGCGGCGCCCGCGGCGGCCTCGGTGCCGGCCGCGCCCGTGGCGGCGGGGGAGGACACGCTCACCACGGAGTTCGAGGTGAGCGGGATCCCGGTGGTGTTGCGGCGGGTGACGGCCAACAACGTGGTGGCGGCCAACCTGTACCTGCTGGGGGGGGTGCGGCAGCTCACGCCGGCCACGCAGGGGATCGAGCTGCTGCTGCTGGAGGCGAGCGAGCGGGGGACGCTCAAGTACCCGCGCGAGGTGCTGCGGCGGAAGATGGCGGCGCTGGGGAGCGCGATCGGTGTGGGGCCGGGGCTGGACTGGACCACGGTGGGGGTGCGGGCCACGGTGGGAGGGTTTGACAGCACGTGGGCCATCATGGCCGACCGGCTGATGGCGCCGCGGCTGGAGCCGGCGGAGGTGGAGCTGGTGCGTGAGCAGCTGGTGACGGCGGTGCGGCAGCGCACCGACTCGCCGGACGCGCTGCTGGACCACCTGGCCGATTCGATCGCCTTTGCGGGGCACCCGTACGCGCTGGACCCGGTGGGGACCGAGGCGTCGCTGGCCGGGCTGACGGTGGCGCAGCTGCGGGCGTACCAGCAGGCGCAGCTGGTGACGTCGCGGATGCGGCTGGTGGTGGTGGGGAACGTGTCGCGCGCGCGGGTGGAGCGGCTGGTGCGCACCACGATCGGGCGGCTGCCGCGCGGGACGTACGCCTGGACGCCGCCGGCGCCCCCGGCGGCGCTGCCGTCGGACCGGGTGATCGTGTCCCGGTCGCTCCCCACGAACTACCTGCAGGGGTACTTCCACGGCCCGCCGGCCACCTCCCCCGACTACGCGGCGCTGCGGCTGGCGTGCGCGGTGCTGTCGGGGCGGCTGTTTGCGGAGGTGCGCGGACGGCGCAACCTGACCTACTCGGTGAACGCCCCCTTCGAGGAGCGCGCCTTTGGGGTGGGGGGGCTGTACGTGACCACCACGCAGCCCGACGAGGTGCTGCGGATCATGCTGCAGCAGCTGGACGCGCTGCGCAGCGGCACGATCACCGACGAAGGGCTGGAGCGGCTGGTGCAGCAGTTCATCGTGACGTACTTCCTGGACAACGAGACCAACGCCGACCAGGCCAACCTGCTGGCGCGGGCGGCGCTGTACCAGGGGGACTACCGCCGCGCGGGGCGGTTCGTGGAGGAGCTGCGCGCGGTGCGCCCGGAGGACATCCGCCGCGCGGCGCGCACGTACATGACGAACATCCGCTGGGCGTATGTCGGCGACCCCTCCAAGGTGACACCGGCGCGGCTGCTCAGATTCTGAACGGTGGGAACTGCCTAGGAATTAGGGGCGAGTCTTAATTGGTAAGAGGTAGAGACGGCGAGGTGGGAGGGGCCACTCCCCCCGGTCCTACCACCTCGCCATCTCTCCCTCCCACCTATCGGTTCTCGCCCCTAAAACCTCGGCAGTTCGCCGTCCCCCCCGGCCCCACCACCTCGCCATCTCTCCCTCATACCTATTAGAGCTCGCCTCTGGAACCTCGGCAGTTCCCCCCGTACGCGCCGGTCTTCCGCCCCCCCGCCCCCGGTCGTATATCCTGACGTTGCCCAATGGCCGCGTCCCTCTCTCCTGCGATCCCTGCCATGATCGAGAAGCCCACCTCACGCCGTGATTTCGTCGGCGCCTCCGCCACCCTCGCGCTGGGCGCGATGATCGTGCCGCGCCGCGTGCTGGGCGGGCCCGGCTACCAGCCCCCCAGCCGCACGCTCAACATCGCGGTGGTGGGGGCGGGGGGGATGGGGATGAGCAACATGTCCATGCTGCTCTCCGAGAACATCGTGGCGGTGTGCGACGTGGACTTCGGCTACGTGGAGCGGTCGCTGGCCCAGCGGCTCACGCCGCGCCAGGGGCAGCCTTCGGCGCAGGACGTGAAGCTGGGGGAGGCCTACCGCAAGGCGGCCAAGTACGCCGACTTCCGCGTGATGCTGGAGCAGCAGAAGGACCTGGATGCCGTGGTGGTGGCCACCCCCGATCACCTGCACGCCCCGGTGGCGCTGGCGGCGATGGCGGCGGGGAAGCACGTGTACGTGCAGAAGCCGCTCACCTACTCGGTGCATGAGGCGCGACTGCTGGCCAAGGCGGCGGCGGCCAATCCGTCGCTGGCCACGCAGATGGGGAACCAGGGGCGCAGCGGCGAGGGCTCGAAGCGGGTGAACGAGATCGTGGCCTCGGGGGTGCTGGGGAAGATCCACGAGGTGCACGTGTGGACCGACCGCCCGGTGCGCTACTGGGCGCAGGGGATTCCGCGTCCGCGCAACGCGGGGTCGGCCATCCCGGTGGCGCCGCTGCGCCCGCAGTGGAACCTGGGCACGGTGGAGAACGCGCTGCGCGCGGCCATGCAGCTGAACGACTACACCCCGCCTGCGGGGATGGACTGGGAGCTGTACCTGGGGCCGGTGCCGTCGATGCCGTACCACCCGGCGTACCACCCGTTCACCTGGCGCGGCTGGATCGAGTTCGGCACGGCGTCGCTGGGCGACATGGGCGCGCACCTGCTGGACCAGCCGTACTCGGCGCTGGGGCTGACCACGCCCACGTCGATCGAAGCCTCCTCCACGCCGTGGGGGGGCGGGGAGAAGACGCCGGCGTCGTACCCGCTGGCGATGACGGCGCGCTACGAGTTCCCGGCGGTGGGGAAGCGCGGCCCGGTGACGCTGCACTGGTACGACGGCGGGCTGCTCCCCCCGCGTCCGGCGATGCTCCCCGACAGCGAGCCGCTGGTGGCGCCCGGGAGCGATGGCGGCGGCGGCGTGTTCGTGGGGGAGAAGGGGATCATGTTCTACGAGACCTACGGCAACAAGCCGCGCATCTTCCCCGAGGCGGTGGCGAAGAAGGCGGAGGCGGTGCCCAAGACGCTGCCGCGCATCGCGGTGTCGCACGAGATGAACTGGGTGCAGGCCGCCAAGGGGGAGGGGGTGGCCAGCTCGCCGTTCAAGGACGCCGCGGCGCTCACGGAGACGATGCTGCTGGGGATCGCGGCGCTGCGCGGCGGGCAGGGGCGCATGCTGCGCTACGACGGGGCGGCGATGGCCTTTACCAATGCGCCGGATGCGAACCAGCACTTGACGAGGGTGTATCGCAAGGGCTGGGAACTTTAACAGCCTAGGTGGGAGGGGCGAGTCGTAATAGGGATGAGGTGGAGTGGGATAGGGGCGAGGGGGGGGACTGCTGCGGCAGCCCTCGCTCCGCCCTTCGTTGCGCTGGCTGATCCCTCTAGCGTTCTCTCGCGGCCAGGGCGGCGCGGATCTCCTCGATGCCGGCGCCCAGGGGGCGCAGCGCCACGAGGGTGTGATACAGCAGGTCGGCGGCTTCCTCGATGGCGCGCTCGCGATCGTGGTCGGCGCACGCCACCGCCAGCTCGGCGGCTTCCTCGCCGAGCTTCTTGAGGCGGAGGTTGCGGTTGGCCAGCAGGGTGCGGGTGTAGCTGGGGCGCTCGCCGGTGGCGGCGGCGTTCGTGGCGCGCGCGGCGATGATGGCGTCCAGCCGCGTGAGCGGGTCGACGGCGGGGCGCTGCGGGGGGAGGGGCGCGGGGGCCTCCTGACGACCCCCGGGGCTGTCCTCCTGCGCAAAGCAGGTCACGGCCCCGGTGTGGCACGCCGGCCCGGCGGGGCGCACGCGCGCCAGCACGGCGTCACGGTCGCAGTCGACGGCCAGCGACACCACGCGCTGCACATTGCCGCTGGTGCCCCCCTTGTGCCACAGCCCGCGCGTGCGCGAGCGGTAGTGCATCTCGCCGGTGCGCAGCGTGTGCTCCAGCGCCTCGCGGTCGGCGTGCGCCACCATCAGCACGGCGCCGCTGTCGGCGTCCTGGGTGACGACCGTGACCAGCCCGTTCCCCTTGGCGAAGTCGAGGGTGTCGAGGGGGAGGTGGGGAGGAATCACCGGGGGCTCGGTGCTGGCTACGGCTGGGGTGTCAGCGCTGGCAACTGCCGGGGGCTCAGTTGGCGTTGCCGCTGGCGTGGCAGATGGGTGTTCACTCATGCGGGGGATCCGGTGTCATCATGCAGGCGGGCGCGTACCGACTGCGCCAACGCGGCGTTCGTGGCGATCACATCGCCGCCAAAGGCGGTGGGGCGCCCCCGCCAGTCGGTGAAGGCGCCGCCGGCCTCGGTCACCAGCGGCAGCACGGCGGCGGCGTCCCACGGGTTCATCAGGTCGTCCACCATGATCTCCGCGCGCCCCGTGGCCAGCAGCAGGTAGCCGTAGCAGTCGCCCCAGGTGCGTACCACGCCGCTGTCGGCGGCCAGCGCGCGCCACTGCGCGGCGCGGTGCGGGCGCCCCGGAAAACGCTCGTCGGTGATGCAGGCCGTGGCCTGCGCCAGCGTGTCCACCGCGGACACGCGCGCGCGCACGCCGTTCCACCAGCACCCCTCGCCCACCGCGGCCGCCAGCGTCTCGTCCACCACCGGGTAGCAGACGGCGCCAGCGAGCACCGTCTCCCCCTCGCAGCAGGCCACCAGCGTCCCCCACAGCGGCACGCCGCGCACGAACGCCTTGGTGCCGTCAATCGGGTCGATGATCCACCGGCGCGGCGCCTCGGGGCGCACCACGCCGAACTCCTCCCCCATCACGCCGTCGGCCGGGAAGCGCTGCGCCAGCCACGCGCGCGCCGCCTGCTCCGCCTCGCGGTCGGCAATGGTGACCGGCGACCCGTCCCCCTTGGTGTCCACCGTCACGTCACGACGGTACCACCGCATGGCCACCGCCGCCGCATGCCGCGCCAGCGCTTCGGTGGCTTCCAGCAGGATCCCCGGCGTCATCGCACCTCCACCCCCGCCTCGCGCATCGCCCCCTTGAGCGCCCCCACGGTGGTCACGCCGTCGTGCAGGATCCCCGCCACCAGCACCGCGTCCGCCCGGCCGTCGCGCAGCGCCTCCACCAGGTGCCGCGCCTCCCCGGCGCCCCCCGACGCGATCACCGGCACCGACACCGCCTCGGCCACCTGCCGCGTGAGGTCCACGTCGTAGCCGCTGCGCGCGCCGTCGCGGTCGATCGCCGTGAGCAGGATCTCCCCCGCGCCGCGCGCCACGCACTCCTGCGCCCACGCCACCGCCTCCAGCGGCGTGGCCTCGCGTCCGCCCTTCACCCACACGCGCGCCACCCCGTCGGCGTCGCGCTTGGCGTCGATGGAGGCCACCACGCACTGCGCGCCGAACCGCTCCGACGCCTCGGTGAGCAGCTCGGGGCGGGTGACCGCGGCGGAGTTCACCGACACCTTGTCGGCCCCCGCGCGCAGCGCGCGCGCCATGTCGTCGGCGGTGCGCACCCCGCCGCCGATGGTGAGCGGGATGAACAGCCGCTCCGCCGTGCGGCGCGCCACCTCCAGCAGCGTGGCGCGCGCCTCCGCGCTGGCGGCGATGTCCAGGAAGGTGATCTCGTCGGCGCCTTCCGCCTCGTAGCGGGTGGCCAGCGCCACCGGGTCGCCCACGTCGCGGAGCCCCACGAACTGCACCCCCTTCACCACGCGGTCGCCCTGGACGTCCAGGCAGACGATCAGCCGGCGGGTCAGCATCGCGCCCGGGCCGTCACTCGGTGATGTCCAGGCGCACGGCGCCCTTGGTGCTGAACACCGCGCCCGTCTCCACGAACGCCTCGCGCAGCGCCATCCCCAGCGCCTTGAAGGCCGCCTCCACGATGTGGTGGCGGTCGGTGCCGCGCAGCACGCGCACGTGCACCGTGGCGCGCGCATGGTCGGCGAAGGAGCGGAAGAAGTGGTCGTACAGCGGCGCCGGGAGCGGGCCCCGGTAGTACGGGCGCCCCCCCAGGTCCACCACCACCTGCACGAGGGCGTCGTCCATGGGGACGGTGCGCTCGCCGTAGCGCGCGCACCCCGCCGGCAGGTACGCCGCCACCGCGTGCCCCAGCGTGATGGCCACGTCCTCGATGAGGTGGTGGCGCAGGTCGCCGGTGGCCTCGCACGCCAGGTCCACGCCGGCATAGCGGGCCAGCGCCACCAGCATGTGGTCCAGGAACGGCTCGGTGGTGGCCACCCGCGCCGCGCCCGTCCCCGCCGTCAGGGTGAGCTGCACCGTGGTTTCGCGCGATTCGCGCCGGACCGTCGTCATGCGCCGAACTCCTCTGCCGTGTGGCGCGCGTCCAGCGCGCCGGTGTAGAGCGCCATCCCCAGCACCGCGCCCGCCACGCCGCGGTGCGCCAGGGCGCGCAGGTCGTCCACCGACGCCACCCCCCCGGAGGCGAGGAGCGGCACCGCCGCCTGCTCGGCGATCTCCTCCATGAGCGGGAGGTCGGTCCCCTCCATGCGCCCCTCCAGCTGCACCGCCGTGACCAGCAGCGCCGCCAGCGGCAGCCCCGCGCAGTCGCGCACCAGGTCGCCCACGTCCAGCATGGACGTGCTGCTCCAGCCGCGGGTGACCACCTGGCGCCCGCGCACGTCGGCGGCCAGCACCAGCTGCCCCGGGTAGCGCAGCGCCATCGTCTCGCGCCACGCCTCGTCCTCCACGGCGCGCGTCCCCACCACCACCGCGGCGGCCCCCTCGTCCAGCAGCGCGGCGATGTCGTCCCCCTCGCGCACGCCGCCCCCCACCTGCACCGGCACCGCGCCCCCCGTCTCGCGCGCCACCTCGCGCAGCAGCTCGCCGATGAGCGCGCGGTTGCTGCCGCGCCCCGTGGCCGCGTCCAGGTCCACCACGTGCAGCCGCGCGAAGCCGGTGCGCGCCCACTCGCGCGCCACCGCCACGGGATCGTCCAGGCGCACGCGCTCCTGCGCGTAGTCACCGCCCACCAGCTGCACGCACCGCCCCGCGCGCAGGTCCACCGCCGGGATGGCGATCATGCCGGTCCCTCCTCTCGGGAAACGATCGTGGTGGCCGCCATGGCCAGGAAGGCGCGCAGGAAGGCGAGTCCCGGGGCGCTGGACTTCTCGGGGTGGAACTGCACCCCCACCACCGCGCCCGTGCGGACGACGGCGGGGAAGCGGTCCCCCTCGTGCTCGCTCACGGCGGTGACGGCGTCCTCCGCCCCCGGGGCCGGGCGCGCCACGAAGGAGTTGGCGTAGTAGGCCGTGCGCAGCCCGGCCGTCATGAGCAGCGGGTCGGTGACCTGGCCCAGCCGGTTCCACCCGATCTGCGGCACCTGCCGCGCGCGCAGCCGCTGCACGCGCCCGGGGATGAGCCCCAGCCCCTCGCCGGGGCCCTCGTCGCTGCCGTCGAACAGCAGCTGCATCCCCAGGCAGATCCCCAGCATGGGGAGGCCGGCCGTGGCGGCGGCGCGGATCACCGCCCGCCCCGGGGCCAGCCGCCGGGCGGCAGGGGCGAAGGCGCCCACCCCCGGCAGCACCAGCGCGTCCACCTGCGCCAGCACCGCCATGGGATCGGTGTCCACGCGCACCACCGCGCCCCCCGCCTCCAGCGCCTTCACCAGCGAGTGCAGGTTGCCGGCGCCATAGTCGAAGCACCCCACGCGCACGGGGCGGCCAGGCGTCATCACGCCCGCCGTCATGCCGCCGCCTCGACGCCCTTGGCGCGCACGGCGTCGAAGGCGTCCAGGAACGTCTGCAGCTGCTCCCACGGCCCCACGCTGATGCGCAGCGCGTCGCCCACGTGCGGGAGCCCCTCAAAGGGGCGCACCGCCACGCCGCGGGCGCGCAGCGCCTGCCCCACGGCCACCGCGTGCGGCACGGGGACGCACACGAAGTTGGCCCCCGACGGCAGCGGAGCCAGCCCACGGGCGCGCAGCGCGTCGGCCAGCCGCTCGCGCAGCGCCACCGCCAGCGCCACATGGTCGTCCACCCACGCGGCGTCGTCGCGCACCGCGGCCAGCGCCGCGCGCTCGGCGGGGGCCGACACCTTGTACGGGCCGCGCGCCTTCTCCACCTCGTGCACCAGCGCCGGGGCGCCCACGGCGTACCCCACGCGCAGCCCCGCCAGCCCATACGCCTTGGAGCAGGTGCGCACCACCAGCAGGTTGTCGGCGTGCGCCAGCAGGTCCACCACCGACGTCCCCGCGAACTCGGCGTACGCCTCGTCCACCACCACCAGCCCGGGGGCCTCGGCCACCGCGCGCTCCAGCCGCGCGCGCGCCACCGGCACCCCCGTGGGGTTGTTGGGGGAGCAGAGGTAGAGAATGCGCGGACGCGCGGCCAGCAGCGCGTCCAGGTCGGGCTGGTGCGCGGCGTCTTCCAGCACCCCCACGTAGCGCAGCGCGTTGCCGCGCGCAAAGAGGGGTACCATGGCAAACGACGGCACCGGCGCGGCCACCACCATGTCCGGCTCGGCCACGGCGCGGAAGGCGCAGTCCAGCAGGTCGTCGCTACCGCAGCCGGTGACCACCATGTCCGGCGTGACGCCCAGCCGGTCGGCCAGCGCCGCCTTGAGTTCGGCGGTGTACAGCGACGGGTAGCGGGTGACCGCCTCGCCGTCGAGCGCGCGCAGCACGGCGGCGGCGTGCGGGGGCACCCCCCACCGGTTGGTGTTGTCGGTGAGGTCCAGCGCCACCGGCGCGCGCCGCGGGTCGTACAGCGGCACGTCGGCGAAGGCCGCGCGGCCCAGCCGGTGCCGAGGCGCCGGAGCGGTCACGCCATCCCCTCGGGGAGGAAGCTGCGCGCGGCAGCCGCGTGTCCCGGCAGCCCCTCGGCGTCGGCAAAGAGCGCCACATCCTGCGCCAGGCGTGTGGCGGCGTCCTGCGTCACCGTCTGCCAGCTGGTCCAGCGCACGAAGTCCTGCGTGGAGAGCCCCGAGTGCAGCAGCCCCGCGCCGCCGGTGGGGAGGACGTGGTTGCTCCCCGTCATGTAGTCGCCGAAGGCCACGGCGCTGTGCTCGCCCACGAACACCGCCCCGGCCCCGCGGATGGCGGCCAGAAGGTCGGCGCGCACCGGGTCCATGACCATGAGGGTGAGGTGCTCGGCGGCCCAGCCGTTGGCGAAGGTCACCGCGTCCACGTAGTCGGGGGCGGTGAGGAGCGCGCCGCGGGTGGCGAACGCCTTGCGGATGACCTCGATGCGGGGCATGCGCTGCGCCTGCAGCGCCAGCTCCTCCTCCACCCGCTGGCGCTGCTCGTCGGCCTGCGGACCGTCGCCCACGAAGATGGCGATGACCGCCGCGTCGGCGTCGTGCTCCGCCTGCGCCAGCAGCTCGCGCGCGATGGCGGCCGGGGGGGCGGTGAAGTCGGCGATGACCAGCAGCTCGGAGGGGCCGGCGGGGGAGTCGATGCCGCAGAAGCCGCTGACCTGCTTCTTGGCCTCGGCCACGTAGGCGTTGCCGGGGCCCACGATGCGGGAGACGCGGGGGACGGTGCGGGTGCCGAAGGCCATGGCGCCCACCGCCACGGCGCCCCCCACCGCGAAGAGGCGGTCGACGCCGGCCAGGGCGGCGGCGGCGCACACCACATCCGACGGGAACCCCTTGGGGGTGGGGGGGGAGCAGACGATGACTTCCTGCACCCCGGCCACACGCGCCGGGATGGCGCCCATGAGCAGCGAGCTGGGGTAGGCCGCCTTGCCCCCCGGCGCGTAGATCCCCACGCGGGGGAGCGGATCGGGGCGACGCCCGATGACGATGCCCGGCTCCGGGGAGAACTCCACGGGCCGCGGCTTGAACGCCTCGTGGGCCGCCTGGATGTTGCGCGCGGCGCGCTCCATGGCGGCGCGCAGCTGCGGGTCCAGGGCGTTGAAGGCGCGCGTCCAGTGGGCGCGCGGCACCTCGAAGCTCTCGAGGGTGATGTTGTCGATGGCGCGGGTGAGGGCGAGGACGGCGCCGTCACCCCCCTGGCGCACGCGCTCCAGGATCTGGGCGGTGCGATCGCGCACGGTGGGATCGGCCGCCGAGCCGGCGCGCTCCATGAGGAGGCGGCGGGTGGGGGCGTCCAGCTCGCTGATGGGGCCGCGGTAGCGGAAGGCGGGGGGGCGGATGGAGGCGGGAGCGGTCACGGCACGAGTCTCTCGATCCGGGTCACGAGGATGCCCTCGGCGCCAAGGGCCCGGAGCTGGGCGATGGTACGGAAGATGGCGGTCGCGGAGACGACGGCGTGGACGGCCACGTAGGGGCCGCCCTCGGCGAGGTCGATGACCGTGGGGCCGTTGAGCCCCGGGAGGATGCTGCGGACTTGCGGGAGGGTGTCGCGCGGGACGTTGGCCATGAGGTAGCGCTGGCCGCGGGCGCGGATGACCGAGCCCAGCGCGCTGGCCAGCTCCTCGAGGTCGGCCGCCTTGGCGCCGCCGGGTCCCTCGGTGGCGGTGACGAGGTGGGCGCTGGAGCGCAACACCGTGGCCACCTCGCGCAGCCCGTTCACCCGGAGGGTGGAGCCGGTGGAGGTGAGGTCGACGACGACGTCGGCGATCCCCAGGTGGGGGGCGATCTCGGCGGCGCCGGAGACGGGGACGATGTCGGCGGGGATCCCCTGCTCCTCGAAGAAGGCGCGGGTGATGCGGGGGAAGACGGTGGCGACCCGTGTCCTGGTCGTGGCGAGCCGGAGAGGATCAAGGGACGCGGGGGTCCCGTCGTCGCGGGTGGCGACCACCAGGCGGCAGCGTCCAAAGCCCAGGTCGAGGCGGGAGACGAGAGGGCGCCCGGATTCCTGGACCAGGTCCCAGCCGGTGACGCCGGCGTCGGCGGCGCCGTCGGCGACGAATTCCGGGATGTCTTGGGCGCGGACGAAGATGGCCTCGAACTCGCCGCCCAGGGAGGCGGTGAGGGCACGCTCGCCGGCGGTGCGGACTTCCAGGCCGGCGTCGTTGAAGAGGTCCCGCGTGTCTTCGGCGAGGCGGCCCTTGTTGGGGAGGGCGATACGGAGCATGGCGAAGTGGAGGGGGCGCGCGTCCCGTCGGGCACGAAAAAGCCCGTCCGGGGGGACGGGCCGAGGATGGAGCGGGCGTTGGTGGCGAGGGGGAGGGCGCTGGGAGCGCCTGAACCCGTGGAAACCGCCTGACTGCGTGCTGACGCCCTATCGCTCCGTCCCGGCGGCCCGTGCCGCGGGGTGGTGGCGATGGTGGTGATGATGGGACCGGTGGGCGCGCGTGGGCATCTGTGGAGGCTACCGGATTCGGGGGGTGGCGTCAAGGCATTTTCTGGGGGAGATGCCGGGGAGCCGCTGGGAGGGGAGGGGTGGCGTCCGGGTCGCTTGTGAATATATTCACAAGACTCGCAGGGCCCGGCGAGTCGCAGGTGCGGCGCCACGGTGGCCGCCCTGGTCGATCAGACATTCCCGAATAGGCTCTGGAGGCCTCTTCACATGCGGTTCCTCGGCTTTGTGGCGGTGACCGGCGCGGCGATCGTGCTGGGTGCGTGCGGTGGTGGTGAGGCTCCGGCGGCTGATTCGGCCGCGGCGGCGCCTGCGGCGGAAGCGGCGCCCGCGCCTGAGGCGGCGGCGGCGCCGGGTGCGATGGCCCCCATCACGGGGACCACGCACACGATCAAGATGTACGGCGACGAGAAGGGCTACCGCTTCGAGCCCGCCGACCTCACGATCAAGGCCGGCGACGGCATCAAGTTCGAGATGGTCTCCGGCGGCCCGCACAACGTGGCCTTCGACCCCGCCACCATCGGCGCGGCCAAGGCGGCGCTCGTGGCCAACATGCCCGAGCAGATGGGCGAGCTGTCCGGCAAGATGATGATCAACGCCGGCGAGAGCTACACGGTCTCCTTCGCGGGCGTTCCGGCCGGCACGTACGACTACTTCTGCACGCCGCACCTGGCCATGAACATGAAGGGGAAGATCACCGTCCAGTAAGCTGCTCGGGCGCCTCGGCGCCCGGACCTCCTGGATCGATGGGCGCGGGGGCGGTGCCGAATGCGGCGCCGCCCCCGCGTGCGTTTCCCCCCGCCTCCGCCCCCGTCGTGGCGCGCACCGCCCGCGGGGTTTAGCCTTCCCGCATGTGGGCTGACACCCTTCTGGCGCTTGAGCGAGGGCACCTGCTGCGCCTCGCCCTGTGGGGCGGCGGCAGCGTGCTGGCTGGCACCGCCCTCCTGGCGTGGCTGACGCTGGCGCGCCGTGCCGCTCCCGTGCTGCGCCATTTCGCCATCCAGTGCGCCGCCTGGGGCGCCGTGGACCTGGCCATCGTGGCCTGGGCGTGGCGCGGCCTCGCGCTGCGCGACTTTGCCGGCGCCCAGGGGCTGGTGCAGTTCCTCTGGCTCAATGTCGGGCTCGACGCGGGCTACATGGCCGTGGGGCTCACGCTGGCGCTCACCGGCTGGCGCTGGGGGCGCCGCCTGGGCGCCCTGGGTGCCGGCGCCGGCGTGCTGGTGCAGGGGCTCGCGCTGCTGCTGCTGGACGTCCGGCTGATTGCGCTCATCGGCCCCGTGCGCTGACCCTCAACCGTTCTCCTTTTCCGCGCCCCGCATGGAACCCGTCATCCCCGACCTGCGCCGCCACGCCCGCGCCGAGGCGTACGCCCAGCTGCTGCGCATGCAGGCGCTGCTGCTGGAGGGGCACGACGACCCCATCGCCGCCATGGCCACCACGGCCACGCTGCTGCACCACGCGTTCGGCCACCTGTGGACCGGCTTCTACCGCGTGGTGCCCCCGGGTGACCGGCTGCGGGTGGGGCCGTACCAGGGGACGCTGGGGTGCCAGGAGATCGCCTTCGGGCGCGGCGTCTGCGGCACCGCGGCCGCCGAGCGCCGCACGGTGCTGGTCCCCGACGTGCACGCCTTCCCCGGGCACATCACCTGCGACGCCCGCTCGCGCAGCGAGCTGGTGGTGCCCGTGTGCGACGCGTCCGGGGCGCTGCTGGCGGTGCTGGACATCGACTCGTCGCACCCCGATGATTTCAGCGCCGACGACGTGGCCGGCGTGGAGGCGCTGGTGGCGTGGTTTGCCCGCCCGCACCCGCCGGCCCCATCCCTTCCCCCCGCCTGACGATGCCCCTCCTCGGCTACTCCGACCGCATCAACCACGCGCTGGCGTTTGCGGCCAAGCACCACGACCAGCAGGTGCGCAAGGGGACGCGGCTGCCGTACACCACGCACGCGGCCAACCTGGCGGTGATCCTCACGCGCTACGGCTGCGCCGACGACGTGGTGGTGGCGGGGATCCTGCTGGACGTGGTGGAGGACTGGGTGCGCGATGGCGTGGACGCCGCGGTGCTGGCCGAGCGGATCGGCGGGAAGTTTGGCGGGGAGTCGCTGGCGCTGGCGCTGGAGGTGGCGGAGCGGCGGCATGACGACGACGGCGTGGAGCTGTCGGCGGAGGACCGGCGCGCCGACCGGCTGTACCGGCTGGGGACGGCGTCGCCGGGGGCGCAGTGGGTGGCCGCGGCCGACGCGGTGCACCAGGTGAACGTGGTGCTGTCGGACCTGCGCCGCACGGCGTTCCCCGAGACCGTGTGGGGGCGGCAGGCGCTGGGGCGCGAGGGGACGGTGGCGTGGTTTGGCGCGGTGGCCGACCGGCTGGCGTCGGCGGGCGCCGCCGAGGCGGCGCTGGCGGAGTTGCGCGGGGCGCTGGCGCGGCTGGCGGCGTAGCGCGCCCGCGGGGTACGACAGGGCACGACAGGGCACGAGCGACTGGCGGGCAACGGTGTGGTGTGGTGTTCACCCCAGGCATGGCCTGAACGGAGAGATCTCATGGTGCGTCGCAGCGGTCACAGCAGTTTCCTCCTGACGGCGCTCGCCGTCGTCGCGCCCGCGCTGGGGGCGCAGCCGGCCACGCCGCCGGCGGCGCGCATCGAGGTCACCCCCGCCGTGCCGGTGGTGGTGGCGCAGGACACGCTGCGCCTGCGGGCGCGGGTGCTGGACGCCGCCGGCCAGCCGGTGGCGGGGGCGCAGGTGCGCTTCGTGCCGGCGGGGGGGCGCTTCGAGGGGAGCGTGGACCCCACGGGGCTGGTGCGGTCGGGGTCCACGGGGACGATCCCCGTGACCGTCGTGGCGCAGCTGCCGGGGCGTCCGCCGCTGACGCAGCGGGTGGAGGTGCAGATGGTGCCGGGGCCGGCGGCCGCGATCACCGTGGCGCCGTTGCCGCAGCGGCTGGTGCCCGGGCAGCGGGTGCTGCTGGCGGCCACCGTGACCAGCGCGGCGGGGGACCGCCGCGACGACCGCGTGCAGTGGAGCAGCAGCAACGCCGCGGTGGCGCGGGTGAACGCCGAGGGGCTGGTGGAGGCGCGCACCGCGGGGCGCGCGGTGCTCACCGGGCGGGTGGACGCGGCCACGGTGACGGTGCCGGTGACCGTGGTGGTGACGCGCGTGGCGTCGCTGACGCTCACGCCGTCGGCGTCGTCGGCGCGCACCGGCGACGTGGTGCGCTTCACCGCGGTGGCGAAGGACGCCGCCGGCAAGGTGATCGCCGGCGTGGCGCCGTCGTTCAGCATGAGCCCCGGGCAGGGGCTCATCGAGGCGGACGGCGCGTTCGTGGGGTACGAGCGCGGGACCTACCGGGTGACCGCGTCGCTGGGCGGCGTGAGCGCCGAGGCGGTGGTGACGCTGGTGCCGCGCGACGTGCGGCGCCCCGCCACCGTGGTGGGGCGGCTGCCGCGGATGCAGTTCACCACCGAGGAGGTGTGGCTGCACCCCACGCGCGAGATCGCCTACCTGGGGACGGGCTCCGGCGGCGACCGGATGTTCACCGTGAACCTGGACGACAAGACCAAGCCGGTGGTGACCGACTCGATCGTGGAGAACACGCGGCGCGTGAACGACATCATGACCAACCCCGAGGGGACGCACCTCGTGTTCACGCGCGAGGGGGCGGCCGACCGGAAGAACGGCATCGTGATCGCGTCGCTGGAGGACCCGCTGCACCCGAGGAAGTGCGCCGACTTCACCGAGGGGCTCACCGGCGGCGTGCACAGCACCTTCGTGTACAAGCAGGCGAAGCACGGCACGCACATCTACCTCACCAACGACGGCACCGGCGCGTTCCACATCATCGACTGGAACGACCCGTGCAGGCCGAAGACCGCGGCGGTGTGGCAGACGCCGCGCCCCGACGCGGGGCGGTCGCTGCACGACGTGGACGTGCAGGACGGGCTGGCGTACCTGAGCTACTGGAACGACGGGCTGGTGATCCTGGACGTGGGGAACGGCATCAAGGGCGGGTCGCCCGCCAACCCGCAGCTGGTGAGCCAGTACAAGTACGACCTGAACGACCTGTACCGGCAGGTGGAGGCGGCGGGCGGCCCCGGCTTCATCCGCGGCACCCACACCGCGTGGCGGCACAAGGACTACGTCTTCATCGCCGACGAGGTGTTCCCCGCCGCGCCGGTGACGGGGGCCAAGGACGCCAGCGCCGGGCGCGCCTACGGGCGGCTGCAG
>JBEIJM010000070.1:0-15205 GCA_040380205.1 Gemmatimonadaceae bacterium
CTTCGCGGTCTGGAAGACGGCCGCGTTGGCTTCGTAGATGCGCTTGGCGTCGAGGAGCTTCACGAGCTCCTGCGTGGAGTCCACGTCGGGATAGCGCACGTAGCCGTTTTCGTCGGCGTCGGGGTGCCCGGGTTCGTAGGCAAGGCGCCCCTCCCCCTGATCCTCGGCGATGCCGGCCACGCGCACGCCATACTGGCCACCGGCCGCCATGGCCGAGGTGCCCTGCGTGGCGGCGTCGAGCACGGGCACCGTCACGGCGCCTGCGGCGTCTCCGGCGGTCGCCAGGGGAGGCGCCACCGGGACAACGCCGCCGGCGACGGGGGCCACCGGGAGTCCGGGTGCTCCCACCTGAAAGGCGGCGGTCTGGGCGGTGGCGGCCTCGAGCACCAGTTCCTGCCGGCGATACGGGGCGCCATCGGGGCCGCGCGTCACGTCGGCGTTGGCGATGTTGTTGGCAATGACATCCATCCGCTTCCGCTGGGCGGAGAGGCCGCTGGCGGCGATCCCCAGGGAGCGGAACATGGGACGCACCGATGACTGCCCCGGGACGGGGAGCATCGGCAGGGAGCGAATCGGTCCGACGGGCATCAGCCGTTCCCGCCCTTGATGGCGTTGCGCAGGCTGCTGTAGGTCTTTTCGAGGAGGCGCGAGGTGGCCAGGAAGCGCAGCTGCTCATCGGCCAGCGCCATCATCTCCCCTTCCACATCCACCGGCGCATCCTGGGCCGTGGCCGCCTCCCCCTGGACGGGGAGGGCGAACTGGGCGCCGGGGAGCGAAGCCTTGGACACCCGGTCCGCAATGCCGCGCGAGCGCTCGACACTGCGGTCGAGCGTCGTCTTCAGCATCGGTGCGGCGGTCACTCGATCGATGAGTCCGAAGAGCATCAGGGGTCCCGGGTGGAGAAAGGGTACGGTGGTCCGCCCCGGGGAAAAGCAATGGCCGGGCCAAACGGGCCCAGCGGGAGGCGCGGCGGTGGCGCTAGCCGCTTAACTGCTTTATATTCAATGGGTTACCACAAAAAGACACGCCGGGCGTTCAATCGAACGCCCGGCGTGGTGACCCCGGAAGAAGCGGGATGGACGGCAAATCCTGCCGAGTAGCGTGGGGCGAATCCTGCCGAGGAGCTGAGGATCCTCGCTGCTGCAGGTCACCCCGGATCGTCGTCGGCATCCGGGTCCTTCCCAGGGCCGTTCAGCTTGTTGCGCAGGGTCCTGACGCTGATTCCGAGCAACTCTGCTGCCTTCGTTCGATTATTATCGGCCGCAGTCAGCGCATGTTGAATGAGGACGCGTTCGGCGTCGGCGACATTGAGGGAGGCCAGCTGGATGCGGCCGTCGCCGGGGGCGCCGGAGGCAGGGGCGCCATTGGTGTCGGCGCCCTGCGGGGGGGTCCCCCCCTTGCCGATGGTCTTGGCGCGAATGGCGCTGCTGCCCATGGAGTGGGCGAGGCCGAAGCGGGTGCCCTCCAGACAGTGGGGCTGGATGAGGGGGTCTGGGGTGAGGATGACGGCGCGCTCGATGACATGCTGGAGCTCGCGGACGTTTCCAGGCCACGGAAAACGCTGCAGCGTCTCCAGCGACTCCGGGGCGAACCCGTCGATCTTCTTCCCCAGCTCGGCGGCGCAGCGCATCGCGAACCGCAGCGCCAGCAGCGGCACATCCTCCGGACGCTCCCGCAGCGGCGGGATCAGGACCGGGATGGTGGACAGTCTATAGTAGAGGTCGTGTCGGAACCCCCCCTGGTCGGCCTCCACCGCCAGGTCGCGGTTGGTGGTGGCGATGATGCGCACATCCACCTTGATGGGGGAGGTCCCCCCCACCCGCTCGAACTCCTGCTCCTGCAGCACCCGCAGCAGCTTGGCCTGCAGGTCCAGCCGCATCTCGGAGATTTCGTCCAGCAGCAGCGTGCCCCGGTGCGCCCGCTCAAAGGCCCCCTCCACCCGCTTGATCGCGCCAGTGAAGGCCCCCTTCTCATGCCCGAACAGCGCCGACTCCACCAGCCCCTCGGGGAGCGCCGCGCAATTCAGCTTGATGAAGGGCTTGTCCCGCCGCTCGCTCTGGTCGTGGATGGCCCGGGCAAACAGCTCCTTGCCGGTCCCCGACTCCCCCTGCAGCAGCACCGTGGCCCGCGTGGGGGCCGCCATGGACACCGTCTGCAGGATGCGCCGGATCACCGGCGAGTCGCCGATGATCTGCTTTTCGTTCCGGAACTGCTGGACCTCCTTGCGGAGTGCCTCGTTCTCCCGCCGCAGCCGGACGAACTCCAACGCCTGGTCCACCGCCAGCTCCAGCTGCTGCGGCCGCACCGGCTTGGTGATGTAGTCGATCGCCCCGGCCTTGATCGACATCACCGCATGCTCGATGGAGGCGTGCCCCGTGAGCATGATGAGGGGGACGTCGTGCCCCTCGCCGGCCAGCATCTGCAGGAACTCCAGCCCGCTGATCCCCGGCATCCGGTAGTCGGAGATGATCAGGTCGACCGCCGATTGTTCCAGCGCCATGAGCGCTTCCGGCACGTTCCTTGCGCCTAGCGGGCTGTGCCCTGAGCGCGCCAAGGTCTCCTCAAGGACCAGCCCGACGCTCGGATCGTCATCCACGTACAGGATCGTGGCCATGGCGGTGCGGGAAGAGGCGGCGCAGGAAAGAGCCAAACGCTTGAAAAACAACAGCTTAACGGATTGCAGCCCGGCCGGGCGCGTGGTTGGCGCCCACAAGGGCCACGCACCATCGGCACGAGTTGCCTGTGACCAACTAGGCAAATTTCGCCGAGTACGCACGAATCCGCTACCGCTGTCCTGACGATTTCCCCCCGGGCGCCGTCCCGGGGTCCGCCGCCATTTCCTTCGCCGTCCTCCTCTCCGTTTCCGTCCCCCGCCATGCGAGTCAGCAACCTCGACATCCTGCGCAACAGCCAAGCCCGGATGCAGACGACCCTGGCGGGGATCGACAAACTGCGCGAGGACATCGCGTCGGGGGTGACGATCCGGCGCATGTCCGACGCCCCCAACCTCGCCAGCGAAGTCTCCCGCACCGGGAGCTCGCTGCGCGCCATCACCCAGTTCCGCCGCAACATCGACCGGGGGGTGGCCAAGGCGCAGGCGGAGGAGTCGGCGCTGGATACCATGGGCGACCTCCTCACCCGCGCCATCGAGCTGGGCATCGCCCAGGCCAACGCCACCGCCGGCACCGCCACCCGGAACATGGTGAAGGGGGAAGTGGACCAGCTGCTGGCCACGGCGGTCATCGTGGGCAACAGCCAGTTCGGGGACGAGTTCGTCTTTGGCGGCACCCGGTCGGGGGAGAAGCCCTTCCGCATCCCCCCCACCCCCGCCGACGGCTTCTCCAACCTCACCCTCGGTGGGGTGCCGGTGGACCCCTCGGGGAGCCCCACGGTCGAGATCGGCATCGGGCGCCACCTGGCGCCCAACCGCAACGGCACCGAGCTGTTCCTCGACACCGACACCTTCGAAGCGCTCCGCGCGCTCTCCACCGCGCTGGGCAATGACGACCGCGATGCGATCGCCCAGGCGACCGCGCGCCTCACCACCGCCAACGACGCCCTGCAGGCGCACGTGGCGGAGGTGGGCGCCCGCATCGACGAATTCGAGGGGGCGCAGCGCGCCCTCGACACCACCGAGCAGCAGCTCATCGTCTACCGCTCCGACCTCCGCGACACCGAGGTGGACAAGGCGATTGCCGAGCTCGTGGGGAAGCAGACGCTGTACCAGGCCGCGATGAGTGCGACCTCCCGCATTCTGGGCATGAGCCTGGTGAACTACCTCTAGTCCCGCACATGAGCCCCTTCGTCATGGACCTGCCGCCCGCCCCCCTCCCCGCCATGGTCGTGCCCGCCACGTCCTCGGCCACCGCGCGCGGCGAGGAGCCCGCCGGGGAGCATACCCTCGTCTCCAGCGCCTTCGGCACGCTGATGGTCCCCGAGGGGGCGATGATGCACTTCGTCGCGCCCCTGTGGGGCTTCCCCGACCACGACACCTTCGCGCTCCTCCCCGCGGCGCGCGAGGGGCTGTGGTGGCTGCTCTCGGCCACCGACCCGGCGCTCACCTTCCTGCTGGCCGACCCGTTCGTCACCGATCCCAGCTATGCGCTGGACATCAGCGACAGCGACGAGCGCACGCTCGGGCTGGAAAGCCCCACCGAGGCGCTGGCGCTGGTGCTGGTGGCGTTCCCCAGCAGCGCCGACGAAGGGATCACCGCGAACTTCCGCGCGCCGATCATCTTCAACCTCGCCGAGCGCACGGTGCTGCAGGTGGTGAGCCGCAACGATTCGCACGACATGCGGCATCCGATGGAGCTGGCCGCGTATCCGCTGCAGGAAGGCGGCCTCGCGCTGGACTGACGGACCGGTGGGCACGGCCGCGTCCAGGCGACGCGAGGCCGAGGCGGGGTTTCAGGAGGCGTTGGGACGCGCGCGCGGGGGGGATCCGCGCGGCGCCCTGCACCTGCTGGAAAAGGCGCACGCCCTCGACGCGCACCACAGCGGCATCCGCAACGCCCTCGGCGTGCTCCGACTGGAGACCGGGGACGCGGGCGGAGCCGTGGCCGTGCTGCGTCCGCTGGCGCAGGCGCACCCGCGCGAGGGGGCGATCCAGCTGAACCTGGGGAACGCCCTGGTGGCGGCAGGGCGCGTGGAGGAGGCGCTGGCGCCGCTGGCGGCGGCCACGCGCTGCGCCGCCAACGATCCGCTGGCATGGTATGGGTACGCGCGCGCGCTGCACACCGCGGGGCGTCCGGTGGAGGCGGCCGCGGCGTACGCGCGCACGCTGGCGCTGGACCCGGCGCATGTGGAAGCGCGCGCCAGCTTGGCGTCGGCGTGGTACCTGGCGGGGCGCCCGGAGGACGCTGAGGCGGAGGCGAGCCTGGTGCTGGCGGCGCACCCGGGGCACGCGGGGGCGCGCTTCAACCGCGCGGTGGCGCGGCTGTCGCGCCGGCAGTGGCGCGAGGGATGGGCCGACTACGAGGCGCGCACCGAGACGGGGCTGCTGGATGCGGGGCGCCGACCCTGGTCGCAGCCGCTGTGGACCACGCAGCCGCTGGCCGGGCGCACGCTGCTGGTGCATGCGGAGCAGGGCTTTGGCGACACGCTGCAGTTTGCGCGGTGGCTGCCCCGTGTGCGCGCCCGCCGCGCCCGCGTGGTGCTGGTGGTGCCGCCGCCGCTGGTGACGCTGCTGCGCGCCAGCGGGCTGGCCGATGCCGTGTGCGCCTTTGGCGACCCGCTGCCGCCGCACGACCTGCAGCTGCCGCTGCCGTCGCTCCCCCATCGCCTGGGGCTGGTGACCGACCGCGAAGTGCTGGGCGACGGCGCTCCGTACCTGACGGTCCCCGAGGGGACGCCATCACCCACTGGTGCGTGGGTGGACGCCGACACGCCGCGGGTGGGGGTGGTATGGGCGGGGAGCGGCACGCACGTGAACGACCGGCACCGTTCGGTGGGGCTGGCGGCGCTGCACCCGCTGCTGTCCCAGCCAGGGGTGACGTGGGTGTCGCTGCAGCATGGCCCGCGCGCGGCGGAGTTGGGTGCGGTCCCACCGGAGGTGGTGGTGCACGACCACGGCGCGGCGCTGCGCAGCTTTGCCGACACCGCGGCGGCGCTGGCCAGGCTGGATCTGGTGATCACGGTGGACAGCGCGGTGGCGCACCTGGCGGGGGCGATGGGACGCCCCTGCTGGCTCTTGGTGCCGCGCATCGGTGCCGACTGGCGGTGGCTGGCCGAGTCGGAGTCGGCGCGGTGGTACACCAGCGTGACGGTGATCCGTCAGGCGACGCCGGGGAGCTGGGCGCCGGAGATGGCGGCGCTCGCGCGTGAGGTCCGCCGCTTGGTGTAGGGGCTGGGACCCGATCCTGGGAGCCGATGGCCCAGCTCGCGGCCTTCTCCTGCTTCAGGGGCGAGGGGCCCTGGGTGTGAGGGAGAGGTGCGAGGGGGTAGGGGCCAGGGGGGTTGTGCTGGCTTCGCCTTCTCCTGCCTCAGGGACGAGGGGCCCTGGGGATGAGGGATAGAGGGTGAGGGTATAGGTGTCACATGGACAACCAACCGCACCGATGGCCTCGTCCACTCTGCCTCTTCCCTAGGGCCCCTCGGCGTAGCCTGAGGCAGTACAGGCCAGAGGCATGCACCAAGGGCCCTCCTACCCCCCGATCACCGTCTGGATGCCGCGCAGCAGCGCGTCGGCGGCGTCTTCCCACTGATGCCGTTCGGCGGTGGCGATCCCCTCCCGGTTCACCGGCAGCGCCCCCTCGCGCCGCGCCGCGTGCACCGCGCGCAGCTGCGTCACCAGCTGCTCGTGCTGCGACGGGCCCCACGCCGCCCACCGACCCGGTGCGCGGCCGCCGTGCGCCACCTCCAGCTGGTCCACCTGGATCAGCCGCGCGTTGGCCGGCGACAGGTAGGCCGTGTGCGCCGTGCAGTGCGTGGCGATCACCGCCTTCCCCATCGACAGCATCTCCAGCGCCTCCAGGTTCCACCCCTCCGCCCGCACCGGAAACACGCCGCAGTCGGCGCCCGCCATCAACGCGGCCACGTCGCGCAGCGTGGCCAGCTCCGACGTGATGAGCGTGATGCGCGCCGCCATCGGCGACTGCCGGAAGGGGCGCAGCTGCGCGTCCAGCGTCTCGCGCGGGATGAAGGGGTTGCCGCAGGCCAGCACCAGCCGCACCGCGTCCTTGGGGGTGAATGCCGCCTCGAAGGCGCGCAGCAGCTCCAGCTGCCCCTTGCGCGCCTCCAGCTTGCCCACCTGCAGGAACACCGTGTCGGGCCAGCGGCGCACCGGCGTCACCTGCTCGTGGAACACCGTGCGGTCCACCCCCAGCGGCACCACGTCGATGGGCACGTCGGTGAGCCCGTTCTGGTGGCACACCTGGCGCGCCCACTCGGTGCACACCAGCACGCCGTCCTGCTGCCGCAGGTGGTGCAACTCCCGGGCGGTGAAGGTGTCCAGCTCGAAGATGGGGAAGGCCACGCGCGGGCCGCGCCCCACGTGCTGTGCCAGGTCGAACGCCTGCGAGATGCGCACCGAGGGGAGGTCGCCGCGGTACCGGTCCTGCCGCGCCATCGCCTCCCCCAGCCGCGGGTTCTCGGTGAGCGAGGGATCGACCGCGCCCAGCGGGAACAGCGTGACCGGCACGTCGCGCCGCTGCAGCGCGGCCAGCAGGTGGCTGCCGGCCACGCCGTAGCCGGTGCGGGAATGCGAGGTTTGCAGCAGCAGCCCGTCGCGGGCGGCCACCCAGGTGGGGCGCGCGGGCACGGCGGCCGGGAACGCGATGGGTGCGGCCACCAGCGAGGGGACCTGCACCGGCGCGGGGGGCGCACTCGCAACCGGCGTCACCAGCGATGCCACCGATGGCGCCGTCATCGGCGACGGCATCGGTGAGGCCAACGGTGAAGGCATCGGTGACGCCATTGGCGTGACCATCGGCGTGACCGGCACGACCTCCTCCGCCACCGCGCCCTCGTCCACCACCCCGGCCGGAATGGCGATCACCGCCCCGTCGGGGCGCGCCTCCACGGGCACCAGCAGCACGTCGTCACCGCGCGCCATCATCACCGCCGGCGCCAGCCCCAGCACGCGCAGGAACGCCACCAGCGCGTCCCAGTCGTCGCACCACGCCGCGTCCCGCACGCACACCGCCACCAGCGCCTCATCCAGGACCAGTGCGGCCAGCGCCTCGCTCACCACGGGGAGTTGCGCCGCGGAGGCCTGCACCAGCACGCGCCCGCCGGCGGCGTGGTGGGCTTCCACCGCGGCCCGCAGCGAGGCGGCATCGGTGGGGGCGCACCACTCGAGCCATCCGCCCACCTCCACGGCCGCGTCCTGCCACCGCGCGCGCACCGCGGCATCCCCCTCGTTCACCAGCACCGTCACGATCCCCCCCGGCGCGGTGGCGGCGCCCAGCGCGACGAACCCCAGCCCCGGGTCGAGGTCGACGAACAGGTCGCCCCCTTCCAGCTGCGCGTCCAGGAAGGTGCGCACGTCGGCATCCACGCCGCCGGTGGCTTCGGCCGCATCCACGGCGTCGGCCTCGTGGGGCGGGAGCGCGACCGGCACGCGGAAGCGGGGGAGGTCCCCGGCCACGCGCTGGATGCTGGGGATGTGGCGCACGGGATGGACGGCAGCGGACATGGGAACCCGTCGGGAAAGGAAGACGTCAGCGACCGGCGGCTGCCGGCAGGGGGGAGGGTGTGGCCAGCGCCGCGGCCAGCATCGGCACCACGGACGCCCAATCGCGCCACTGCGCTTGGCGCAGCAGCCGCACGGTGGGATACCAGGGGGTGCGGTCCCCCGTGAGCCCCCAGCGCCACTCGGCGACATGGGGGAGGAGCAACCAGGTGGGGCGCCCCATGGCGCCAGCCAGGTGTGCGATGCCGGAGTCGATGGTGACCAGGCCGTCCAGCTGCGCCAACCACTGCGCCGTGCCGGCCCAGGTGGCGGGGAGCGCGGGCCGGTGCATCGAGGCCGGGGCATGGCGCGCGGCCTCGCCATGCTGCAGCACCACCCACTCCACGCCGGGGAGCTCGGCGAGCGCCGGGAGGCAGGCCGGGTCGAAGTCGCGCGTGGCCGTCGCCGGGAACACCGGATTGCCGGCCCACACCAGCCCCAGCCGTCGCACGCCCGGCGAGGGCGGCGGCAGGGGGAGCGGCGGCAGCGGCTCGGGGGCGCGCAGGTAGGGGACCAGGTCACCGCCGAGGGCGTTGCCGATCCGCAGCGCATGCGGGACGGACAGGAGGGGCACGCACCAGTCGGCCTGCGGATGCAGTCCGCGTGGCACCGCCTCGATGTCGTTGACCGCCAACAGCGGCACCGTGTCCGGTGCGGCCTCCACCAGCACGCGCGCCGCCCCGGCGGCCTTGAGCGCCGGCACGAAACGGACGAATTGCATCAGGTCGCCGATCCCCTGCTCGCCCTGCACGAAGAGGGTGCCGGAGAGCGCCCCCCCGCGCCAGCGGCGGGCGCCGTTGAGGGGCGCCGGGGTGGGGCGGGCTTCGTAGTCCGTCCATCCGCGTGCGTAGTCACCGCGCAGCATCAGGGTGAAGGCGCGCTCCAGGGTGGCACGCCAGTCGGCCCCGCCTCCCTTGCCGCGTCGCTCCAGCTGCTGCACCCAGTGCAGCGCCCCGTCCACGTCGCCGTGCGCGCGTCGCACCATGGACGCGGCCAGCAGGAGACTGGCAGCCACCCGCGTGCCGCGGGTTGCGGTGTCCACCAACGGCCGCAGCAGCGCCCACCCCTCCTCGGGGTGTCCCAGGTTGAGCAGGGCACCGGCCAGCAGCGCGGTGGCGGTGGCGTCGCCAGGGGTCTGCGCCAGCTGTTGACGAAAGCAGTGGCACGCCGCGTCGGCCGCGCCCAGCTCCATCAAGGCCACCCCCAACCGCTGCGGACGGCCCTGCGTCTCCCATCCGCCGGCGTGGAACAGCGCGAGGGCCGCCTGGCGAGCGGCAGCCAGCTGCCCCTGCCGGCGGGTCGCGTCAATGTGGGCCAGGGCCGATTCGGCGGCGGTGTCCGCGGCCGCGGAGGCCCTGCCGCCCGGTTGATGCGGCGCGAGGCGCGTCTCCGGGGGTCTGGGTACCGGCGCCGCCCCCCGGCCCACCAGCGCGGTGGGGAGTGCCACCTGCGCGTGCGCGGGGGGGTGGGGTGGCTGGGCGTCGGGGGCGTGCGTATCGGGAGGCAGCGGATGGGGGCGGAGCCCCCCCGCGTCCGCGCGCAGGGCACAGGGGGTAAGCGCCAGCGCGTCCAGCGACAGCCGAGCTGCCTGGGGGAGCGGGGGATGGGGTCCGGCCGTGACCAGCCCGATGGCAATCAGCTGCTCGCGGGCCGCTGCGGGGGCCACCCCCAGCAGTAGCTCGGGGAGTTGAGGCGGCGCGGCCAGGAGCACCAGCCGTGCGGCCGGCGGAAGGTCGGCGAGAAAGGCGCGCAACCCGCTCACATCGGCCACGGGGGCCGGGAGGACGGGGGCTGCGGAGCCCTCGGCGGCGGCGCCCTTCGCCCACTGGGCGCACTGGGCACTGGAGGCCCCCACCACAAACACTGCCGCCGCGTGGCGGGCGGCCACGCGCGCGTACGCCCCATCCCCCGGGGCCAAGTCGAGCACCAGGTCGGTGGGAGCGAGCTGCTGCGCCAGCCATCGCGCCAGCGGATCGCCGTCGCCGGTTGCGGCGGCACTGGGCGGGGCAGGATGGGGGCGCGGCACGGGGGCCAAGGCAGGCGGCGGCACGGCCGTGCGTGCTTTCATGAACCGTGCCAGCGCGTATTGTGTTGTAGTGTAATAGTTTAGCTCATTTTCAGGGCGCGCGCGCCTGTCACAGGACAGATCAACAGTGCTACATACCCGGCAAAAAGTGCCGATGCGGGATCGGGGGCGGCCGAGGTGGAGGGCGAATCGGCACGCTCTTCCGAGCCGCTTCGGCCGACGAGCGGCGCCAGACGGCCGTAACGATTGGTGCGGCTGGCAGTTACGGAGGTGGGGCGCATACAGATGGGGCTGGCACGCCCCCTGCACGGCGGGGGGGCATGACGAGCGTCTCGTTGCCCACCCTGCTGTGGGGAGGTCCGGTGCTGGAAGCCACCGGGTATGCCGACGAAGTGCGCGGGCTCGCCACGGCGGCACAGGTGGCCGGGGTGCCCGTGGCGCTGCGCAACCTGCTGCCGGAGGTGCCTGGGGTACGGGAGGCGCTGGAGGCGCGCGAGCGGCGTGCGGTAGAGCAGCTGTTGGCGGCGCCGGTCACGGAGCCGTTTGTGGAGCTGCGGCATGCTCCGCTGGAGTCGCTCGGGTCGTTCAGCTCGCGGGCGGGGTACCGGATTGCCCGCAGCATGTTCGAGACGGACTCGCTCCCCAGCTCCTGGGTGGCGGTGGCCAACGGCTGTGATGAACTGTGGGTGCCCAGCACCTTCAATCGGGAGACCTTCCGGCAGGCCGGGGTCCGGGTGCCCATCACGGTCATCCCAGGGGGGGTGAACACGCAGCTGTTCACTCCGGAGGTGGCCCCGATGGTGATTCCCGGGGTGCGGGGCACGGTGTTTCTGAGCGTCTTTGAATGGCGTGATCGCAAGGGGTGGGATGTGCTCTTGCGGGGGTGGGCCGAGGCGTTTGGGCCGGATGACGATGTCACGCTGGTGCTGCGCACCTACCCGGTCGGGGTGCATCAGCGGGTGGCGGGGATGGCCGGGATCCTGGCCCAGATCGATCAATGCCTTCGCGACCAGTGCGGCGGGCGGAGCCGCCGCGATGTGGCCCCCATCCACCTGGTGGAGGAGCGGATCCCCTGGGCGCAGCTTCCGGCGTTCTACCGGTCGGCGACGGCATTCGTGCTGCCCACCCGCGGTGAGGGGTGGGGGCGTCCGTTCATGGAGGCAATGGCGTGCGGGGTGCCGGTGATCGCCACGCGATGGAGTGCGCACCTGGATTTCCTGCGCGACGCCACCGGCTACCTGGTGGAGACCGATGGGGTGGTGCCTGCCGAGACGCAGGATGCCGCGGTGTACGTGGGCCAGCGCTGGGCGTCCCCCCGGGTGGCCCATCTGGTGACGCAGCTGCGCCGCGTGCATGCGGACCGCCGGGAGGCGGCGGCCATTGGCGCGCGGGCGCGCTCCGACATGGTGGCCCAGTGGGGATGGGAGCGGGCGGGGGACGCCATCGCGCAGCGGATGCGCGCGCTGGTCGGGAGCGGGGTGGTCCGGGGTGTCGGGGGAACCCGCGTGTCGGTGGGTGCCCAGCCCGCTGGTGCGGTGCCGTCGCTGTTGGTGGAGGGGGGCGCGTCCGGGGCCGACCTGTGGCGTTCGGAGGCAGCCCAGTGGGTGATGGCGCTGTCACACCCGGCGGTTTCTGCGCCAAATGGCGGCACCCTGTCTGTTTCATGGCGCGTTGACCATGAGGTAATCCGTCCGTCCTTCGGGAGCGACGAGGAGCGCGCATGGCGGTGTATGGGGGCCCTGGCAGGGAGGCCGGGGATCCAGCTGACGGTGCTGTCCCCCGCGGAGGCCCATCGGGCGCCGGTACCGCCCGACGGGGACACGCCGTGGGTGGTGGCGCTGGCCGGGGCCGCCGACCACGGGCTGCCGGGCAGCTGGGTAGCGCCGCTGCGCGACCGGGCCTCTGGGGTCCTGGTGGCGCATGAGGGGGAGCGGCAGGCCTGTCTGGCGGCTGGGCTTTCGGCGGCCCAGCTGACGGTGGTGCCCTTGGCGGTGGACCCCAGCCGCTGGGCGCGGACGGGGGCGGCGTATCTGCGGGCGGCGCCCACCGCCGGCACGGCGGTGCTGTTGCCGGCTACGCCGTGGTCGCTGCCCCGGGTACAGCAGCTGGTGGCGCTGTACCAGCGGCTGTTCGTGGACACCGATCCGTTGGTGCTGCACCTGCGTGTGCCGCCGGTGTCGCCGGAGGCGGCCGATCCCGCACACCCTGCGGTGGCGGCGTATGTGGCATGGCGGGAGCGCTTGGTGGCCATGCGAGGGCAAAATCGCCCCAAAATGCCGTTCATCTGGCTTGATGATGCTGCGATACACGCCGATGAATGGCCGGCACTCTATCGCAGTGCCCACGCCCTGCTCAGCCCCGGAACCGGCTGTGGCACCGAGCTGTTGGCGGCCCAGCGGTGCGGGGTGCCGGTGCTAGCGGTGGACGGCGGGGCGGCGCGGCAGTGGCTCTCCGCCGAGTCGGGGTGGGTGATTCCCGTGGATGCGGAGGGGCGCCCCCAGGGAGACGCGTTGCGCCGGGCGTTGATGGCGGCGTGCGATCCCGGGCAGCGCGCGCAGCGGGTCGAGGCGGCCGACGCCGCGTGGGCGCGGCATGCGGCGGCCGACGCCGGCCTCCCCGGCGTGCTGTCGGCGGCGTGGGGAGAACGGGTGGCGGCGCTATGGCGCGCCAGCCGCGCCTTCACCCCCTAGCCGGTGGAGTAGCCGAGTCACCGCCCCCGCCCAGTCCTTGGGGGCCGGCTGCCGCACCAGCTGCTGGGTGGGATACCACGGGGTGCGGTCGCTCCCCAGCCCCCAGCGCCAGTCGGGGTCGTGCGCCAGCAGCACCCAACAGGGGAGCCCCATCGCCCCGGCCAGGTGGGCAATGCCGGTATCCACCGTGACCAGCCCGTCCAGTTGGGACAGCCACCGGGCGGTGTCGCCCCAGCTGGTGGGGGTGGGGAGCGCCTGCATGCCGGCGGGGAGGTGCCGGGCATCGTCCCCCTGTTGCAGCGACACCCACTCGGTGCGGGGGAGGGTGAGCAGCCGTGCCAGCTGTGCCGGATCACAGTGCCGCAGGAGGCCGCCGGGGAAGGCGGGGTTGCCGGCCCATACCACCCCGAGGCGTCGCACCCCGGCTGGTGCCGGAGGAAGCGGCAGGGGCGCCGCGTCGCGAGGCGCCCGAAGGTAGGGGATGCGCTCGCCCTGCACGGCATGGTCCACCTGCAGCAGGTGGGGGAGCGAGAGCAGGGGGACGAACCAGTCGGTGGCCGGGTGCGCGCCGCGCGCCACCGTGGTGAAGCCGGAGGCCTCCAGCAGTGACGCCGTGCCGGCTGGGGCCTCTACCATGATATGGCCGGCGCCGTGTCCGGCGAGACCGGGGACGAAGCGGAGAAACTGGAACAGGTCGCCCACCCCCTGTTCGGCCATCACCAGCACGCTCCCGCCGCGCAGCGGTTCCCCCTGCCACGGGCGGGCACCCGTGCCGGGGGTGGGGCAGGGGCGCGCCTCGTAGGCCGCCCAGCCGGCCGCGCTGCTCCCGGCCAGCAACAGCGTGTACGCGCGCTGCAGCTGCGTGGGGGCGTGGTGCGGGCGCACCTGATCACCCTGGTCCAGCCACCGCAAGGCGCCGGGGAGGTCCCCCAGCGAGTGCCGCACCTGCGCCGCGGTCAGCAGCAGCGCTGGGGTGCGCGGGGCCAGCCGAAGCGCCTGCTGGATCAGCGGCCACGCGGCGGCGGGATCCCCCGCCGCGCGGGTGGCAGCGGCCAGCGCCCCCACGGCGGCCGGGTCGGTGGGGCGTTGCGCCACCACGTGGGCAAAACAGCGCACCGCCTCCTCCGGGGCCCCCACCTCCAGCAGCGCCGTCCCCAGGGCATGGGCCGCTTCGGGCGCCTCCCACCCGCCCCGCGCCTCGGCCGTGCGCAGCACCTCGCGCGCGGCCACCACCTCACCGGCCAGGCGGTGGGCGTTGGCCACCAGCTGGGCCACCGCCGGGTCGGCCGGGAGGCGCTGCCACACGCGGCGGAAGCCGCGCTGGGCCGCGGCGTAGTTCCGGGCCTCCAGCGCCGCCTGGCCACGGGCCAGCTCCGCCATGATCGCGGGGGACAGCGTCATCCGCAGCCTCTCCTGCCCCGGTGGCGGGGCCCTGGACGTGATGAAAGGGGGGACGGGACTGCCGGGTGGGCCGCCCGAGTGACACCCCGGGCCCGTGCCCCGCCACAAACCAGCCGACAGTCAAGTCGCTCCGGGGTCCGGCCGACACTGACCTCTTGCCCGAGCCACAGCCGCGCTCGGGTGGGGCTCGGACGCCCCGTTTGCACCATCACGGAGGATAGCAGCATGCGGATCAACACCAACGTGAGTGCGCTGACGTCCAGCCGGAACGTGTTCATCAACAACATGAACGCCCGTTCCAGCATGGCCAAGCTCAGTTCCGGTCTCAGAATCAGCCAGGCAGCCGACGATGCCGCTGGTCTCTCGATCGCGAACAAGCTGCGCACGCAGGCCCGGTCGCTCAACCAGGCGGCCACCAACGCGGAGCAGGGGCGCGCGATGCTCCAGATCGCCGAGGGTGCCGCCCAGACGATCCAGGGGTTCATCGAGCGCCAGAAGGAGCTGATGGTCCAGCGCGACCAGACGGCCACCAACAGCTCGGTCACCGCCACGCTGGGCTCGGAAATCACGTCGCTCCAGACCGAGGCGGACCGCGTCCGCTCCGAGGCCAACTTCCAGGGCACCTCGGTGTTCGGGTCGCAGGTGTTCCAGGTCTCCGACAAGAGCGCCAACGGCACGGTGACCATCGACGCGTCGCTGACGCTCACCACGCTGACCGGGGCCTCCACGCTGGCCAACGCCGACTCGGCGCTGGACGCGGTGAACTCGGCGCTGGCGCGCATCGGCGTGGGGC
The DNA here is from genome assembly GCA_040380205.1 of Gemmatimonadaceae bacterium. Lineage (GTDB taxonomy): Bacteria > Gemmatimonadota > Gemmatimonadetes > Gemmatimonadales > Gemmatimonadaceae > Gemmatimonas. The sequence goes on from JBEIJM010000070.1 coordinate 15,081, forward strand.
AGAACCTGCTGGACTTCACCACGCGCAACCTGAAGAGCGCGGTGGTGAACGTGAAGGCGGCGGAGTCCACCATCCGCGACGTCGACATGGCGGAGGAGATGGCGAACTTCACCCGCAGCAACATC
>JBEIJM010000071.1:0-14936 GCA_040380205.1 Gemmatimonadaceae bacterium
CGCCCGCGGTTGAAGATGGTGACCTGGTGGCCGCGCTCGAGGGCGCGGCGCACGTCGTACGGCCCCACGAAGCCGGTGCCCCCCAGGATGAGGATCTTCTTGGGGGCGACGGGGCGGAGCGCCAGCAGGTTGCGCGGCGCGCGGAGGGAGGCAGCGCCGAGGGAGGCCAGGGAGGTGCCGAGGAAATCGCGCCGAGTGAGCATGGGGAGGGCGGGCTGGGGGGCGGGGGAGAGCCCCCAAAGGTACAGGCCGACGGGGGCGGATGGGTGGCGCGTGCGCCGTATCGGCCTCCGGACCGGAGCGCGCCATGCCACATTTCACCGGATCGGCCGCATGCCCATCCCCCCCTGAAGGAGCTCCCCATGCGCCACCTTGTCTCCGCCATGCTGGCGGTGGTCGGCCTCATCCACCTGCTCCCGGCCGTGGGTGTCCTGGGGGCCGCGCGCCTGGAGGGGTTGTACGGCATCCCGCTGGCCGAGCCCAACCTGGTCATCCTGATGCGCCACCGGGCGGTGCTGTTTGCCCTGCTGGGGGTGTTCCTGCTGGTGGCCGCGGTGCGCCCCGCCTGGCAGCCGGCGGCGCTGGCGGCCGGCTTTGTGAGCGTGGGGAGCTTCCTGTGGCTGGCCTGGTCGGTGGGGGGGACCAACGCGCAGCTGGCGCGGGTGGTCACGGCCGACGTGGTGGCGCTGGCCTGCCTGGTGGTGGGGGTGGTGGCGTACGGGGTGGGGGTGCGCGGGGGGTGAGGGGCCCCGCCTCCGGCGGCCGCCATTAGGTCGCCCCGCTACGCCCCCCCGCGGATGGCCAGATGGTCGGTCATGGTCCCTGCGGCCTCTGCCACGCCCTAACTTCGGGGATGCGTCCTGCGATCGCGCCCCTCCTGGCCCTCGCCCTCGCCGCCTGCGGCGACGCCCCCCGCCGTCCGGCGCCCGTTGGCCACCCTTCGGCAGCGCCGGCCATCCCCGGACCGGCGGCCGAGCCGACACGCAGCCCCGACCGGTACCGCGTGGCGTTCACCACCAGCAAGGGGCGCTTCACCGTGGAGGTGACGCGGTCGCTGGCGCCGCGTGGCGCCGACCGCTTCTACGAGCTGGTGCAGGGGGGGTACTACGCGGGGACGCGCTTCTACCGCGTGCTCCCGGGCTTCGTGGCGCAGTGGGGGATCCATGGCGACACGGCGGTGAGCGCGCGGTGGCGCGAGGCGACGATCCCCGACGACCCGCCGCGCACCCCCAACGTGCGCGGCTCCATCGCCTTTGCCGCCAGCGGCCCCGACTCGCGCGCCACCGAGCTGTTCGTGAGCACCGGCGACAGCCGCCGCGCGCTGGACCGCCAGCGGCTGGCCCCCTTCGGCACCGTGGTGGAGGGGATGGCGGTGGTGGACCGGCTCAACGGCGAGTACGGCGAGGAGCCGAACTACGCGAAGATCAAGCGGCAGGGGAACGCCTACCTGATGCGGTGGTTCCCCGCGCTGGACTCGGTGGTGGACGCGCGCGTCCTCCCGCCGGACGGGCGTTGAGACGAGGGGCACGCCCCCCGCCCCGTCACCCCCCCAACCGCTCCGCCAGCCCCGAGCCGCGCGCCACGGCGCGCCTCACCGCCGCGCGCACGGCCCCCTCGGTGGCCACCACGGTCACCCGCGCCTTGGCGCGCGTGATGGCGGTGTAGAGCAGCTCGCGCGACAGCAGCGGGCTCCCCTCGGGGGGGAGCACCACGACCACCTCGTCGAACTCCGAGCCCTGCGCCTTGTGGATGGTCATGGCGTGGACGGTGTCCACCGCCTCCAGCCGTGCGGGGGGCACGAGCCGCACGGTGTCTCCCGCGGCAGGCATGGCCACGCGACGTCCTGCCTCGGTGTCCACCACCACCCCCAGGTCGCCGTTGGACAACGCCAGCGGCCGATTGTTGCGGGTGACCAGGATGGGGCGCCCCACGGGCCAGGCGTCGCCGAAGGGGAGGCGCAGCGCGCGGTCCACCGCCGCGTTCACGGTGGACGCGCCGCTGGGGCCCGTGCGGTGTGCGCACAGGGTGCGCAGCCGGTGCAGCTCGGCCAGCGCGGCCACCCCGTCCCCCGCGGCGGCGTGGGCCTGCACCGCGCGCGCCTGCGCCACCAGCCGCTCAAGGACCGCGGCCGGGAGCGATCCGCGCCATGTGGCGCCGACGTTCACCCATTCCACCTGCGGGTCCCTGGCGTTCAGCCGCGCCACCACGTCGTCGGCGCGGTTGCCGTTCACGGCGGCGGCCAGCGCGCCAATCCCGGCATCCGGCGTGAAGCGGTGCGACCCGGTGAGGTGCGTGTGCGCCGCCTGCAGTGCCGGGCTGTTCGCGGCGCCGCGCACCAGGTCGGCCAGCACCGTCCCCGCCGCCACGCTGGCCAGCTGGTGGGGGTCACCCACCAGCATGAGTCGCGCGTGCGCGGGGAGCGCGTCGAGGGTGCGCGCCAGCAGCGACAGCGACACCATCGACAGCTCGTCGATCACCAGCAGGTCGCACGCCAGCGGATTGCCGGCGTGGTAGGCCCACCGGGGATCGCGGTCCGGATGCGTGCCCAGCAGCGTGTGCAGGGTGACCGGCTGGACGGCGCGCAGCCGCTCCTGCAGCGCCGCGTCGGCGCCCACGCGCGCGAGGGCGTGCCGCAGCGCCTCGCCCATGCGCGCGGCGGCCTTGCCCGTGGGGGCGGCCAGGAGCACCGATGGCGTCGCATCGTCCGTGGGATCCTGCGCGCGCGCCACGAGCTGCCGGGCGATGTGCGTGGTCTTGCCGCTGCCGGGACCGCCGGTGACCATGGTCAGCGCGTGGCGCTGCGCCAGCGCGCTGAGCTGCTCCGCCACCCGGCGTTCGTCGTGCCACAGGCGGGCGAGGTAGAGGCGGTCGCCCTCCAGCACGAGGGGGCGCACGGGCGTGGACTCCGCCGAGTGGGCGGTGGCAACGGTCACCAGTGGCGAGGCGGCCAGTGCGGCGCGCCACGCGTCGGGGAGGGGCCAGGGGAGCGCGGCGTTCGCGGCGTCGGGTGGTGCCGGCTCCTCATCGCCGCGGTCGTCACTCGCGTCGTCCGCCTCGATGCCCGCCTCCCGGATCGCGTCCTGCGCGATGGTGGACAGGGTGAGGCACACGTGGCCAAGGCGCGCGGCGCGGACGGCCAGCGCGAGCGCCAGCGGAACCTCCAGCGGAAGCTCGCGCGCCCCGTTGGGGTCCATGTCGGCCGCGTCCATCAGCACGCGCACCAGCGCCTCGTCGGCCTCGGACACGACGCCGGCGGCGCGCCACGGGGCCAGCGCTGCCATGCCGGGCACCAGAGTTGCCGCGCTCATGCGGCCTCCTGCGCCGCGCCGCCCGCCAGTAGCGCGCTGACCTTCGCCACCAGCCCCGCGGGGGGTGTCCAGTGGAACACCCCCTGCACGCGCCCCGCCGCATCCACCGGGGTGTCCGCCCCCACCATGCCGCGCACGAACAGGTAGGCGAACCCCGCCAGCTGCGGTGACGGGTCGGCCGCGCCAGTGCGCCAGCGCAGGAAGCGGTGCACGGCCACGAGGTACAGCAGCCCCTGCAGCGGATAGTGGTGCGCCATCATGGCCCGGGTGAGCGCGCCGTGGTGGTAGCCGTCGCGCAGGCGGTTGGACTTGTAGTCGATGACGAGGTAGCGAGTGGCGCTGTCTGCCCCGTGGGGCTGCGGGAGGCGGGCCACGAGGTCGATGGCGCCCACGAGGTAGCCCGTGGGCCACGCCGTGAGCGCGCCATCGGCCAGGGTGCGCGCGTAGGGGCGCAGCGGATCGTCCGCGGACAGCGCGTCCGCCCACAGCGCGCCCAGCTCGCGGATGGCCGCCCCGCGTCCGCGCGGCGCGAGCGCCAGCTGGAACCGCAGCTCGTCCAGCCGATGCGGCCGCGCCAGCTGGCGCAGCGCCGGGTTGCCGGGGATGCCCGCCCCCAGCGGGGTGTCGATGACGTGCGCCAGCCCGCCGGCCAGGGCGTCGTGCCGGTCGCGCAGCGCGGGGACGGCGGCGTGCCGCGCCAGCAGCGGGCGCAGCTCGGCGTCCAGGTCGGGGGCGGTGAAGTCGGCGCGCTCGAAGACGGCGTGCAGGCACACCCCCACCTCGGCGCTGGCGGGGAGGTCGGCCAGGGGGCCGGGGGCGGGGGGTGCGGCCTGCCCCGCCGCGGCGTCCGTTGCGGCCTCCGCTTCGGCGTCCGTTCCCTCCCTCTCGAGCGCCGGCTCATCGACCGCGCCGTGCTCGTCCAGCCCGCCCTGCTCGGCGACGACGACCGCGTCCGGTTCGTGCGCGCCGCGCGCGCTGATGGAGGTGAACGACCACTCGCGCGGCACGCGGATGACCGGTGCCGGGAGCGGGGCCACGGCCAGCGCGAGTGGAGGGGGTGCCGGCGGCGCGGCATGCACGGCTGGCGCCTCGCGCATCACCTCGGCCAGTGCGGTGATGCGCACCGTGTCGCCGAGGGGCGCAAGCCGTTCGCGCAGGGCGTCGCGGAGCGCGTCAGCGGAGGTGATGGGCGAGGCCACGCCGAAGACCTGTCCGGGGACGGAGGCGTGCTTGGCCCCCACCTTCTCGGCGGGCAGCACTACCACCAGTTGGTGCTTGGCGCGGGTGAGTGCCACATACAGCAGGCGCTTCTGCTCCTCGTGCCAGGCCTCCCGCTCGGCCTCCGGGACGCCGGGGGCGAAGGGCTTGGCCAACCATCCGCCATCGAGCACCGGACGGCCATCCTCGGGGCGGCGCACCAGCGGCGCGTCCCGGTTGAGGGCCATGTCGCCCCACTTTCTGGCCACCACCACCACGGGGAACTGCAGCCCCTTGGCCACGTGAATGGTCATCACCTGCACCACCTTGGCGTCCGTGTCCAGGCGGCGCGTCACCAGGTCGGCCTTTTCGTCCATGCGCTCCAGCTCCAGCAGCGCCGCCAGCGCCTGGTCAGGGGTGCATCCCCGGCGCCCGGTGCGTTCGTGGAGCAGCTCGGCCAGGTGATCCAGATCGGTGAGGTGGCGGGCCAGCGACCCGGCGGCCGTGAGCCGCTCCAGCACCGGCGCGCGCCCTGCGAGGTCGTGCAGGACGCTGGCGATCCCCAGACGCCTCACGCGAGGGCCCAATTCGCGCAGCTGCTCCTGCGTCGCCAGCAGGTCGTCGTCGGCAAGGTTGGGGAGCTCCGCCCGGGCGCGGTTCCCGAACCACCCCGTGGCGACCAGCCGTCCGACCGCGCCGTCCCCGGGGCGCACCAGGCCGCGCAGGAGGGCGCGCAGTTCGCGCGCGGCGTCCTCCCGGGCCACGCTGCTGGTGCCTGCCGTGGTGCAGGGGATGCCGCGGGCCCGCAGGGCGTCTGCCACCATGGCGCCCTCGGCGCGCGTGCCCACCAGCACGGCCACCTCCTCGGGGCCCCATGAGCCTTTGGCGAGCGCGCAGTGCACGCGGAGGGCGGCCGCCGAGGCCATGGGGGTGGGGCTGTCAGGTGCCGGGTCGTCAAGGAGGCGGTCTGCCTCGCCGCTGGCCGAGTCCTCGCCGCCGGCCACCACCAGCTCCACCACCGGGACGCCGGCCGGCGCCTTGCGCCGTTGGTTGTCGGCGCAGGCGCTGACCGGGTGGTACGCAATGCCGGCACCGAACTGGGCGTCCTGCATGAGGACGTTGAGCGCGTCCAGCAGCGGCTGGTCGCTGCGGTAGTTCACGGCCAGTGTCTGCGTTTCGGCCCCCTCGCCCGCGAGGCGATACGACGCCACGTCGGCGCCACGAAACGCGTAGATGGACTGCTTGGGGTCGCCCACCACGACCAGTGTGCGCGATGGATCGGTGGCCGGGTACAGGGTGTCGAAGATGCCCCACTGCACCGGATCGGTGTCCTGCGCCTCGTCCACGATGGCCACCGGATGGCGCGCGGCCACTTTGGCGCACAGGGCTGGCCCTCCGGGGCCCGTGACGGCATCGTGGGCCGCCAGCAGCAGCCCGTCAAAGGAGACCTGTTCGCGCGATCGTTCCCGCACCTCCGCCACGGCGCGGTCCACCAGCGCCATCAGGGGCGCTCGCGGATCCTCGCCATGCGGGTCCGGAATGCGCTGCGCCATGGGGTTGGCCAGGGCGCGCCGCACGAATGCCACCAGGTCCTGCTCATCCGCGTCGACGGCCCCACCCATCAGCGCCTGTTGCACCAGCAGGTCGTTGACGACCTCGGCCACCAAGGCCTCGTGGCGCCCCGGACGATCCTCCAGCTGCACCGGGCGTCCCGCCAGTTGCAGGATGCGGTGGCAGATGCCATGGATGGTGCCGATGGTGGCCGAGTCGAAATCGGCCACCGCCGTGCGGGCTTCCGCATGCCGCGGGGCCAGCTCTGTCAGCTCCTTCCGGATCCGCTCGCGCAGCTCCTGCGCGGCGGCGCGGGTGAAGGTGGTGACCAGCAGCTGGCCAATGGGGAGCCCCCGTTCCACCACGAACCGGGTCACCAGGCGGCTGACCGTGTAGGTCTTGCCGGTGCCCGCGCTGGCTTCGAGACGGAGCCGCCCCGCGGGGAGCGGTCCGGACAGGTCGAACTGCGGTGTGGTCATCAATGGGTCACCCCTTGCCCTTGCGTGTCCGTCCAGCCGTGGCGACCCGGCAATTCTCCACGGCGGGCAGCTGCTGCAACCCCTCGTAGAACGCCGTGAGGAACCGTTCCTCCGCCCCTCCCCGCGGGAGCACGTCATTGAGTCGGGGGGCTGTTCCGAAGAGCCGCACCTCGCCCGCGAACTCCTTGGCCCGTGATGCCCAGTTGGCCAGCTTGCCGGCGGCGTGGGCGCGGCCGAGGGTGACCAGCGTCTCGCCGGTGTCCCCGAAGAGCGGACGCGGCGCTCCCAGCGCCTCCCGATACAGCAACACCAGGCGGTCGAGCAGGGCCGCATGGTCCCCCGGCTCGCGGAGAGGCGCGCTGCCTTTCGTGGCGTAGGTCTTCCCATTGTTCGTGGCATGCTCGCCAATCCACCACGAAGCGACCTGGCGTCCGTTCTCCACGGCAGCCACCGCCAGCAGCTCCAACCGCTGGCGGAGCTGCTGGCCACCGTCATGCCGCTCCACGCTTGTGCGCACGAGGTCGAGGGTCCCCTCCGCCCCGGTGTACACCCCACCGACCGAGCCCCGCAGGCGCACGCCGCAGGCGAGGGGGAGGTCGATCCCGATCCGCGTACCCCCGTGCATCGGCCTCGCCTTGCTGCGGCACTGGAAGCGCAGCTCCTCGACCAGCCCCTCCACCTCGCGCATGGCCTCCTCGCCCCGCAGCCCCGGGGGAAGCACGCCCTCTGTTCGCAGGGTGGCGCGCCACGCCGGACCTTCCCGCCGCAGCGCGTCCTCGTCGTCGCGCCACGGGGCGAGGCGTTCCAGCAGGGCCGCCGCCGCCTTCACACGTGCGCGCTTGTCCAGCGCCAGCGGGATCACCGCCGCCTCCTCCTCCGCCCCCTCGTACACGTCGATCCCCGCCGTCCGCTTCACGTAGAGCCGCAGGGGGTCCAGCAGGAAGGTGGCCAGCTCGTCCAGCGTCACAACGGGTGCACCCGCATGGTCGCCGGATGCCGCCACATCGGCCATGCGCACCGACGGTGCTGGCCGTGTGCCGCGGTGCATCAGCCCCACCGCCTCCTGCTGCCGCGCCAGGTGTCCGAACGCTCCCGCGCACCCCAGGGCATCCGGCGTGAACGTCCGCGCGTCGATGGCATGCCGCGGCTGCGCGACCTGCACGCCTTCCACCGGCACTCCCGCCTGCAGCAGCAACTCACGCAGCTCGGCCAGCGGCGCGATGGCGGGGACCTCCTTCCCCGAGCGCACGTCGTGCGCCGAGTAGGTCACGATGAGCCGCTCGCGCGCGGCGAGCACCGTGTCCAGCAGCGCCTGCCGCTGCTCGCCCGCCGGATCGGGATCACCCAGCAGCGGCTGCTCCTGCAGCAGGTCGTCGCCGTCGCCGCCACCCTGCACCAGCGCGCCCTCGTCGAGCCCCACCAGGCACACCACGCGATACGGGACGCCGCGCAGCGGCACCAGCGAGGTGGCGGTGATGGCGCCGCCGCGCAGCACCACGTGCCCCGGCGTGCCCGTGAGCCGCTCCAGCAGCAGCGGGTGCCAGTCGGCAAAGGTGACCGGCACGTCGCACCCGGCCGCCTCGGCGGCCAGCGCCTGCAGCACCCCCAGCGTGGCCGCCAGCTGCGGCTGCCGGTCCCGCGTGACCGTGCAGGTGGCGCCCACCGTCCGGTGCAGCAGGTCGCACCACGCGCCAATGGGACGCGCGTCCCCCTGCAGCGCCTGAGCCAGCGCGGTGACCTCCCCCAGCAGCGCCAGCAGGGCGCCCAGGTGCGGCAGGTCCTCTGCGTCCACCCCTGCGACGGGGACCGTCATCGCGAGCGCGTCCCCCCCACCCTCCGCAGCGGGCACGCGCGCCCCGTCGGGGAGCAGCGCGCCCAGCACCAGCCGCCGTGCCGCATGCGCCCAGCTGTGCCCCTCGTAGTCGGCAGGAACCCCGAAGTGCGCGCGTTGCGCCCCCGACAGCCCCCACGCCACCCCGGCGCGCTCCGCCCACGTCATCCAGCGCGCCACCGTGTCGGCGTCCACCCCGAAGCGCGCGCGCACCACCGCCAGGTCGGTGAGCGCCCGCAGGTCGGCCACGCCGGCGCGCCCCATGGCCGCGTCCAGCAGCCGCACCAGCGCCTCGGCCACGACGTTCACCTCGCGCAGCGACCGGTCGGCCACCACCACCGGCAGCTGACCGGGCTCGGGATCAGCACCCGGGCGCACCGAGCCAAACACCGTTTCCAGGCGCGGCGCCATGCCGGGGAGGTCGGGGGCCACGATGAGCACCTCGTCGGGACGCAGCCCGGGGAGCTCCCGGAAGGCGTGCCAGAGCGCCTCGCGCAGCACCTCGGCCTGCCGCGCGGGGCCGTGGCACCCGTGGAGGCGCACCGACTGGTCGGCCAGCACTGGCTGCGCAGGCGCCCCGTGAAACGGGGCATCGTGGCGCAGGAGCGCCTGCAGCCTCTCCAGCCGTGTTTCCGGCCCGGGCTCGTGGTGCGCCGGCGGCGACACAGGAATTCCGCGCACCGCCAGCTGCTGCTGCATTCCCTGCGCGGGGCGCAGCCAACTGTCCAGAAGCGCGACCCGCGCTACGGCGCGCAGCGGATGGTCGTCCTGCGGATCACGCCAGCCGGTCGGGCGCACCGCCTCGTGCCGCAGGCGGTCCCGTGCGGCGTTCAGCACTCCCGGCGACGGATGCACCAGCCAGGCATGCACGTCGATGGTGCCGGCCAGTGCCAGCAGCACCTCCAGGTGTAGCGGCGCCAGAGCAGAGGAGCCCACCAGCAGGACGCGCCCCGGGAGCCCCGCCGGGGGCGTCCCGGCGTGGAGTGCGGCGAGCGCCTGCGCCACCCGTTCCGGTGGCGAGGGGACCCCCAGCTGTTCGCGCAGGGCGCGCCAGAGCGCGGGCTGCCATCGCTGCGCTCCGGGGACCGCCAGCGGCGCCGCGTCCCGCACGGGGGTGAGCACGTCGTCCCCGCGCGCCCAGGCAGCGATCATGGCGGGGCGATGGACGTGATACCGGTCGAAGCGGTCGGCCGCCTGCCGCGCGAACGCCACCAGGTTGTCGCCGCGCCGTGCCTCGGGGACCAGCGCCTCCTGCCGGTGCAGGAGGTCGAGCACCGTCCCCGTGAGCCGCCCCACCTCCCACGGATCGTCGGCCATGCGACCGCCCAGCGCCTGCGCCACCAACGCCCCGGGGAAGGCAAAGCGGATGTTGGCGGCGATCCCGTCGCGCCCGCTGGGTGAGGTCCCCAACGATTCCGCCAGCTGCTCGGCCAGCCAGCGGTGGACTCCCTGTGAGGGGGCCACCACCCACTCCTGCACGAAGGGGTCGTCCACGGGGGCGCGCAGCAGCGCGGCCAGCGGCGCCACGGCGCGGGAGAGGTCGGGGATGATCTCGAGATGGAGCGGCATTGCGGGCAATATCGGGAGGGGGTCTGACAATTGGGGCGGGGCGGCGCCGGGGCGTGCCCCAGGCCGCTCCCGAAGACGTTACAGCAGCTCGCGCGTCACGCCCGGCATGCCCATCACGAACTCCCCGCCGTACGCCGTGGCCGGCGTCTGGTACCCCGCCGGCGCCTCCCCCGCCAGCACCCGCTGGGCCACCGCCAGCATGCACGCCACCGTCCACTCCACCCCCGCCTCGGGGCCGTGGAGGCGCGCGGCCACGGTGGCGCCGGTGCGCGCGTCGCGGGCCTCCCCCCACACGTGCGTGACCGTCTGCGCGCGCCGCGCCGCCGAGGGGCCCGGGCGCACCCCGCGCTTGAGCAGGGCGCGCATGAACGGCAGCCCCAGCAGCGGACGCAGCCGCTGCATGAGCCCCAGCTGCTTCACCACCGCCGGCGGGAGGACGGTGTAGTCCTCGATGTTGGGGATGCCGGTGCTGCGGTGCGCCGTGAAGATGTCCCCCCACGTGAGCTGGCTGGCCAGCACGGGGCCGGCGCCGAAGTCGATCCGCCGCGTCTTGCGGGGACCGGTGGGGCGGCGCAGCTCCCCCTCCTCGCGTACCCGGTCGCCGTAGGCCAGCAGTTCGATGGCGGTGCGCTGCGTGCCGGGGGGGAGGCCGCCTGGGCCCACGCTCTGGAAGGCGAGGGAGAGGTGCGTGGCCGAGGGGAGCCGCTCGTGCAGCTGCCGCGCCAGGCAGTCGGTGGGGACCACGTCGAACCCCGCCCCTGGGAGCAGCATCACGCCGCGCGCGCGTGCCTCGTCGCTGCGCGCGGCGATGGCCTCGAACACCGGGAGTTCGCCGGTGATGTCCAGGTAGTGCGCGCCAGTGCGCAGGCAGGCGTCCACCATGGGGCGCCAGGTGTGCACGTAGGGGCCGGCGGCGTGCAGCACGGCGGTGCAGCCGGCCAGCGCGGCATCCAGCGCCGCCGGGTCGTCCAGCGCCGCCACGCGCACCTCGAGCCCCAGGGCGCGCCCGAGCGCGGTGAGCGCCGCCCGGTTGCGGCCGGCGAGGATGGGCGCGAGTCCCATGGCCACGGCGGCGCGGGCGCACGCCTCGCCGACATAGCCGTTGGCGCCGTACAGCAGGAGGGGGGTGGGCATGCGAGAAAAATAGCGGGGTCCGGCCCCCGCTTGCCGGTCTTGGCAGCACGGCGCAGGTTCCCCGCATGCCCTCCCTTGCGTTCCCCCGCGTGCGTGGTGTCCCGGCGGCGCTGCTGGCGCTCCTGCCCCTGAGCTCGGCACTCCCCGCCCAGCCCGCCGCCACCGCCCCCAGCCGCAGCTACCCCCAGCTGCTGACGCTCTTCACCGAGTGGCGCGCCTTTGAGGAGCCGCCACGCGTGGGCGGCATCCCCGACTACCGCCCGGCCACCAACGCCCGCCGCCTGGCCGGGCTGACCCGGCTGCAGCAGCGGCTGAAGGCCATTGACACCACCGGGTGGCGCGTGGCCGAGCAGGTGGATTGGCACCTGGTGCGCGCCGAGATGAACGGCATGCAGTACCACCTCACGGTGCTCACGCCCTTCGCGCGCGACCCGGCCTACTACGCGTCGGTGCGCACCGACGAGAGCGACACGCCGGCGGAGGAGGGGCCCACGATCCACGGGGCGATCCGGCTGTGGCAGTACCCGGTGTGGCCGCGCACGGTGCTGGACACGCTGCGGGCGCTCACCGCCGAGGAGTCCGCGCGGCTGGCCGGGCAGCTGCGCACGGTGCCGCCGCTGCTGCGGCAGGCGCGGCTGAACCTGGCGGGGGCCAACGCCCGCGACCTGTGGGTCGGGGGCGTGCGCGCCTTCGAGGAGCAGCACGAGGCGCTGGGGGAGCTGCGGCGCCGGGTGGGGACGGGGGACGCGGCGCTGGTGGCGGCCATCGACAGCGCCGCCGCGGCCACCGACGCCTTCGCGGCGTGGCTGCGCGCCGAGGCGCCGAAGAAGACGGGGCCGTCGGGGATCGGCACGGCGCAGTACAGCTGGTACCTGCGCAACGTGCTCCTGGTGCCGCTGACGTGGGAGCAGGAGCTGACCATCGTGCGCCGCGAGCTGGCGCGCGCGCACGCGGCGCTGCGGCTGGAGGAGAACCGCAACCGCCTCCTGCCGCCGCTGCCGGTGGCGGAGACGCCGGCGGCCTTCGACGCGCTGCGCGAGGCGGCGCTCCCGCGCTACCTGCAGTTCATCCGCGACCAGCAGATCGTCACGTGGGAGCCGTGGATGGAGCGGGCGCTGCGCGAGCGGTTCATGGGGTTCGTGCCGCCGGCCACCGCCAACTTCTTCTCGCAGGGCGCCCAGCGCGACCCGGTGCCGCTGTGGACGCACCTGTGGCACTGGTGGGACAACGGGCGCATCCGCCGCGCGCCGCACGCCAGCCCGATCCGCCGCGGCCCGCTGCTGTACAACGTGTGGATGAGCCGCGCCGAGGGGATGGCCACGGCGATGGAGGAGTGGCTGATGCACGCCGGGCTGCACGACGCCTCGCCGCGGTCGCGGGAGATCGTGTGGATCATGCTGATCACCCGCGCCGCGCGCGGGCTGGGGAACCTGTACGCGCACGCCAACACGCTGACGATGGCGCAGGCGGGGGACATCCACGTGAACTGGACGCCGCGCGGGTGGATGCGCCGCGACCCGCTGCTGGGGTTCGAGCAGCACCTGTACCTGCGGCAGCCGGGGTACGGCGCCAGCTACGTGACCGGCGGGCGGCTGATGGAGGAAACGATGGCCGAGCGCGCGCGGCAGCTGGGGGACCAGTTCTCGCTGCGCCGCTTCTTCGACGAGGTGAACGGGGTGGGGATGGTGCCGGTGTCGATGGTGTACTGGGAGCTGACCGGGGACGACCGGATGGTGCGCGACCTGGCGCGGGAGACGCCGCTGCCCTTCCGGTGAGCGCGCCGACGGGGCCCGCGGGGCCGCGGGTCAGCGGCTGAGCCCGTACACCAGGTAGTTGGTGGCGAACTTGTAGGCGTCGTTGGAGAGGTTGACGGGGTACCACCCCTCGCCGGACCACTCCATGTAGTCGCCGATGTCGTTGTTGAAGTTGACCACCGCCATCAGGCGGCGGTCGGGGTTGTTGTCCTCGAAGACGCCGAGGAACTGCGCGGCGTACTGGCGTCCCGAGGGATGGCGCATCCCCTCGAGGGAGGGGATGCGGAAGAAGCTGTCGAAGACCGGGTGCGTGCGGTCGAGCGGAAGGAAGCGCGCCCTGGGGAGCACGCGTCCCATGGCGTCGGCGAACACGGCCCACTGGGCGGGGCCGAAGAAGTCGTCAACGATGAGGAAGCCGCCCTTGCGCAGCCAGCGGCCCAGCGCGGCGGCCTCCCGGTCGTCGGGGTCCCAGAAGCCGGGCTCCGACAGGTACGCCACGGGATAGCGCCCCAGCGCGGGATCATCCATGGCCAGCACGACGCTTTCGCGCACGTGGGGACGCAGCCCGGTGAGGTCGGCCGCAATGGTCATGAAGTTCCGCTCCATGGCCGGGTAGTCGAACGACCATCCGGGGTGGCCGTTGGTGTAGCGGAGCCGCACGAAGGCGAAGCGGCCGTCGTACGGCGGGTTGGGGGGGAGCCCGGGGGCGCGGCGCCCCCACCCCTGCGCCCACCCCAACGCGGCGGTGGCGCACACGGCCACGGCCGCCGCGGTGGCGAACGCGGCGCGCCGACGGGGACGGGAGCGCGGGGGCATCCCCCAACATGCCGCCCCCCCTCGCTTCCTGCCAACGCCCGGCCCACGTAGCTTGCCCCTCCATGCCGATCGAGTCGCACAGCGCCCCGCCCGACACGGTCTCGGTGGTGATCCCCGCGTGGAACGCCGCGGGGACACTGGGGCGCGCGCTGGACTCGGTGGCGGCGCAGACGCGTCCGCCGGACGAGGTGATCCTGGTGGACGACGGGTCCACCGACGAGACGGCGGCCGTGGCGGCGCGGCATCCGCTGGGGGTGCGGGTGGTGACGCAACCCAATGCCGGCGCCGCCCACGCCCGCAACCAGGGGGCGTCGCTGGCGCGGGGCACGCTGCTGGCGTTCCTGGATGCCGACGACGTCTGGCACCCGGACAAGCTGGCGGCCCAGCTGGCGGTGTTCGCCGCCCACCCGGCCACGGCGCTGTGCGCGACCACCTTTGCCTACTTCCCCACCGAGGCGCCCCCGCCGCTGGACGCCCCGGGCTCGGGTGCGGTGACGCTGGTGCGCGACTTCCGCGACCTGCTGCGCGACTACTACCTGGGTACCCCCACGGTGATTCTGCGGCGCGACGCCTTCGCGGCGTGCGGCGGCTTTGATCCGGCGCTGCGCTTTGGCGAGGATGTGGACCTGTGGCTCCGCGTGGGGTACGGGCGGCTGGTGGCCCGTCTGGATCGCCAGCTGGTGGCGGTGTCACGCTCGGCGGCCAGCCTGACGGGGGGCGCAGGCGGTGAGGTGGAGGAGAGCGACCTGCGCGTGCTGGACCGGCTGGCGGCGCGGCATGTGGACTTCATGGCGGCGCATGGGGACGCCGTGCGTCGCGCCCGCGCGGTGGTGCACACGCGCCGCGGCGCCAACCTGCTGACCGCGGGGGACGCGGCGGGGGCCCGCGGACACTTCGTCACGGCGCTGCGGGAGGCGCCGGGGTACGGGCGCGCATGGTACCTCTGGTTCCGCTCGTGGGCGCCGGTGATGGGGTGACGGTGTTGCGGACAGGGTCGGCGCGCCTCGCAACCTGAACTGCCTGAGGTGGCGAGGGGCCCTGGGTATGAGGGAGAGGGATGAGGACGTAGGGACGGTACCAGTCCCCCACATCCCGAACACCTCGTCCCTCTCCCTCATACCCAGGGCCCCTCGGCGCAGCCTGAGGCAGGAGAAGCCGGGGATGAGGGCACAGGGACGCTACCAGCCCCCCTCATCCCGAACACCTCGTCCCTCTCCCTCATACCCAGGGCCCCTCGGCGCAGCCTGAGGCAGGAGAAGCCGGGGATGAGGGCACAGGGACGCTACCAGCCCCCCTC
>JBEIJM010000072.1:0-14915 GCA_040380205.1 Gemmatimonadaceae bacterium
GCGGCTGGTGCCGCTGGCGGCGGCGCGCGCCAACCCGGTGCCGGTGGACTTTGGGCGCGCGGTGCCGGTCCCGGCGTTCACCGGGGCCCGCACCTTCGCGCCGGTGCCGTTGGCCGCGCTGCTCCCGTACATCGACTGGACGCCGTTCTTCCAGGCGTGGGAGCTGGCGGGGCGGTACCCGGCCATTCTGGAGGACCCGGTGGTGGGGGCGTCGGCGCGCGCGCTGTGGGCCGATGCGCAGGCGATGCTGGAACGGCTTGTGCACGAGGGGCGGCTGGAGGCGCGCGCGGCGGTGGGGTTCTGGCCCGCGCAGGCCGACGGCGACGACATCGTGCTGTACGCCGATGCCACGGGGGCCACCGAGGTGACGCGACTGGTGATGGAGCGGCAGCAGCTGGACAAGAAGGGGGACGGGCGCCCGAACTACTGCCTGGCCGACTACGTGGCCCCCGTGGGGGGCGGCGAGATGGACTACGTGGGCGCCTTTGCGGTGACCGCGGGCCATGGCGTGGACGCGCTGGCGGCCGAGTACGAGGCGGCGCACGACGACTACAGCGCCATCCTGGTGAAGGCGCTGGCCGACCGGCTGGCCGAAGCGGCGGCCGAGTGGATGCACGCCGAGGTGCGCCGCACGCACTGGGGGTACGCCCCGGACGAGGCGCTGGACAACGACGGGCTCATTGCCGAGCGGTACCAGGGGATCCGTCCTGCGCCGGGGTACCCCGCGTGCCCCACGCACGAGGAGAAGGGGGTGCTGTTTGCGCTGCTGGACGCCCCCGGGCGCGCCGGGATGCGGCTGACCGAGTCGTACGCGATGCTCCCGGCGGCCAGCGTGAGCGGCTGGTACTTCTGGCGCCCCGAGGCGCGCTACTTCGGGGTGGGGCCGGTGGGGGACGACCAGCAGGGGTCGCTGCGCGAGCGCCGCGCGGCGCGCCGGCGCCCCGCGTAGCGACGGGCGGCGCCATGCGGGTGCTGCAGGTGATCGAGACCTTCGGCCCCGGCGGTGCCGAGACGGTGGTGCGCCATGTGGCCCAGGGGCTGCGGCAGGCGGGGTACGAGGCGGTGACCGTGGTGGGGGGCGCGGGGTGGCTCACCGAGGCGCTGGCGCACGATGGGCTGCCGTGGATGGTGGCCCCCCCCTCGGCGCGCGGCTTCGACCTGCCGTGGCTGCGCGCCCTGCGCGAGGCGGTGCGCACCCACCGCCCCCACGTGGTGCACGCGCACCTCTTTGGCGGGGCGGTGTACGCCGCGCTGGCCGCGCGGCTGGAGCGCGTGCCGGTGGTGGTCACGCTGCATGGCGCGCACGACCTGCCCCCCCGTGGGGCGTCGCTGGCGCTCAAGGTGGCACTGCTGCGGTGGACGGGTGCGCGCCTCACCACGGTATCGGCCGCGCTGGCCGACGAGGCGGCGGCGTGGCTGGGGTGGCCGCGGGCGGCCATGACCGTGACCCCCAACGGGGTGCCGGCGCCCTCCGCGAGCGCCCCGGCGCGCGGGGACGTGCAGGGGGCGGGCGCCGACGGCGCTCCGCGGCGGCTGGTGGCGCTGGGGAACATCCGCCAGCCCAAGGACTACCCCATGCTGCTGGAGGCGGTGGCGCGGCTGCGCGACTGGCCCGCGCCGCTCCCCCCCTTTGTGGTGGAGGTGGCCGGGGCCCCCGACGGCATCGGGATCTACGAGGGGCTGCTGGCGCAGCGCGCGGCGCTGGGGGTGGAGCCGCTGGTGCGCTTTGCGGGGTTCGTGGAGGATGCCGCGGGCTTCCTGGCCGGCGCCGACGGCTTTGTGCTGTCGTCGCAGCGCGAGGGGTTCTCGCTGGCCACGGTGGAGGCGATGCTGGCCGGGGTTCCCGTGGTGGCCACGCGGTGCGGCGGCCCCGAGGCGCTGGTGGAGGACGGCGTGACCGGCACGCTGGTGCCCCCCGGCGATCCGGGCGCGTTGGCGGCGGCGCTGGCGGCGCTGCTGCAGGACCCGGCCGCTGCCGCCGTGCGGGCCGCCGCCGCGCGGGCCGCCGCGCAGGCGCACCACACGGCGGAGGCCATGGTGGGGCGGTACCTGACGCTGTATGCGGCGCTCCGTCCCGCCGGGTGAGCCCCGCCGCATGCACGCCCTGACGCGTGGCGCGGGCGGGTGACGCGCCGTAGCTACGCCACCCGGTAGAGGAACCGCCCGGGCTTCCCCTCGGTCTCCGGGTCCACGTGCTCCTGGTTGGCCAGCCGCGCCACCAGCGGGGCGTACCCCAGTGCGCGGGCCTGCACCAGCAGCCGCTCGCGGAGGGCGTTCCCCTCGGGCGATGCGCCGGTGAACAGCATGGCGCACTCGGCGCCCAGCCACAGCGCTGCGTACTGGTCGTGCTGCTCCACCCGGTGCACCGCCTGCAGCAGCAGCGCCTCCGACGCCGTGGGGGGCGAGTCGGCCGCGGTGAGCTTCAGCGTGAGCGCCTCCCACAGCTCGCGCCCCTGGAACCAGTGCCCGCGGTCGCCCAGCCGGTCGCGCGCGCGCATCCACTGCTCCTGCCCTCCGCGCAGCGAGTGCAGGTCCAGCTCCGAGAGCCCCGCCCCGGCGGTGGCGCCCACCTCCACGTCCAGCTGGTCCAGCGACGCCGCCAGCACCACCGAGGCGTCGTACAGCTCCAGCGCGCCGGCCGCATCGCGCCGCGCCCGCGCCAGGTGCGCCAGGTTGTACAGCGAGGCCAGCCGGTGCCGTTCGTGTCCGCCCGCGGCAAAGACGGCCAGCGCGTCGTCAAAGCGCGTACGCGCCTGCTCAAGGCGCCCGGTCTTCATCTGCAGCACCCCCAGGTTGAGCGAGGCCACCCCCCCCAGGTCGCTGGCACGGATGTCGGAGGCCACCCCGATGGCGGTGTGGTACGACACCTCGGCCGCCGGGTGGTTGCCGGCGCGGTCGGAGGCGGTGCCGATGTTGATGTGGCACCGCGCCTGCCCGGCGCGGTCGCCGATGCGCGTGAAGATGTCCAGCGCGCGCCGGTACAGCGGCACCGCCGAGGTGGGGTGCTCCACCAGCTGCACCGACCCCAGCCGCATCGTGGCGTCGGCCAGCAGCTCGGGGAGGTCGCGCTGCTCGGCCAGCGCCACGCCTTCGCGCGCCAGTCGCTCGGCCTCTCCCAGGTCCCCCAGCCGCTGGCGCACCGTGGAGAGCGCCAGCAGGAGCGCCAGCTGTTCCTCGGCGTCGCCGGCCTCCTGCGCTTCCGCGCGCAGCGCCTCCAGCACGCCGGCCACCTCGGCGGCGGGGACGCCGCGCTGCAGCCGCAGCCGCTCGCGCATGCGGCGCGCCGGGCGCCACACCCCGGTGCTTCGGGCGCCGTCGGCATAGGCTGCCAGCAGCAGCTCACAGTGCGCCTCGGCCTCGGCCGGGTGCCCGGCCAGCTCCTCCACCTGCGCCAGCCGCCACTCGATGTCGGCAATCTCCGCCGCGCCATCGGCGTGGCGGCGGGCGATGCGGAATCGGTCCACCGCACTGTCAAAGGCGTACAGCTCCTGCGCCTGCCGACCCGCCTCCAGCGCCGCCTGGTAGGCTTCACGCCCCATCCCGGCCTGGTCGAAGTGCACGGCCAGCGCCGATGCGTCGTGCGCGGGCATGGCTTCCAGCGCCCGCGCCGCGCGCTCGTGCAGCCGCCGCAGCCGCAAGGGATTCACGGTGGTCATGAGCAGGTCGGCCAGCCCGGCGTGCGCAAAGCGCAGCGTGGGGCGCGGATGCGCCACCGACTCCAGCACGGTGGCGGCCAACCCCTCGTCCAACGCGTCCTGCACCTGCGCTTCGGCGCCCTCGTAGGCGGCCACCAGTACCTCGGGATCGAACTCGCGTCCCAGCACGGCCCCCAGCGCCAGGATGTGCCGGTGCTCGCGGGAGAGCCCCTCCAGGCGCCGCGCCAGCAGGTCGCTGATGGCCGCCGAGGGGGCCACGTCGTCGGTCGCTTCGAAGCGCCACCCGTCGGGGGCCCAGTGCAGCCGTCCCGCCTCCAGCAGGGCGCGCAGCGTCTCCACCACGAAGAAGGCGTTCCCCTCGGACTGCGACATCACCTGGTCCAGCAGCGCCGGCGGGGTGGGCTGTCCGCCCAGCGCCGCAAAGAGCCACTCCCCCACCTCCTCGCGCGCGAGCCGCCCCACCGGGATGGTGGTGGTGCGCTTGGAGCGGGACAGCCGGCGCAGCCGCGCGTCGCAGGCGTCGGTGCGCATCTCGGCGCGCACGGTGAGGCACAGCAGCAGCGGCTGGTGGGCCAGCGCCCCCACCACGTACTCCAGCGCGTCCCAGCTGGCGGGATCGGCCCACTGGACATCATCCAGCGCCACCAGCAGCGGTCGCTCGGCGCACGCCAGCCGCAGGAACTCCGCCAGCTCCCCCAGCAGGGCGCGCGCCGACCCGGGCGCGCTGCTGCCGGGGGCGCCCGCCACCTCGGGGACCAGCTGCGGCAGCTCGCGCCAGGCGCGCGGCGGCACCAGCCCCGCGCGGTGCGCGGCCAGCACCACGTCGGCCCACGGGCCGTAGGGGAGCTCCACCGAGGCCTCGCGGCACTGTCCCGTGAGGAAGGCCCCGGCGCGCATCCCCATGTCGGGGCCCAGCTGGCGCAGCAGCGCCGACTTGCCCACGCCGGTTTCCCCCACCAGCACCGCCACCTGCGGGTCCCCCTTGATCGTGGCCCCCAGCAGGTCGCGCAGGCGCTGCCGTTCCTCGTCGCGCCCCACGAAGGTGTCCAGCAGCAGCTCCTGCCGCCCGCCCCCCATGCGCGCCGCCGAGGTGACGGCGTTGCGGCCGGCGCGCTTGGCGCCGTAGAGGGCGCTGTCGGCGGCGCCGAACACCGCGTCCAGCGTCTCGCCGTGCAGCGGCGCGCTGGCGGCGCCGATGGACACGGAAATGCGGCAGGCGGGGTGCCCGGGGCCCGCGTCGATGACCATGGCCGACACCGCCTCGCGCAGTCGCTCGGCGACCAGGCAGGCGTCCACCAGGCGCGTCCCCGGCAGCAGCACCACGAACTCGTCGCCGGCGTAGCGCGCGGCAAAGTCCATGGGGCGCAGCAACGCGCGCAGCTGCTGCGCCACCATGCGCAGCGCGGCGTCGCCCACCAGGTGCCCGAAGGTGTCGTTGACCAGCTTGAAGCGGTCGATGTCCACCACCAGCATGGAGACCGGGCGCCCGGTGGTGCGGCGCGCCTCCAGCAGGTGAGTGGCGGCGTCGCGGAAGGCGCGGCGCGAGGGGAGCCGCGTGAGGTCGTCCAGCTCCAGCGCCGAGGGCTCGCCGCCGGCTGGTGCGGGCGGCGGCGGGGCGGGGGCGCCGGCGCCGTCCGCCGCGGCCAGGGCGGGGACCGACCGCGGCGTGCCCAGCAGTCCGGCCGGGTTGGCGCTCCGGTCCAGCCACCCCACCACGCACGCCTCGAACCACGCGAACACCATGGGGTCGAAGACGCGCCCCACGTCGGAGCGCATGATCCCCATCGCCTCGTCGTGCGTCATGGCGCGCTTGTAGCTGCGCACCGAGGTGAGCGCGTCGTACACGTCCGCCACGGTGAGGATGCGCGCCACCACGGGGATCTCCTCGCCGGCGATCCCGTGCGGATAGCCGCGCCCGTCCCACCGCTCATGGTGGGAGACGATCATGGGGCGCACGTCCCAGGGGAACTCGATGTCGGCCATCATCTCCACGCCGGCGGTGGTGTGGCTCTTCATGAGCACCCACTCGGCGTCATCCAGCTTGCCGGGCTTGTTGAGCACCTCGGGGGGGATGACGATCTTCCCCACGTCGTGCAGGAGCGCGCCGATGCGGAACCAGAACAGCTCCTCGCCGTCCATGCCGCTGTGCTCGGCGATGGTGCAGGCCAGGTCGGCCACGCGCTGGCAGTGACCCTGCGTGTACCGGTCCTTGGCTTCGATGGATTCGCCCCAGCGCCGCGCGACGTGGACGAACTCCTGCTCCAGGTTGCCGACCTTCTCGCCCACGTCGGCCAGGTCGGGGCGGGCGCGCAGCTGGGTGAACAGCGAGCGGGCGCGGTTGAGCTGCTGCAGGACGTCGCGGTTGCGCCCCATGCGCCGCGCCAGCGTGGCGCGGTCGCGGGCGATCTCGGCCTGCTGCAGCACGTCGCCGCGGGCGGTGGCCACCTCGTCGGCGCGCGCGAAGTGGCGCTCGGCCTCGTCGTGGCTGCCCAAGTCGCTGGCAATGGCGCCCAGGATGCGCGTGGCCTTGCCGATGGCGGCGGCGTCGCCGGCCTGCCCGGCGCGGTCGAGCGCCTGCTGCACCATGCCCTGCGCGCGCGCGTGCTCGCCGCGGGTGAGCCAGAGGTCGGCGAGGTTGATTTCCAACTGGGTGCGCAGCGCGGTGTTGCCGGTCCGCACGCAGATCTGGATCCCCTCCTGGAAGGCGGCCTCGGCCTCCGACCATCGCTCCTGGTGCGTGTACAGCAGCCCCAGGTTGGTCACCGCGAGCGCGGCCTCGTGCTCCAGCCCCAAAGAGCGGTGGTTGGTGATCGCCGAGCGGTAGTGCTGCTCCGCCTCGGTGTAGTCGCCGCGGATGTTGGCGAGCACTCCCAGGTTGGCCGCGGTCATCCCCGCCAGGCGGGCGTCGCCGGCTTGCAGCGCCCGCTGCCGCGCCAGCAGCCAGAGGCGCTCCGCCTCGTCGGTGTTGCCGTGCTGCCAGGCGATGACGGCCTGGACGTTGAGGGCATGGCCGGCTGCCAGGGTGTTCCCCCACAGCTCGGCGATGGCCAGCGCCGCCTCCAGCGTGTCCATCGCCCCCGCCGTCTCCCCCTCGTTGGACAGGCATCGCCCCACCCACCGCACCAGGTCGGTGATCCGCGGCCCTTCGGCCGGGGTGGCCGCGCGAATGGCCTCCTCAAAAAGGAGGCGCGCCTTGCACCACCGCCCCTCGCGTTCCTCCTGCTGCGCCTGGGCGACGAGCTCGTCGGTGCGCGTCACGGCGCCGTGCGCTCCCGCGACGCCCGCCCGAGGGGCAGGGCGTCCGCAACGCGCGCCGCGCACCCCACGGTCAGCACCAGCGCCGCCCCGGGGACCGCCGCCACCCACCACGCCGTTTCCAGCACCGCCACGCCATCCTGTACCATGTTCCCCCAGCTGGGCCGGGGTGGACGCACCCCGAGCCCCACGAAGCTCAACCCTGCCTCCAGCGCCATGGCGTCGGCGAGAAGCAGCACCCCTGTGGCGAGGACGGTTGGGAGCAGATGCGGTAACAGTTGTACACGCAGTCGCCGCCCCAGCGGGGTCCCCAGGGCTCGCGCCGCTTCCATGAAGGGATGGCGGCGCAGCCCCCGCGCCTCGCCGTGCACCAGCCGGATGGTGGCGGGGGCGGCCGAGAGCCCCACCACCACCCCCAGCGGCAGCGGCGCCAGTGCCCCGGTGACCAGCAGCACCATCAGGTACCAGAGCAGGCGCGGGAGGGTGCGCAGCACGTCGCAGGCGCCCAGCACCAGCCGTTCCCACCTGGGCGGGAGGAAGGCGGTGGCCACCCCGCCGACGGTCCCCACCCCTATCCCCACGCCGACGGCCACGATGCCCACCAGCAGCGAGGTGCGCGCGCCAAAGAGCAGCCGCGAGAGGAGGTCGCGGGCAAAGGGGTCGGTGCCCAGCCAGTGGGCGCTACTGGGGGGGGTGTTGCGCAGCCGCACCACGTCAAATTGCAGCGCGGGATCGTGGGGGGCGAGCCAGGGGGCCAGCAGCGCCGCCCCGGCCACCACCAACAGGAGGGACAGCGGCACCATGGGCACCTGGGGGACGGGGGCGCGCACCGGCTGGGGGGTCATGCCGTCCCCTCCGTTTCGACTCCCTCCCGGGGGTCCAGGCGCTGCGCCAGCAGCTCCATGGCCAGGGTGAGCGCCGCCGCCAGGCACCCGGTGGCCAGCATCCCGGCGCTGGCCACCGGGTAGTCGCGCGCCTGGATGGCCCGCACCAGCAGCGTCCCCACCCCCGGCCACGCGTAGACCGTTTCCACCACCAGCGCCCCCCCCACCAGGGTGGGGGCCAGCACGGTCACCAGCCGGAGGGGGGTGGTGAGGGTGGGGCGGAGGAGGTGGCGCCGCAGCAGCCCCCCCTCCGACACCCCCTTGGCGCGCGCCACCCGCAGCGCCGGGGCGCCCGCCGCCACCGTCACTGCCGCATGCTGCTGCCGGGCGAAGGCCGCCGCCCACCCTACCGCCAGCGTCAGCGCCGGGAGCATCAGGTGGTGCAGGCGGTCGCGCCACACGTCCCACCGGCTCCCCGTGAGGGCCACGATGGGATCCTCCACCCCCCCCACCGGGAACCAGCGCCACCGGAAGGCCAGCAACCAGAGGAGCGCGATGGCCAGCAGGAACTCCGGCACCGCATACCCCGCCAGCAGCAGCTGGTGGGCTCCGCGCAGCAGGCGCCGGCGCGGCCGCCACGCCGCCGCCGCCCCCACCAGCACCCCCACGGTCATGGCCCCCAGCGCTCCGGCCCCCGCCAGCAGCAGCGTGCGCCCCAGCGCCAGCGCCAGCTGGGGGGCCACCGGGGCCCCCGTCATCAGCGACACCCCCAGGTCGCCGGTGACGGTGCGCTGCGCAAAGCGCAGGTACTGCACCGCCACGGGCTGGTCCACCCCGTAGCGCGCCCGCAGCTGCGCCCGGGCGGCCTCGTCGCGCGCGCCCCGCTCCACCATCAGGTCCACCGGGTTTCCCGGGACCAGGTGCAACGCCACGAACCCCGCCGTCACCGACAGCCAGGCAACGCACAGGGCGTGGAGCAGCCGCGGGGCAAGGCGCATGCGGACTGGTGGCGGGGCCGGGGGCTAACGCCCGCCAGCTGGGCGCCAGTCGGCCAGCTTCCCCCACCAGCCGTCGGCGCGCGCCCCGGTGGGCGCCACCGTGCGGCGCACCGCCAACAGGTTGCGCGGCTCGTACAGCCAGACGGCGGCGGCGTCGTCCACCATCAGCTGGTACGCCTGCCGGAAGAGCGCCGTCCGCCGCCCCTCATTGAAGGTGCCAGCGGCGCTGTCCACCAGTGCGTCCACCTGCGGGTTGCGGTAGCGGGAGAAGTTGGCGGCGATCTCCGCCCCGCGCGGCGACCCCCACGCCTGCCGGATGGTGGCGGGGGAGGGGTCGGACTGCCAGAGGTGCAGCGCGGTGTCAAAGTCCCCCTCGGCCAGCCGCTTCCCGAAGGTGGCCGGGTCCACGGCGTCCACGGTGACGGTGATCCCCAGCCGCCGGTACTGCTCCTGCAGCAGCACGGCCAGCCGCTGGCGGGTGCTGCTGGAGGCGGGCGTCAGGATGGCAAAGGCCAGCGGCTGGCCGTTGCGGCGCCGTTCGCTGGTGGGGTTGGCGCGGCGCCACCCCAGGCTGTCCAGCGCGCGGGCGGCGGCAGCTGTGTCATACGCGATCTGCCGCGTGGCCGGGTCGGCGGTGGGCTCGCTGCGCGGTACGGGACCCAGCGCCACCTGCCCCAGCGAATCCAGGGCATTGGCCACCAGCGCCGGGCGGTCCAGCGCCTGTGTGAGCGCCACGCGCAGAGCCCTGGAGGCAAAGAGCCCGCGGGCCCCCCCGGTTGCGCGGGCGTGGTTCAGCAAGAGGCTGGCGTACTGCAGCGAGCCGTAGTCCACCAGCTGCACGGCGGGGTCGGCGCGCAGCTGCCCGGCCAGTTCGCCGCGCACCTGGTCCAGGACATCCGCCTCCCCGGCGCGCAACCGGGTCCCGGCGGTGGTGGGGTCGGGGGCCACCAGATACACCACCCGGTCGTACCCCGGGCGCCCGCGGTAGTTGGCGCTGTCGGCGCGCAGCACCAGATCACTCCCCTTGGCCCACCGTTCCAGCCGATAGCGCCCGCTCCCCACCGGGGCGGTGGCAAAGGGGGTGCTGGCCAGCGCCGTGCGATCGGCCCCCTCCAGCAGGTGGGCCGGGAGGATGGCCAGGTTGTACGCCACCTGGAAGAACTGCTCCGGGTGGCGGCGCCCCCACCACACCACGGCGGTGAGGGAATCCCGGAGGCTGACCGAGTCGATGCCGGCGAAATTGGAGGCGTGGGGCGACGCCACCGCCGGGTCGGTGAAGAGGGCGAAGGAGAACGCCACGTCCCGGGCCCGCACGGGGGTGCCGTCATGCCAGCGGGCCTTGGGGTTGAGGGCAAAGGCCACCGACAGCGAATCGGGGGCCCATGTCCACCGGGCAGCCAGCTGGGGGCGGAAGCCGGCGTCCCCCACCGTCCGCAGGGGGGGGACCGGCTCGGCCAGGTGGTCGAACAGCTGGTCCACCACCTGTTTCCCCTGCAGGGTGGCTACTATGGGGGGGATCAGGGCATCGGCGTCGGCGGCCGTGGCGATCCGGAGGACCCCCCCCGTTGAGGTCACCTTTTGGTCCCCGCACGAAACGCACAATGCGAGCGTTGTGACGCCCAGGAGGGCTCGCGCGTCATACTGTTGGAGGGTGCGGCGAAGCAGGCGCGTCATGGGGTCTCCAGGAGGGCTGGGGCTGCGGCTCTGGCGGTCGCTGGTAGGAAGGACAACCCCCGCCGGGGGTCACATCCCGGGACTCGCTCAAGTTTTTCACCGCACCTGCCGAAGATACACGTATCCGGTGGGCACCGGAGGCCGGTCATGCCGGCTCACTCTTATCCAATGAGGTCCCGATCCATGCGCAACACGTCCCTGTTCCGCGTTCCCTCCCGCGTGGCGTCCCTCGCGGGGGCTGTCGCCGTGGCCCTCGTTGCGGCGGCGTGCTCCAGCGACTCCGTGGGCACCGCCCCCGACACCGCGGCCCGCGCCAACACCCTGCCGGTGGGCGCGAACGCCAAGGTGCTGCTCCGCACCGAGGTGCAGACCACGAAGGAGAGCGGCTCGATCACCATCACCGCCAAGAGCGGCGGGCGGATCGTGCTCCCCAAGTCGGGGCTCACGGTGACCATCCCGGACGGCGCCATCACCAGCGGCACCATGACGATCACGGTGTCGTCGCGCCCCGGCGTGGCCATCGGGTATGACTTCGCCCCGCACGGCGCCAAGTTCGCCCGGGCGCTCACCCTCACCCAGAGCCTGACCGGCACCACCTGGGCCAATCTGGGCAAGCCGACGCTGTTCGGCGTGTACCACACGGGCCCGGTCAACACCACGGCCAACTCGGTCACGGCCACCGAAGTGTTCTCCACCCGCCTGATCACCGACCGCAAGACCGGCGTCACCTCCTCGGCGTACGACATCTTGCACTTCTCGGGGTATGTGATGTCGACGGGGCGTTCGGAGGAGGCGGGCGGCAGCTCGCTCGGGATGTGATCATGGGGCGCCCTCACCTTGCCCTGTCGGGATACCAGGTGATCCTCGACTGACGCGACCGGTGCCCACCGGCTGCTCCCTCCGGGAGCGGCGCCCCGCGCCCGCGGTTGCCCTTGGGGCAGCCGCGGGCGCGCGAGCATTCGGGGTCGGCACCGCCCGCACCGCGATGACCCGGGCGTCCGGGCCGCTGCGAGCCTGCCTGCGCACATTGTGACAGTCTGCGCCACCGCCGGGGGGGCGAGTGCACCCACCCGCTCACACTTTATGCAACACGGCTCGCCGCGCTGCGGAGGCCGGGCATCGCTCGGGCTCACGGCCCATCCTGCTTCCTACAGTGAACCACACCATGCACCCTGCCGACTCCGTCCGGGCGCGCGCCCTTGTTCTCGGCGCCGCCTCGCTTGCCCTCGCCGCGTGCGTGGCCGATCCCCTCACCCCTGCCCTTGAGGTGGAGCGCCGCGATGGCAGGCTCCCCAAGCCGGCCAAGGTGCACGTCCTCAAGCGCACCCCGCCGCTCAAGACGGTGGAGACCAGGACGCTGAGCATCACCCCCACGCGCGGCGGGACCATCACGCTGCCCACGGCGGGGCTCACCGTCACGGTGCCCGTGGGCGCCATTAGGACCGGCACGCTCACCATCACGGTGCGCGCCATCGCCGGCAAGTCGGTGGCCTACGACTTCCAGCCGCATGGCACGGTGTTCGCCAAGCCGCTCACGCTCACGCAGGACCTGGGGAAGACCAGCTGGAAGCAGCTGGGCAACGTCACCCTGTACGGTGGCTACTACCCCGGCGAGGTGGATGACGCCAACAGCCTGGCCACCATCACCGAGTCGTTCCCCATCCGCATCACCACGGACGCCAAGAAGGTGGTGCGGGCCACCTTCGACATCTGGCACTTCTCGGGCTATGTCCTGTCCACCGGTCGCGCCGACGGCGAGGCCAACAGCTCGTTGGGGATGTGACCATGGCCGCCGCACCGTTGCGGGGCGGGTATCAGGTGGTGCTCGGGTAGCCCCGGGCGCGCACCAGCAGCAGACGGCCCGCGGTCGCCATCCTGGCGCCGTGGGCCGTGTCGCTTGCTCCCCCTTCGACCCCCCCCGCCCTCACCCCTCCCGCTGCGCCCCCGCCAGCAGCGCCCGGAACGCCGGATAGCGGGCCTCCACTTCCGCCAGCGGCCCCGCGGCCATCAGCCGCCCGCCGTCCAGCCACAGCACCGCATCCGCCGCGCGAATGGCCGCCGGGCGGTGCGCGATCATCACGATCGTCGTCGTCGCCTTGAGCGACGCCAGCGTGGCCAGCACCTCGCGCTCCGACTGGGGGTCCAGCGCGCTCGTCGCCTCGTCCAGCACCAGCACCGCCGGCTCCCGGTACAGCGCCCGCGCAATCCCCAGCCGCTGCCGCTGCCCCCCGCTCAGCAGCGCGCCCCGCTCCCCCACGCCGTAGTCCATCCCCTCGGGGAGCGCCTCCAGCAGCGGCCCCAGGTCGGCCTGCTGCGCCGCCCGCAGCACCCGCGCCCGGTCCATCCCGGCGGGTTCGCCAAAGGCGATGTTGGCGGCGATGCTGTCATCCAGCAGGAACAGCTCCTGCGGCACGTACCCGATCTGCCGCTGCCACCCGGGGATGGCGTCGGCCAGCGGGCGGTCGCCAATGCGGATGGCCCCCGTGTCGGGGCGCAGCAGCCCCAGCAGCAGGTCGGCCAGCGTGCTCTTGCCGGCCCCCGACGCCCCCACCAGCACGGTGATGGCGTGCCGCGGGATGGTGGCGCTCACGTCGTGCAGCACCGGCGCCGCGGTGCCGGGGTACTGGTACCCCACCCCCTCCAGCACGATGGGCGCATCGGGGAAGGGCGCCACAGGGCCCTCCTCCGGCGCCGCCACCGCGCGCCCGCGCTGCACGTCGGCCTCCAGCTGCGGCAGTACCTCGGCGTTGCCGCGCACCGCCGCCGCCGAGCGGAAGAGGTTCTGCGCCGCCGGAAGGAGCCGGTACCCCGCCATCGCATACACCGACAGCGTGGTCACCACCACCTGCGGCGCCTCCCCCGCCAGCAGCAGCACCGCGCCAAAGGCCAGCAGCGCGCAGAACGCCAGGCTCTCCAGCAGGAAGCGCGGCAGCTCGGCCAGCACCCCCAGCATCACGTGCGAGTGCAGCGTCTCGCGGCTGCTGGCCCCCACCCGCGCCTCGTACACCGGCTGCAGCCCCGCCAGGCGGATGGCCTTGAGCCCCCCCAGGCTCTCCTGGAAAAGGCGAAAGCGCCGTGCCCCCGCCTGCACCACCTGCGCGCCGTGCCGCGCCAGCCGCCGCTTCACCACCGCAAACACCGCCAGATAGCCGCCGCCAATGAGCAGCACCGCCACCAGCGCCACGGTGGGGCTGTACGCCACCAGCCCGGCCGACACGCACACCACCACCAGCGCCTGGCTCACGAACGCCAGCATCGACTGCAGCACCATGTAGTTGAAGCGCGGCAGGTCGTTGGTGAACACCGACGCCAGCTGCGCGCTGTCGGTGCGCGCCACCTCGGCGAAGTCGCGGTGCAGGTAGCCGCGCAGCACGTCGCGCTCCAGCTCCAGCGTGATGCGGAGCGCGAAGGTCATGGTGAACCAGGTGGAGAGCGCGAAGATGGCGTTGGAGACGACGATCACCCCCATGAGCGCCGCCGCCACCCCCACCAGGAACGCCACCGGCGACGGGGCGCCCGTCCACGCGTACACCGGCTGCAGCAGCCGGTGCGTGGTGATGAGCCCCGGGTTGGCCAACAGCGCGATGAAGGGGGCGATGGAGGCCACCCCCAGCACCTGCACCAGCCCCACCACCACGAAATACCCCTGCAGCCACAGCGCGCGCCGGCGCTGCCGCGGGGTGAGCAGCCGCCAGACGCGGCGGACCAGGTCACCCATGGGGCCGCCCTGCGCGGACGGTGGCGCGCCCGTCAGCCCCCGAGGTGGCGGAGCCGGGCGATGAGCCGCGCCTGCCCCGCGTCGGACAGCAGCGGGTGCGTGGGAAGGGTGTGGAGCTGCGCCACGAGCTGTTGGGCACCGGGGAATCGATGAGAGGGCGCCGCCAGGGAGCCGGCAAGCTCCGGATAGTCGGCAAGGGTGCGCGGGTAGCCTCGTCCCACCCCCAGGGGGGCGAGCGGGGCCATGACGTGGGGATCGGCCAGCACGGGCTCGCGGAGCGCGCCGCCAACGCCCCCCGCGGGGCGTCGCACCAGCGTCACGCCGGACACCGTGTCCAGCGCCTCGCGGTACGTTGCCTGCCGACGCTGGCGCAGGGCCCGTGCCGTTGGCTCCGCCCGCAGGGCGTCCTCCACCAGACGAGCCACGGTGGCCGCAGGTCGCGCCAGCGGGCGCGGCGGGTGGTAGGTGGTGGCTCCCACCCCCAGCCCCGGGAGGCGCCGCACCAGCGCAAAGGCCGCCGGATGCGCCAGCAGCGCCGTGGCGGCCGTGCGCGCCAGGTGCCACGCGGCGGCCTCGGCCGCCGGGGCCGCCGCCAGCGCCACGGCCCAGGGGTCCGGGAGCGGGGTGCGGCTCAGCAGGGCGCCGCCACCGCCGGCGTTGAGCCCCTTGCCGCGCCCGAAGCTGAGCACCCCCCCAGTGGCCCTGGCCGCCGCCGCGCACGCCGTCCACCCCGCCGCCGGCGTGCTGCGCCGCGTCCTCCACCACGGCGGCCCCGTGCGCCGTGGCCAGC
>JBEIJM010000073.1:0-14911 GCA_040380205.1 Gemmatimonadaceae bacterium
CGGCGCTGCTGCTGCTGGGGCAGCTGGGGGCCACGCTGCAGGAGGCGTACCTGGTGCTGCTGGGCGGGTCGATCGTGCTGGTGCTGGTGCCGTACGGCTACCTGCTGCTGGCGTGGCGTCGGCTGGCGGCGGCGGAGGGGGGCGGACGGGTGCCGCGGCGGGTGGCGGTGGTGAGCGGCGTGGGGATGACGGCGGTGGGGGTGGCGCTCGTCGGGTGCCTGGTGCCTCCGCCGGCGGTGGAGGGGGGGGCGCTGTACGTGGGGAAGCTGCTGGGGGCGGTGGCGGGGTTGCTGATGGTGGGGGGGTGGGTGTGGCGGAGGGGTGAGGGAACTGCCTAGGGGTGAGGGAACTGCCTAGGGGTGAGGGGGTGAGTGTTGATAGGGGTGAGTGATAGGGATGAGGGGGTGGGGGGCGCCTCGGAACTGCCTAGGGGTGAGGGGGTGGGGGGGCGCTGCGCTGGGGGTTGCTAGTAGCCGCGGTGCTGGTCGACTGTCCACGTTGGGGTGTCGCCGCGCTCCAGTTGGGTGAGGGCTTCCAGGAAGCCCTCCACGGCGCCGGGGACGGTGGTGAGGCCGGAGATGTGTGGGGAGATGACCACTCGCGGGTCGTGCCACAGCGGGGAGTCGGCGGGGAGTGGCTCCACGGTGAACACGTCCAGGGCGGCGCCGGCCAGCCATCCGGCGTCGAGCGCCTCGGGGAGTGCCCCTTCTTCCACCACGGCGCCGCGTCCCGCGTTGAGCAGGTAGGCGCCGCGGCAGCGGGCCAGGAGGGCGCGTGACAGCAGCCCGTGCGTGTCGCCGGTGAGCGGCAGCGTGACCACCACCAGCTGCGCCTCGGGGAGCAGGTCGGCCAGCGCCTCCACCCGCGCCATGGCGTGAAAGGGCGACGGCGCGTCCCCCGCGTGGCGCGCCGTGCCGCTGCGGGAGACGCCGGTGACGTGGCACCCCAGCGCGCGGAAGGCGCGGGCGCAGTGGGTGCCGATGTCCCCCGCCCCCACCACCAGCACGCGCGAGCCGGCCAGCATGGGGACGTCGCGCGGCGCCCACCGGCCGGCGCGCTGCGCCTCGTCCAGCGCGCGCAGCTGCTGCGTGAACGCCCGCGCGCGCGCCACCGCCCACTCGGCAATGGGCGGACCGTACGACTCGCTGGTGCGGGTGAGCAGTACCCCGTCGGGGAGCGGGGTGGGGTGCAGCCACGCGTCCACGCCGGCGCCGGTGCAGTGCACCCAGCGGATGGCGCCCAGGGTGGGGAGCGGCGGGCGGCGGAAGCCCACGTAGCACTCCCCCAGGCGAGGTCGTCGGCGGTGAGCGCCAGCATGCGGTTGCCGCGCACCGCCAGGTCGGGGCGCGCGGCGGTGAGGGCGGCGGCGATGGCCTCGTGCGACTCGGCGCCGATGACGATGCGGCGTGGGGGGGCGGGAAGCATGGCCCACATTAGCGCGCGGGCGCGGCGCCCGGAATGGTGCGCGCCGCCGAACGTTTTCCCTCCGACGCGCGTAGTCGCGCCGATGCCTTGTCTCGCAGCCGCCTCCCGACGCCATGGGCGCCCCGGTGTGTTCCGCGCTCCGCTCCTCCCCCTCCTGCTGCTGGCGGGCGGGGCGCTGGGGGCCCAGCCGTCGTCCCAGGTGGCCGTGGCCTCCCGCGTCACCCGCGCTCCGCGGGTGGACGGACGGCTGGACGAGGCGGTGTGGCGGAACGCGCAGGCGGTGGACCGTTTCACGCAGCAGCGCCCCGTGCCCGGGAAGGCGGCCACCGAGCGCACCGAGGTCTACTTCGTGTACGACGACGAGGCGCTGTACGTGGGGGCGCGGATGCACCGCGTGGACCCGTCGGCGATCTCGCGCACCATGACCCGCCGCGACGGCTTCGGCAACGCCGAGCGGATCACCATCACCCTGGACCCGCAGCAGGACCGCCGCACCGGCGTGGGGTTTGGCGTGTCGGCCGCCGGCGTGCGGTCGGACTTCCGCCACACGCAGGACGACGACATGCGTGGGCGCGAGAGCCAGTTCGACCCCGTGTGGACCGCCGCCGCCACCGTGGACTCCACGGGGTGGAGCGCCGAGCTGCGGATCCCGTTCTCGCAGCTGCGCTTCCCCCCGGGGGAGCAGCAGCGGTGGGGGCTGCAGGTGGACCGCTGGATGCCCGACAAGAACGAGGACGTGCAGTGGGTGATGATCCCGCCCACGGAGACGGGGTACATCTCGCGCTTCGGGACGCTGGCGGGGCTGTCGGGGGTGCGCTCGACCCGCCCGGTGGAGTTCGTGCCGTACGCGGCGGGGGATCTGACGCAGCGTGCCACGGCGGTGGCGGGGAATCCGCTCACCCGCCCCATGGCGGGGCGGATGGGGATGGACATGAAGATGGCGGTGGGGCCCAACCTCACCCTCGACGCCACGGTGAACCCCGACTTCGGGCAGGTGGAGGCGGACCCCGCCGAGGTGAACCTGAGCGCGTTCGAGACGTTCTTCGACGAGCGGCGCCCCTTCTTCGTGGAGGGAAGCGAGATGCTGCGCGGCAACGGCGCATCGTACTTCTATCCGCGGCGCATCGGCGCCCCGCCCCGGGGGCCGGCGTCGGGGGACTTCGTGGACATGCCGCGCGCTGCCACGATCCTGGGGGCGGCCAAGCTCACCGGGCGGCTCCCCAGCCGCCTGACGGTGGGGGCGCTGGCCGCCGTCACCGGCGCCGAGGAGGCGCGGGTGCACCTGCTGGACTCGGCGCTCACGCGCGCCGTGCCGGTGGAGCCGCGCGCGGCCTACGGGCTGCTGCGGCTGCAGCAGGAGGTGGGGCGGCAGGCGTCCACCGTGGGGGTGGCGCTCACGGGGACGCAGCGGGCGTTTGGCGGTGCGGCGGGGCTGGCTGCGCTGCTGCCGCAGCAGTCGCTCTTCGGCACGTTGGACTGGCGGCTGCGCTTCCAGCAGGGGAAGTACGTGCTAAGCGGCTTCGTGGCCGGCTCGCAGGTGGGGGGGGACACCGCGGCCATCCGGCGCCTGCAGCAGTCCAGCGTGCGCTTCTTCCAGCGCCCCGACGCCACGCACCTGGGGTACGACCCGCTGGCCACGCGGCTGTCGGGGTACTCCGCGCAGCTGCGCGCCGACAAGGACGCGGGGCGGTGGATCCTCTGGGGGGCCGAGGTGAAGGTGGAGTCGCCGGGGTACGACCTGACCGACCTGGGGCGCCTGCAGTCGGTGGACGACATCGAGTACAACGCCGACCTGCAGGTGCGGCAGACGCAGCCCGGGCGGTGGTTTCAGAACTGGCGGCTGGGGTTCGAGACGCGCGGCGCGCGCACTTTCGGCGGGGTGCACCAGCAGAACAGCTGGACGCAGAACACGTCGCTCACGCTGCGGAACTTCTGGAACGTGAACGTGCGCAGCACGATCGACCTGCCGTCGCTGGATGACGCGCTCACGCGCGGGGGGCCGCTGATGGGGCGGCCGCGCACGCTCAAGCAGGAACTGCGGGTGAACGGCCCCTTTGGCGCGCGCACCGGGTGGCGCGTGAACGGCGGGTGGGAGCAGGACGAGTTCGGCACCGGGCGCCGGTCGCTGGGGGGGCAGCTCACGCTGCGGCCGTCGGCGCGGGTGTCGGTGTCCGCCGAGCCGGGGTGGCAGTCGGGGGTGGACCCGCGGCAGTACGTCACGCGGGTGGCCGGGGGGGTGCGCACGTACGGCAGCCGCTACATCTTCGCCTACGTGGACCGCACGACGATCTCGTCGAAGTTCCGGCTCAACTACACCTTCTCCCCCAACCTCACGCTGGAGGGGTACATGGAGCCGTTCGTGGCCAGCGGCGCCTTTGCGCGCTTCGGCGAGCTGGCGGCGCCGCGCAGCCGGCAGCTGCGCGAGTACGGCACCGAAGGCACCACCGTGGCGGTGGATAGCGCGGGGGGGCGCACCGTGACCGACGGCGCCCAGCAGTTCACGCTGGGCAACCGTGATTTTCACGTGCTGTCGTTCCGCTCCAACGTGGTGATGCGGTGGGAGTGGACGCCGGGGAGCACGCTGTTCGTGGTGTGGCAGCAGAACCGCCGCAGCAGCGAGGCGCTGGCCGACCCGGCCCGGCTGGGGGAACTGTGGCGCACCACGCGGGCGGCGGGGGACAACTTCTTCTCGGTGAAGTTCAGCTACTGGCTGCCGGTGGTGGTGGGGCGGTGAGCACGCCCGGGAGCATCCTGGACCGGGACACCGTGGGGGCGTTCTGCCGGCACACGCATGTGGCGCTGCCGGGGGCGCCGGCGGGGCCGCTGGCGGGGCTGGCATTCGGGCTCAAGGACCTGTTTGACGTGGCGGGGCACCGCACCGGCTTTGGCAGCCCCGACTGGCTGG
Source organism: Gemmatimonadaceae bacterium (assembly GCA_040380205.1). Taxonomy (GTDB): domain Bacteria; phylum Gemmatimonadota; class Gemmatimonadetes; order Gemmatimonadales; family Gemmatimonadaceae; genus Gemmatimonas. The sequence continues at coordinate 4,331 of JBEIJM010000073.1, forward strand.
CCACGCATCCACCGGCTCCGGCGCATGCGGCGGTGCTGTCAGCGCTGCTGGCGGCGGGGGCCTCGCTGGCGGGGCGGACGCACACCGAGGAGATGGCGTTCAGCCTGACCGGGGAGAACGCGCACTACGGCACGCCGGTGAATCCGGCGGCGCCCGGGCGGGTGCCGGGGGGCTCCAGCAGCGGCTCGGCGTCGGCGGTGGCGGCGGGGCTGGTGGACTTCGCCATCGGGAGCGACACCGGCGGGTCGGTGCGCGCGCCGGCCAGCTACTGCGGGCTGTACGGCATCCGCCCCACGCACGGGGCGGTGTCGCTGGCAGGGGCCTGTCCGCTGGCACCCAGCTTTGACACGGCGGGGTGGTTTGCGCGCGACGCGGCGCGGCTGGCGCAGGTGGGCGATGTGCTGTTGCCCCCCGCGGCGCATGACCAGGCGCCGGGGCGGGGACTGCTGGCGGCCGACGCGTGGGCGCTGGCTTCGCCAGCCGTGGTGGAGGCGCTGCGCCCCGCGCTGACGGCGGTGGAGCGGGTGCTGGGCGCGCTGGTGCCGGTGACGGTGAGCGACGAGGGGCTGCGCGCGTGGTTCGAGCTGTTCCGCACGCTGCAGTTCCACGAGATCTGGGGCACGCACCGCGCATGGGTGGAGGCGGTGCACCCGCGCTTTGGCGCGCAGGTGGCGGCGCGCTTTGACGCGGTGCGGCAGGTGCCCGACGCCGCGGCGGCGGCGATGCAGCCGCGGCGCGAGGCGGTGGCGGCGCTGATGGCGGCGCGGCTGGCGGGGAACGCGGTGCTGGTGCTCCCCACCATGCCCGAGGCGGCGCCGGCGTGCGGGCAGGACGGCGGCGCGGTGACGGCGGTGCGCGAGCGGGCGATGCAGCTGCTGTGCATCAGCGGGCTGTCGGGGGTGCCGCAGGTGACGCTGCCGCTGGGGCGCGTGGCCGAGGGACCGGTGGGGGTGTCGCTGATGGCCGCGCGGGGGAACGACCGGATGCTGCTGGCGGTGGCAACGGAGGTCGAGCAGGCGGTGGCGGAGGCGTAGGCGCCACCGCCGGCGATGTCGCGCGAGGGCGGGCCCCCGCGGGGAGGTCACCCCTCGCGCGGGCGCCCGCGCAGGGCGGCCAGCCGCTCCTCCACGATGGACGGCGTGACCAGCGTGTCGGCGATGGCGGCGATCTCCTCGGCGTCGCGCCACGCCTCTTCCAGCGCGGCCAGCTCCCCCTCCAGCGCGAGCCGCTCCTGCTCCTCGTGCAGCGCCATTTCCAGCGCCAGGCGGCGGGTGGGGGTGAGCTGGTGCAGCGTGCCGGGGTGCTCGGCGATCTTGCCGGTTTCCTGCCAGCCGCGATCGCGCGGTTTCCAGCGAGACTGCCCGGGGCGCCAGCCGTGCGCCTGCTGGATGAAACGCCACACCTCGTCGGGAGCGCCGCGCTCGTCCAGCAGCCGGACGGCCTGCTGCACCTGCTCGGGGGTGCCGCCAAAGCGGTTGACCACGGGCATGAGGCGCTGCGCGGCTCGGAAGGCGTCCGCTCCCTGCAGCAGGTGCGTCCCCTCCTTGGACTCCAGGCGCAGCTGCAGCGCGCCGTCGGGGGTCTTCTCCAAGGCGCTCATCCGGGCATGCCGGCGCTGGAGTTCCACGCGGGTGCCGTCGGGGAGTTGCACCAGGCCAATGGATTTGCCCTGGCGGCCCTGGATGAGGGCCTCCCAGACCCGCGGGACGGTCCAGGCGTTGAGGAAGGAGCCCACGCTGACGCCGGCTGCGAACATCCCGCCGACGATGACGGCGGCGCTCCCCACCACGGCGCCAGTGGCCAGCAGCTGTTGCTTGCGTCGCCGCCCGAACTGGTCGCCGTAGCGCCAGGCGGCCATTTCGGGACGCAGCGGGTTGCCTATGCGAATGAGGTCCACGCCGGCGCGCAGGCGGGCCAGCCCCACCTGATCGGTGCTCACCCGCAGGCGGGTGTCGCGGAAGGCGCGCTCCATGGCCTCGATGGCCTCCCACCGCTCTTCCAGGGGGGAGAGGTTCCAGCGTGCGCAGGCGGGGCACACCACCCACAGGCGGCCGCGCTGCTGGTCGAAGGCGAGCCGCTTCCCCACCGGGAAGGCCTCGATGGCCTCGTTCCGTCCCAGCGAGGCGGTGCAGTGGATGCAGGTGGAGAACATGACGGTGGCGTTCCCTGTCAGGGAAATCCCGATTGTCCGTTTCGGGTATTGGGGCAGTAATGGGTCCATGACTCCTGCCCTTGCTGACATTCTACCCCTGCGCACCAGCCGGCGCCCGGTGCAACGTGGGCCCGTGACGGTGGCGTTCCAGGGGGAACGCGGTGCCTACGCCCATCTGGCGGTGGAGCGGGTGTTCGGCCCGCGGGCGTGGCTGGTGACCACGCGGACCTTTGCCGACGTGGTACGGGCGGTGAAGCAGGGGACGGCGGCGTACGGGGTGCTGCCGGTGCGCAACACGGTGATGGGGGAGATCCCGGGGGTGCGCGCGCTGCTGGACGATCCGGCGCTGGAGCTGGCGCTGGAGGTTGTGCAGCCGGTGGTGCACTGCCTGTTGGGGCACCCCGGGGCCAGGGTGGCGGATATCACGCAGGTGCTGTCGCACCCGATGGCGCTGGCGCAGTGCGGCGCGTTCCTGGCGGCGCACCCGCAGATGACCGCGCGCCCGTGGCACGACACGGCGGCGGCGGCGCGGGAGGTGCAGATGCGAGGCGCCCGCCACGAGGCGGCGATCGCCGCGGCGCCAGCGGCGGCGCGGTACGGGCTGACGCTGCTGGCGCAGGACATCGCGGATGTCCGCGCCAACACGACGGGGTATGTGGTGGTCCAGCGGGGTTCGTAGAGGGTGGTGCCTGGGACCGTTTGGCTCGCCTCGCTGCCTGGTACTGCTTGAGGCTTCGCCGAGGGGCCCTAGGGATGAGGGAGAGTAGGCGAGGCCATAGGTCCGAGTGAGTCCACCATGGCCCCTATGCCCTCACCCACTCTCCCTCATCCCTAGGGCCCCTCGGCGCAGCCTGAGGCAGGAGAAGCCAGGGGAGAGGCACCAGACGCCCCCTCGGCGCAGCCTGAGGCAGGAGAAGCCGGGGGAAAGGCACCAGACGCCCCCTCGGCGCAGCCTGAGGCAGGAGATGCCAGGGGAGAGGCCCCAGACGCCCCCTCGGCGGCTCTGGCGGTACATTCCGGGTTCCCTCCCATCCCGGGTCCCAGTCATGCGCCTCTCCTCTCGCCTTGCGCCGGCCCTGGCCGGCGCCTTCGTCGCGTTCCCCCTCCTCCTGCTCGCGCAGGACCGGTCGCAGTCGCGCTCCACGGTGTCCACGACCCTGGGGGTGGTGGCCACGGAAAGCGTGCTGGCGTCGCAGGTGGCGGCGCGGGTGCTGGAGGCGGGGGGGAACGCCATTGATGCCGCCATCGCCGCCAACGCCATGATGGGGCTGGTGGCCCCCATGAACGACGGCATCGGCGGGGACCTCTTTGCCATCGTCTACGAGGCCAAGACCGGGAAGCTGCACGGGCTCAACGCCTCCGGGTGGGCGCCGCGCGGGCTCACGCCGGCGTTCCTGCGCGCCAAGGGGCTCACGCGCATGCCGCCGCGCGGCATTCATGCCGCCACCGTGCCGGGGGCCGTGAAGGGGTGGGAGGCGCTGCACACGCGCTTCGGGCGGATGCCCATGGCCGACATCCTGGCGCCGGTCATCCAGCATGCGCAGCTGGGGTTCCCCGTGGGGGAGGTGGTGAGCGTGTACTGGAAGGACAGCGAGGGGGTGCTGCGCGAGGACGCCCCCACGGCGGCCACCTTCCTGCCGGGCGGGCGCGCCCCCGCGGCGGGGGAGCTGTTCCGCAATCCGCAGCTGGCGTGGAGCTACCGGCAGATTGCCGCCGAGGGGGCCAAGGCGTTCTACACCGGCGCCATTGCGCAGCAGCTGCTGGCCAGCGCGCGCACGCACGGCGGCACGATGACCGCCGCCGACCTGGCCGAGTACGACGTGGAGTGGGTGACGCCGGTGTCCACCACCTATCGCGGGTGGACCGTGTACGAGCTGCCGCCCAACGGGCAGGGGATTGCCGCGCTGCAGATGCTCAACATCCTGGAGCGGTACCCGCTGGCGGAGTGGGGGCACAACAGCGCGCGCACGCTGCACGCGATGATCGAGGCCAAGAAGCTGGCGTATGCCGACCTGCAGCGGCATGTGGGGGACCCGCGGTTCGTGCCGGTGCCGGTGGCGGGGCTGATTGGCAAGCCGTACGCCGACCGGCAGGCGGCGCGCCTCAGCGCCACGCGCGCGGCGTGCGACGTGAGCGGCGGGGAGCCCGAGGGGTCGGTGGACAACGGCACCACCTACCTGGCGGTGGCCGACAAGGAGGGGAACCTGGTGTCGTTCATCCAGAGCAACTACAGCACCGTGGGGTTTGGCGCGGGGCTCACCGTGGGGACCGCCGGGTTCGTGTGGCACAACCGGGGCGCGGGGTTCTCGCTGGACGCCGCCAGCCCCAACGTGCTGGCGGGGCGCAAGCGGCCGCTGCACACCATCATCCCCGCCTTCATGGAGAAGGGGGAGGAGAAGGTGGCGTTCGGCATCATGGGCGGGTGGAACCAGTCGCAGGCGCACGCGCAGTTCGTGGCCAACCTGGCGGACTTCGGGATGACGTTGCAGGGGGCGCTGGACGCGCCGCGCTTCTCCAAGGAGACCTTTGCCGGGTGCGACGTGAACCTGGAGGCGCGGATCCCGCGGGCCGTGCGCGACTCGCTGGCGGCCATGGGGCACGAGATCGTGATGCGCGGCGACTACTCCAGCACGCGCATGGGGGCGGGGCAGGCGGTGCGGCGCCACCTGGGCACGGGGCTCAACAGCGGCGCCAGCGACCCGCGCAAGGACGGCGCGGCGATCACCGAGCTGCCGCCGGTCCCGCCCACGCGTCGCCCCCGCCGCTGACGCGCCGCCGCGGGGGCGTCCCCGCCGCTGACGGGCCAGCAGCGACGGGGGCGCGTCGGCGGGCGGCGGTCAGGGGAGCGTCTTCAGCACGTCGGCCACCGTGCCCACCAGCTCGTCCACCTGCGCGCGCGAGATGATGAGCGGCGGTGACATGGCGATGGTGTCACCGGTGGTGCGCACCAGCACGCCGCGCTCCCAGCACCGCTTGAACGCCTCCACGGCGCGGGCGGTGGGCTGGCCGGGGATGGGCTGCAGCTCGATGCCGGCCACCAGGCCGATGTTGCGGATGTCGATGACGTAGGGGAGCCCGCGCAGCGCGTGCACCGCGTCCTCCCAGTAGGGGGCCATCTCCACGGCGCGCTGGAAGAGCCCGTCGGCCTGGAAGAGGTCGAGCGTGGCGATGGCCGCGGCCGAGGCCAGCGGGTGCCCCGAGTAGGTGTAGCCGTGGTAGAACTCGATGGCGTTGGCGGGGCCCGTCATGCAGCTGTCGTACACCTGCTTGGACACCAGCACCGCGCCCATGGGGACGGCGGCGTTGGTGAGCGCCTTGGCCACCGTCATGAGGTCGGGGGTGACGCCGAAGGTCTGCGCGGCGAAGGGGGCGCCGGTGCGCCCGAAGCCGGTGATGACCTCGTCGAAGATGAGCAGGATGCCGTGGCGCGTGCAGATCTCGCGCAGCTTCTGCAGGTACCCCACCGGCGGCACCAGCACGCCGGTGGAGCCGGCGACCGGCTCCACGATGACGGCGGCGATGGTGGAGGGGTCATGGAACGCCACCAGCTGCTCGAGCGCGTCGGCCAGGTGCGCGCCGTGCGCCGGCTGCCCGCGGGAGAAGGCGTTCTGCTCGGGGAGGTGCGTGCTGGGGAGGTGGTCGACGTTGGGGAGGAGCGCGCCGCTGAAGATGCGGCGGTTGGCCACCATGCCGCCCACGGAGATGCCGCCGAAGCCCACGCCGTGGTAGCCGCGCTCGCGGCCGATGAAGCGGGTGCGCGCCGCGTCGCCGCGCGCGCGGTGGTAGGCCAGCGCCATCTTGAGCGCGGTGTCCACCGCCTCCGAGCCGCTGTTCACGAAGAAGGCGTGGTCGATCCCCGCGGGGGCCAGCTGCACCAGCTTGTCGGCGGCCACGAAGGCGTCGGGGTGCTGCGCCTGGAAGCCGGTGACGTAGTCCACGCGCGCCGCCTGCCGCTGGATCGCCTCCACGATGGGGGCGCGGCAGTGGCCGGCGTTCACCGCCCACAGCCCCGCGATGCCGTCCAGCACCTGCCGCCCGTCGTGGGTGGTGAAGTGCATGTCCTTGGCCGCCACCATGAGCCGCGGCGCCTGCTTGAAGGCGCGGTTGGCGGTGAAGGGGAGCCACAGCGGCTCGAGGTTGAGCGCGTGGCTGGTGACGGGATCGGCGGCGAAGTCGGGGGGGAGCGTGGCGGTCATGGCAGGCACGGGCGGAAGGGCCGAATGGGCAGGTCATGCCAAACATGGCATGCAAACCCGCGGTCCGCTGGCGTCGGGGCGGCGGCCAATGGTGCGCCGATGGTTGACGGTCTCCGGGGGGGGCGTAGGTTGGCGCAGGGGGCGTCTCGCGGTGCGGGAGGCCCCGCAGTGTCCACGGCTCACCCCGCTTCGGCCCCTTTCGTCATGTCCCGTCTGCTTTCCTCGCGGTCTCGCCGCGCCGCGTACCCCGCCCTGGCCGCGCTCCTCGCCGCCCTGGCCCCCGCGCCCGCTGCGGCCCAGCTCATGCGCCCCGCCCCCGGGGCCCCCACCACACTCACCCCGCAGCAGCAGGCGGCGCGCGCCATCTACAAGGAGATGGTGGAGATCAACACCGTCGACTCGGTGGGATCGGTGACCAAGGCCGCCGAGGCGGTGGCCGCGCACTTCCGGAAGGCCGGGTTCCCCGAGGCGGACATCCACATCCTGGGCCCCGCGGACGCACCGGCGAAGAAGAACCTGGTGGTGCGCTACCGCGGCAAGGGGAAGGGGAAGCCCATCCTCCTGCTGGCGCACCTGGACGTGGTGGCCGCGCTGCGCAGCGACTGGCCGCGCGACCCGTTCGCCATGGTGGAGCAGGACGGCTACTTCCTGGGGCGCGGCGTGGCCGACGACAAGTCGATGGCGGCGATCCTGGCGGCCAACCTGCTGCGCTACAAGGCGGAGGGGTGGGTGCCCGAGCGCGACCTGATCCTGGCGCTCACCGCCGATGAGGAGGGGGGCGGAAGCAATGGGGTGGGGTGGCTGCTGGCCAACCACAAGGGGCTGCTCGACGCCGAGTACGCGATCAACGAGGGGGGCGGGGGCACGCTCATCGACGACAAGCCCGCGTTCCACTCGGTCCAGGCGGCCGAGAAGGTGCCGGTGAACTACACGCTCACGGTGCTCAACACCGGGGGGCACTCGTCGGTGCCGCGCAAGGACAACGCCATCTACCAGCTGGCGCAGGCGATCGGGAAGATCGAGCGGCACACCTTCCCGGTGGCGCTGAACGAGGTGACCACGCCGTTCTTCCGCGAGACGGCGAAGGTGGAGATGCCGTCGCTGGCGGCGGCGATGCGCGCGCTGTCGGCCAACCCCGCCGACTCGGCGGCGGCGGCGGTGATCAGCACCGACCCGCGCTACGCGTCGATGCTGCGCACCACCTGCGTGGCCACGCGGCTGGCGGCGGGGCACGCGGACAACGCGCTGCCGCAGACGGCCACGGCGAACATCAACTGCCGCATCGTGCCCACGTCCACCGCGGCCGAGGTGCAGGCGGCGCTGGAGCGGGTGATCGGGGACGCCGGGGTCAAGGTGACCACGCGGGTGCGCGGCGAGCGGTACGGGGCCAAGCCCAGCCCGGTGCACCCGGAGCTGATGTCGGCCACGACGGCGCTGACGAAGAAGCTGTTCGACAACGTGCCGGTGATCCCGACGATGTCCACCGGCGCGACGGACGGGCGGTTCCTGCGCGCCGAGGGGATCCCGACGTACGGCGTGAGCGGGATCTTCTCGGCGCCCGGGGAGACCAACGCGCACGGGCGCGACGAGAAGCTGCGCATCAAGTCGTTCTACGACGGGCTGGACTTCCTGTACCAGCTGGTGAAGGTGGTGGCGGGGCCGCCGGGGACGCCGATCGGCTGAGGCGGGGCCGGGATGCGAGACGGGGGGCGGATCCATGCGGATCCGCCCCCCGTTGCCATGCGCGCCCGGCGTGCCCCCTTACTGGTGGAAGCGCGCCACCAGCGGGACGATGAGGAGCGCGACGATGTTGATGATCTTGATGAGCGGGTTGATGGCCGGCCCGGCGGTGTCCTTGTACGGGTCACCCACGGTGTCGCCGGTGACGGCGGCCTTGTGGGCGTCGGAGCCCTTGCCGCCGAAGTGGCCGTCCTCGATGTACTTCTTGGCGTTGTCCCAGGCGCCGCCGCCGGTGCACATGGAGATGGCCACGAAGAGGCCGGTGACGATGGTGCCCATGAGCAGCCCGCCGAGCGCCTTGGGGCCGAGGGCGAGCCCCACGACGACGGGGGCGACGACCGGGAGGAGCGACGGCTTGATCATCTCCTTGATGGCCGCGATGGTGAGCATGTCCACCGCCTTGCCGTACTCGGGGCGCGCCTTCCCCTCCATGATCCCCTTGATCTCCTTGAACTGGCGGCGCACCTCGACCACCACGCTGCCGGCGGCGCGGCCCACGGCCTCCATCGCCATGGCGCCGAAGAGGTACGGGATCAGCCCGCCGATGAACAGCCCGATGATGACCATCGGGTCGGAGAGGTCGAACGACGTGGCGAGGCCGTTCTTCTCGAGGGTGTGCGTGTAGTCGGCGAAGAGCACCAGCGCGGCCAGGCCGGCGGAGCCGATGGCGTAGCCCTTGGTGACGGCCTTGGTGGTGTTGCCCACGGCGTCGAGCGGGTCGGTGATGTCGCGGACGCTGGGGGGCATCTCCGACATCTCGGCGATGCCGCCGGCGTTGTCGGTGATGGGGCCGTAGGCGTCGAGCGCCACGACGATGCCGGCCATGGAGAGCATCGACATGGCGGCGACGGCCACGCCGTAGAGGCCGGCCAGGAGGAACGCCGCGCCGATGGCGAGGCAGACGAAGACGACGGGCCACGCGGTGGAGCGCATGGAGACGCCGAGGCCGGCGATGATGTTGGTGCCGTGCCCGGTGGTGGAGGCCTGGGCGATGTGCTTCACCGGGGCGTACTGCGTGCCGGTGTAGTACTCGGTGATCCACACCAGCGCGGCGGTGAGGACGAGCCCCACGGCGCAGGCGCCGAAGAGGCGCAGCTGGGTGCCGGTGGCGGCGATGGCGTCGTCGGGGACGACCTGCGCGGTGACGAACCAGAAGGCGGCCAGCGACAGGACGCCGGCGACGGCCAGCCCCTTGTACAGCGCGGGCATGACGTTGGTCATGCCGGGGGTGGCGCGGACGAAGAAGCAGCCGATGATGGAGGCGATGACCGAGACGCCGCCCAGCGCGAGGGGGTACATGACCGCCGCCTCGGCGGCGGCGGGGACCATCAGCGCGCCCAGCACCATGGTGGCGATGAGGGTGACGGCGTAGGTCTCGAAGAGGTCGGCCGCCATGCCGGCGCAGTCGCCGACGTTGTCGCCGACGTTGTCGGCGATCACGGCGGGGTTGCGCGGGTCGTCCTCGGGGATCCCGGCCTCGACCTTGCCCACCAGGTCGGCGCCGACGTCGGCGCCCTTGGTGAAGATGCCGCCGCCGAGGCGGGCGAAGATGGAGATGAGGGAGGAGCCGAAGGCGAAGCCGATGAGGGGGCCCAGGGTGGTCTCGAGGGCGGCGCCCTGCGCGCGGGCCATGAGGTACCAGGCGAAGCCGGCGACGCCGAGGAGGCCGAGGCCGACGACGAGCATGCCGGTGATGGCGCCGCCGCGGAAGGCGACGGTGAGCGCCGGGGCCATGCCGCGGGTGGCGGCCTGGGCGGTGCGGACGTTGGCGCGCACCGAGACGTTCATCCCGATGAAGCCGCAGGCGCCCGAGAGCACCGCGCCCAGCACGAAGCCGATGGCGGTGTTGACTTCGAGGGCCACGGCGATGACGGCGGCGAGGACGACGCCGACGATGCCGATGGTCTTGTACTGGCGCGCCAGGTAGGCGGAGGCGCCGGCCTGGATGGCGCCGGCGATGTCCTGCATGCGCGCGTTGCCGGCATCCTGGGCGAGGATCCAGCCGCGGGCCCAGACGCCATAGGCGACGGCCACCAGGCCGCCGATGAGCGCCAGCCAGAGGGCGAGGTTTCCGGTCATGAAAAATCCCGGCAGTGGGGAGGAGTGCGGGGGCAACGCCTCAGGTCGCCCCGATGAGCGTTGCTTCCTCGACTCCCCGTCTGCCGGGGTCGATTGGCCAACCCTTCAAAATCGCCGGGGACGGGGAGGGCGGGCAAGGGGGACCATGAGGTGGTTAGGGGGCTGAGATGAACTGCCTGAGGAACTGAGGGGCCCTGGGTGGGAGGTAGAGGTTCGAGGCGATGGGTTCCATGGCCGGTGCCACCGCTCGGACCTACACCCTCGAACCTCACCCTCACCTCTAGGGCCCCTCGGTTCCTGAGGCAGGAAAATCCCGTCGCCACCGCTCGGACCTACACCCTCGAACCTCACCCTCACCTCTAGGGCCCCTCGGTTCCTGAAGCAGGAAAATCCCGTCGCCACCGCTCGGACCTA
>JBEIJM010000074.1:0-14906 GCA_040380205.1 Gemmatimonadaceae bacterium
GCGGCGGGGGTGGCGACGCAGTTGGTGCGCGTCCCCGTGGCCGGGTCCACCAGCATCAGCGGCGAGGTGCCGTCGGCGCGCCGCACGCGGTAGGTGAAGCGGCCGTCGGGGAGCCACGCGGGGACCACGCCGGTGTTGGCCACCAGGGGCGTGGTGTTGAACGCCAGGAATTTCTCGGCGCGGGCGTAGTCGGCGGCGGTGACGGTGCGCCCCTGCGCCGCCAGCGCGGCGGGGGCTAGCAACAGCAGGGGGCCCAGGACGCCCCGCGCGGCGGGGCGGAGGGCGCGGGACACGAAGGAGGTCGGGCGCATGGCACGGAGGGGGTGGGAGGGGACCATGCGGCGAAAGCTGCCGCCGGGGCCCTCCCCGGGCAAATCGGGGCGCATATATTTCGATATACGCATATGTAGGCCCCTCTCCACGCCTCTCGGAGGAGCTCGATGGCATCGAAGCCGATGCGCCCCGAACTGCTGGCGCTGGTGGCGGACCGGTTCAAGGCGCTCAGCGACCAGGCGCGACTGTGCCTGCTGCAGGCGCTCCGCGCCGGTCCGCTCACGGTGAGCGAGCTGGTGGCCGCCTCCGGGATGGGGCAGGCCAATGTGTCGCGGCACCTGGCCATCCTGCACGCCGCCGGCCTCGTGGCCCGGGAGCGCGACGGCGTGTACGTGCGCTACTCCCTGGCCGACGAGGACGTGCTGCGGCTGTGCGACCTGGTGTGCGGGCGGCTGGAAGGGGAGCTGGCCGCCCGCCGCAAGGTCATCCGCGGAGGGTAGCGCCGGGCGATCCCGCGCGGGATCATTCCCTCAAGCCCGCTCGGGGCGCCCGTGCCGCTCTGCCGCCCGGGGTGCGCCTGCGGCCGCGGCGCCGACCGAACCCTCCGTCGTCGTTCCCTCCCCCCTCCGTCACCACGTCATGTCTTGCCCTCTGACGCGCCCGGTCCGCCGGGTGGCCGTTGCGATCGCCGCCGCCCTGCTCCCGGCCCTCACCGCGCAGGCACAGCCCCAGGGCGCCGCCGCGGGCAACACGCCGCTCCCCCACGACTCGCTGCTGGTGCGCACGCTGGCGTTCCGCGACATCGGCCCGGCCAGCATGAGCGGCCGCATCGTGGACCTCAGCGTGGTGGAGAACCCGCCGGGGCTGCGCGGCCCGCGGCTCGGGACCGTGATGTACGCCGGGGTGGCCACCGGCGGCGTGTGGAAGAGCACCAACAGCGGGATCAACTGGATGCCCATCGCCGACGCGCTCCCGGTGGGGTCCATCGGCGCGGTGGCGGCGGCCCCCTCCAACGGCAACGTGGTGTGGGTGGGCTCGGGCGAGGCCAACAACATGCGCTCCTCGTCGTGGGGCGTCGGGGTGTTCAAGACCACCGACGGCGGGCGGAGCTGGTCCAAGGCCATGCTCCCCGGCTCGCAGCACATCGGCCGCATTGCCATCGACCCGCGCGACCCCGACGTGGTGTACGTGGCGGCCATGGGGCCGCTGTGGGCCCCGGGGGGCGAGCGCGGGCTGTACAAGACCACCGACGGCGGCGCCACCTGGACCGCCGCCAAGACCATCTCGCCGCAGACCGGCTTCACCGAGGTGGTGCTGGACCCGTCCAACCCCGACATCCTCTCCGCCGCCGCGCTGCAGCGCGAGCGCCGCGAGTACGGCTTCCTCCCCGGCGGCCCCGAGAGCGGCATCTGGAAGAGCACCGACGCCGGCGCCACCTGGAGCAAGCTGGCCGGCGGGCTCCCCACCGGCGAGGTGGGGCGCATCGGCCTGTCGGTGTGCCGCTCGCGTCCGGCCACGCTGTACGCCGCGGTGCACGCCAAGGGCGCCGCCAACGGCTACTACCGCAGCGACGACGCCGGCGCCACCTGGCGCCAGGTGAACGGCCAGAACCCCACGGCGTGGTATTACAGCCAGGTGCGCTGCGACCCCACCGACGCCGAGCGGGTGTACCGGCTGAACGCCGCGTCGCAGCAGTCGAGCGACGGCGGCAAGACGTGGCAGCCCTTCGCCAACGGCGGCGGGGTGCACAGCGACGCGCACGCGCTGTGGATCAACCCCGAGGCCCCCGACCACCTGGTGCTGGGGGGCGACGGCGGCATGGACATCTCGCACGACCGCGGGCGCACGTGGCACAACGTGGAGAACATCGTGGGCGCGCAGTTCTACGCCATCGCCACCGACGACCGCTGGCCCTTCTACCACGTGTACGGCGGGCTGCAGGACAACCAGACGTGGGGCGGCCCCAACCGCACCCGCACCCCCTATGGTCCCTCCAACGCCGACTGGTACCGGATGTTCGGCGGCGACGGCTTCTACAACGTCCCCGATCCCTTCGACCCGAACACGGTGTACGCGGAGATGCAGGAGGGGGGCGTGGTGCGCTACGACGCGCTCACGGGGCAGACGATCAGCATCAAGCCGATCCCCGCGGCGGGGGAGCGCCACCGCTACAACTGGAGCGCGCCCATCGTCCCGTCGCGCCACACCCGCGGCGTGGTGTACTTCGCGGCCAACCACCTGTTCCGCAGCGCCGACCGCGGCGACAGCTGGCGCACCATCAGCCCCGACCTCACGCGCAACATCGACCGCGACGCCCTGCCGCTGCGTGGCGCGGTGCCCGCCAAGGACGCGCTGGGGCGCAACGAGGGGACGGCGCAGTTCAGCAACATTTCCACGGTGTCCGAGTCGCCGCGCCGCGCGGGGTTGCTGGCGGTGGGCACCAACGACGGGCTCATCCAGGTCACCCGCAACGACGGCGGGTCGTGGACGCGCACGGCGTCGTTCCCCGGCGTCCCCGACACCACCTTCGTGAGCCGCGTGCAGTGGTCGCAGCACGCCGAGGGGACGCTGTACGCCACCTTTGACGGGCACCGCAGCAACGACTTCGGCCCGTACGTGTACAAGAGCACCGACTACGGGGTCACCTGGCAGGCCATCACCGGCGACCTGCCGGCCATGGGGTCGGTGCACGTGATCCGCGAGCATCACCGGCAGCCCGACCTGCTGTTCGTGGGGACCGAGTTCGGCGCCTTCCTCACCGTGGACGGCGGCGCGCACTGGGTGCCGCTGCGCAGCGGGATCCCCACGGTGCCGGTGTGGGACCTGCAGCTGCAGGCGCGGTGGAACGACCTGGTGCTGGGAACGCACGGGCGCGGCGTGTTCATCCTGGACGACCTCACGCCGCTGGAGGAGCTGGCGGCGGCGCGGCGCACGGCGGCCGCGGGCGGGGTGCATCTCTTCGGCACGCGCCCCGAGATCGCGCTGGCGCTGAACGGGTCGCGCGAGTCGGGGATGGGGTCGGCGGGGTACACCGGCAAGAACCCCGAGCTGGGCGTGCGGCTGGCGTACCTGCTGCCGCGGCAGCCCGACGGGACGCGCGTGACCATGGAGATCCTGGACGCGCGCGGGCGGGTGATCCGTCAGCTGGCGGTGCCGCAGGGGATGGGGCTGCACCGGCCGGTGTGGGACATGCGGGTGGGGGCGCCGCTCACCGGCCCGGTGGACACCGCGGCGATGGCCGGTGCGCGCGGCCCCGGCGGCGGCATGGGCGGTGGCGGTGGCGGTGGTGGCGGTGGCGGTGGTGGCGGCGGTGGCGGCGGTTTTGGGGGCTTCAATCGCGGTGCGCCACAGTTCCTGGCGGCGCCCGGGCGCTATACGGCGCGGCTCACGGTCACCCCCAAGGCGGGCGCACCGGAGGTGCGCACCACCGGCATCACGCTGCTCCCCGACCCCGAGCAGCGCCTCTCCGCAGGCACGCTGGCCACGCTCAACGACTTCCGTGTGGACGTGGCGGCGCTGCAGCGGCGGGCCACCACCACGCAGGCGCAGGCCGACAGCGCGGCGCGACAGGTGACGGCGTTCCGGCAGGCGGTGCAGAAGGACAGCGCCAAGGTGCCGGCCGCCACGCGCCAACAGCTGGTCGGCCAGCTGGCGCGCACCGAGTCCGCGATTGGCGCGGTGCAGCGGGCGCTGGGGCCGTCGGGGCCGCGGCGTCCGCCCACCATGGAGGAAGAGGACAACGGTGGCGCCGCGCCGGCGGGCGCCCCCTTCAGCGCCCGGCTGCAGCAGCTGGCCGGCGTGCTCAACGCCACCTTCCCCGTGACCCCGGCGCGGCGCAGCGCGCTGCAAGGGCTCAGCCGGGAGCTGGACGGACAGGCCAAGGCCGTGGCGGCGCTGCGTGCCACGCAGCTGCCGGCGCTCAAGGCCGCACTGCAGGCGGCCGGGGTCGCAGTCCCCTGACCCCGGCCAGGCGGCGCTCCTACCGGAACACCGGCAGGGGCGCCGCCGCGCGCGGTTCGGCGCGCACCCAGTCCTTCCCCAGCAGCGCGGCGATCGTGGCCGCCACCTGCCCCTGCCGCGCCGGCGCGTTCACCCGCACCCCGCTGGCGGGGGTGTCGGGGCCCAGCACCGCAATCCACGCCCCCCCGGCCCCCGCCACGTCCTTGCCGTGGTCGGTCCACTCGGCGCCGTCCCCCCGCCCGTGGTCGGTGGTCAGCACGAACGTGGTGCGCCCCCGCGTGCGCGGGTCGGCCTGGTAGCGCGCCCACAGCTCGGCCACATACGCGTCCCACTGCCGCGCCGCGCGCAGGTACAGGTCGTAGCGCCCCGCGTGCGCCCACTCGTCGGTCTCGCCGTACCCCGCGAACAGCACCCGCGGCACCTCGCGCGCCAGCCCCGCCAGCAGCGACTGGTGCATGAGCGCGTCCAGCGCCACGTCGGGCCACAGCTGCGACGCCGTGCCGTACAGCTGCGCCAACGTGGGGTGCGTGGCCGCCACCAGCTTCGGGAGGCCGCGGTCCCACCCGTCGTGCACGGGGATCCCGCTGCGCGCCGGGTTGAGGATGCGGCGGAAGGCGTTCCACGTGCCCCACGCCGCCACCTGCCCCCGAAACGCCGGGTCCTGGTGGATCCACTCCAGCACCGTGGTGTTGGGGTTGGCGGGATGGTTGTTGCTGTCGATGCGCGGGTCGTACCACCCGGCAAAGGCCTCGTGGTAGCCGGGATAGGAGAACTGCAGCGGGTTGAGGAGCGTGACCGGGCTGCGCGAGGCGGTGTCGCCAAACAGTTGCCCCTGCGACGCCACCGTCCCCCACAGGAACGGCAGCAGCGCGGCCCGCCGCGCCGCGGGCGTGTCGCGCCAGAAGTCGCGGCGCAGCGCGGTGGTGTCGGCCACGCGGCCGGCCTTCCCCATCAGCGACGCCTGCGCGCCGCCAAACAGCTCCTGCCACCTGAGCCCGTCGGTCATGATGAGCACCACGTGCGAGGTCTTCCGGGGCTCCGCCGCGGGAGCCGGCTGGGTGGCGGGGGCCGCCGCCGTGCGCGGGCGCCGCTGCTGCGCCGCCTTCTCCACCAGCCGCCGCAGCTCGGCGATGGGCTCGGGGTGGTCGTCCACCTGCAGCCGCAGCACGGCGTCGTTGTTGAGCCACACGCCGCCCCCCTTCTTCACCACCACCATGGCGGCCGACTGCATCCCGCGGGAATCCCCGCCCGCCGCCTGGCCGGCCTCCAGCGCGGCCAGCAGCCGCACCGACAGGTGCCCCGTCGTCTGCTCGAAGGCGCGCACCATCTCGGTCACCACCGCCTCGCCGGCCAGGATGTTCCCCTGCGCGGTGCTGTAGGCCCCCTGCCGGTCGCCGGCATACGCCGAGGCCTTGGGGCCCGTGTACGCGGCCACACGCCCCTGGGCGTCGATCACGGCAAACTGCCGTCCGTACTTGGTCCAGTCCTGCGGGCGCGGATCGGGGTCGCGCTCCCAGACGGTCTTCACCACCTCGGTCGGGCTCTTCCCCTCGCGCAGCAGCGCCAGCGCCTGCGGCCCGTAGCTCACGTCCACGATGGCCTGCGTGGCCACCACCCCCACGCCGGCCTCGGCCCACAGCACCCCGTTCCCCACCGAAAAGACGCGCGACTGCACCGCGCCCCCCACCTCGCCGGTGGCCGGGTCGTAGCCCAGGATGGAGAAGGTCCCCACCGGCTGCCAGGGGAGCGGGCTCGGCGCCACGGAGACGGACACGGTGGGGCGCTCCTGCGCGGCCAGCGAGCGCGCGGTCAACGGGAGCGCGGTCGGCAGGAGCGCGGTCACGGCGGCGAGCCACGCCAAGCGGGCGGGACGGCGAAGACGAGGGGACACGGCGCGGGACATGGACTCTCCAAGGAGGGGCGGCGGGGGTTCCTCCGCGTAAATTGCAGGATGACCTGCCTCCGTGCCTCCCGCGGCGCCGCCCTGACGGCGGCCCTCCTGGCCCTGTCCGCCCTGCCGGCCCGTCCGCTGCACCCCCAGGGGAACCCCTGGGCGCGCGCCGGCACCCAGGGGGACGCGGTGTTCCGCGACGTCCGCTTTGCCTCGGGGGAGCGGCTGGACACGCTCCGGCTGCACTACACCACGCTGGGGCGCCCCGAGCGCGACGCCAGCGGCACCGTGCGCAACGCCGTGCTCATTCTGCACGGCACCGGCGGGAGCGGGCGCGGCTTTCTCACCCCGAGCTACGCGGGGGAGCTGTTCGGCCCCGGGCAGCTGCTGGACAGCAGCCGCCACTACATCATCCTCCCCGACAACATCGGGCACGGGGGCTCCAGCAAGCCCAGCGACGGGCGGCGCGCCGCCTTTCCGCGCTACACCTACGACGACATGGTGGCGGCGCAGCACCGCCTGCTGACCGAGGTGCTGGGGGTGAACCACCTGCGCCTCATCATGGGCACGTCGATGGGGTGCATGCACGCGTGGGTGTGGGGGTACACGCACCCCGCCTTCATGGACGGGCTGGCCCCCTTTGCCTGCCTCCCCTCGGCCATCGCGGGGCGCAACCGGATGATCCGCACCATGGCGATGGACGCCATCCGCACCGACCCCGCGTGGGACGGGGGGCGCTACACCGCGCCGCCCCCTGGGCTGCGCCCGGCGCTCATGATGCTGTACCTCATGGGGAGCGCGCCGCTGCTGCAGCAGGCGCAGGCCCCTACGCGCGACCAGGCCGACAGCGTGATCCGCGCCTACCTGGACGGCCGCATGCGCACCACCGACGCCAACGACTTCCTGTACCAGTTTGACAGCTCGCGCGACTATGACCCGTCGCCGCAGCTGGCGCGCATCACCGCGCCGGCGCTGTTCGTGAACTCGGCCGACGACGAGGTGAACCCGCCGGAGCTGGGGATCGCCGAGCGGCTGGCGGCGCAGATGCCGAAGACGCGGTTCGTGCTGCTCCCCATCACCCCGGAGACGCGGGGGCACGGCACGCACTCGCTGCCGCGCGTGTGGGGCGGGCTGCTGCGCGACTTCCTGGCGGGGCTCCCCCGCCGATGAGCCCCGCTCCGGAGACGCCCGCCCCCTGGTGGGCGCTGTTCTGGCGGGCGGCCCGTCTGCGGTGTCCGCACTGCGGCAGCGGCGGGATCTTCCGCACCTTCTTCGAACTGCGCGAGCGGTGCCCGGGGTGCGGGCTGCGGCTGGAGCGGGGCGAGGGGGACTACTTCGTGGGCGCCTACCTGTTCAACCTCATCGCCGTGGAAGTGATCCTCTTCCTGTGCGTGGCGGTGACCGTGGCGCTCACCTGGCCGTCGCCGCCGTGGGAGCTGCTCACGTACGTCACGGCCACGCTCACGCTGGCGGGGTGCGTGGGGTGCTACCCCTTCGCCAAGGTCACGTGGCTGGCGGTGGACCTGGCGCTGCGCCCCATCTCCCCCGAGGAGCTGCAATGGCACCGCGAGGGGGGGGCAGGTGGGGGAACGGGTGCTCCCCCACCTGTGATCCGCGCGGGGTGATGCCGCGCGGTCACCCCGCGCGGCTCACTTCTCCGCGATGATGAGGTAGCGCGAGGGCGCCCAGAACTTCGCGGGGTCGGTGATGCGGATGCTGGCGCCGCGGAACGACCCGTCCTTCTCCAGCTTCTCCACCGTGATCAGCCCCACGTCGTGCCGCGACACGATGCGGTAGGGGCGGTCGCTGCGCGGGAGCGGAATGGTGAGCACCTCGCGGCGGTCGGCGCGGGTGAACTTCCCCTCGTCCAGGGTGCGCGCGGGGACCAGCGTCTTGCCGAGCTTCACGATGAGGAAGCCGCGCGAGCCCCCCTCCTCGGCCACGAGGCCGTCGGCCAGCAGCTGCCGGCGTGCGCCCACCACGTAGAACACGCGGTTCTCGCGCACGTCCATCGCCTTGACGGTGTCGGTGAGCACCGCCTTGTCGGTGGTCAGCTGCGCGTTCTCGGCGCGCAGCTGCTGCAGCTGCGCCTGCACCTCGGCGATCTCCTGCGCGCGCGCCGAGAGGCGCGTGTTGAGGTCGGCCAGCAGCGCCGCCGCCGCCGACGAGTCGGCGCGCAGGGTGGTGAGCGTGTCCAGCAGCGAGCGCACCTGCGCCTGCCGCGCGGCCAGTCGCTGCCGCAGCTGGGCCAGCCGGTCCAGCAGGTCGGCGCGCGCCGCGGCCGCGCCGGCCTTCCCCGACTCGTCGCCGGGGGTGACGGCCACCTTGGAGGAGAGGCCGCGCACCTGCCGCAGCTCGGCGTCCACCGCGTCGGCAAACTTGGACGCGTCCACCACCTCGGCCAGTGCGCGATCGCGGTCGGCGGAGGCGCCGCTCATGAGCGCCTGCAGCGAGTCGCGGGCGGCCGACGTGGCCGCCAGCTGCGCAGCCAGCGAATCGGCGCGGGCCACGGCCGCCTTGTCGGTGCAGCCGCCCAGCAGCGTGGCGGGGAGGACCAGCAGCAGGGCGTGGGCGACAGGCAAACGGAGCAGGGCCATGAGGCGGTGGGTGAGGGGTGGGACACGCTGCTGAAAGCTACGAACGCCCCGGTGCGGGGCAAAGTGAACGGCACCGGGCACGGCACCGTACACGGCGCCGCGCCCCACCGCGTGAACGGGCGGGGTGCCCGCGGCCCACGCAATACCCGCCGGGGATGGCACGGTTCCGCCCGCCGCCCCCGGTCCTGCTAGATCCAGCCGCGCGCGCGATACAGCACCGACGCGAGCGTTTCGTACACCACATCCTGGAACGCCATCCGCCGGTTGAATGGCTGGTCGAGGCGGTCGGGAGCATAGGTGCGGGGTACCGCCGGGCGGCACACCACCACCAGCCCGGCGCGCTCGGCCGTGGCGCAGGCCCGTCGCGAATGCATGGGTGAGGTGACCAGCACCACCCGCCGCCACCCGTGCGTGCGCGCCATGGCGGCAAAGGCCAGCGCCTCGTCGCGCGTGCTGTGCACGTTGCGCACGAACCGTACCGTGGCGCCCGGGGCGATCAGCGCCGCCACCCGGCGCTGGTCGGCCTCCGAGCTCACGGCGCGCTCCGCGCGCGCGTCGGTGATGACCGAAAGGGCCACGGCGGGGACGCGATCCTGCGCGGCCAGCGCCAGCCCGCTCAGGAGCCGGTCGATCCCCTGGTCGCGCACCAGCCCGGTGGTGGTCACGCTGGCGGAGAGGACCACCACGGCGTCCACCGTGCCGGCGGCCGGCGGGGGATCGGCGCGGATGAAGCGGGGGACCAGCGGCACCACCAGCGGCGTGTAGGTGGCCACCAGCAGGAGCGCGGCGAGCGCCGCCAACGCGCCCCACAGCCACGCGCCCAGCACCGACGGCGCCAGCAGCCACCCGGCCAGCAGGGCCACGCCGTGCGCGGTGGCCACCTCCACGCCGGCGGTGTTCCAGAGGTCCAGGGTGCGGGCCACCTCCACGACCGCCACCCCCAGCAGCGCCCCGCACCCCCGCACGCGCCACGCGGGGGCGCGGGTGCCCACCTCGGCCCCGCGCCCCCGAAACAGCAGGTCAGCCATCCGCGTGCCGCGTCAGGGCGCGTCCTCGGGGGTGACGCGCGTGGCGGGCGGCTGCTGGTACTGGTCGAACCAGCTGCGCAGGTAGAGTTGCGTGCGCAGGAAGTTGGAGGGCGTGGAGCTGGTGCCGTGCCACTCGTTGTTGAAGCGCACCATCGCCGTGGGGACCTTCAGCAGCTTCAGCGCCTCGTAGTACTCCTCCGTCTGCCCCATGGGGGTGCGCAGGTCGTTCACCCCCGTCATGAGCATGGTGGGGGTGCGCACGTTCCCCACGTACATCAGCGGGGAGCGGCGCAGGTGCTCGCTGGGGTCCTCCCACGGCAGCTTGGCGAAGTTGCGGTACCAGCTGGGGCCGTCGGTGGTACCCACGAAGCTCAGCCAGTTGGTCACCGGGCAGTTGGCGCTGGCCGCGGCAAAGCGGCTGGTGTGCCCCACGATCCACGAGGTGAGCACGCCGCCGCCGGAGCAGCCGAAGACGTACAGGCGGTTGGCGTCCACGTAGCCACGCCCCAGCAGGGTGTCCACGCCGGCCATGAGGTCGTCGTAGTCCTTCCCGGGGTAGGCGTTCTTGATGGCGTTGCCGAACGCCGAGCCGTAGCCGGTGGAGCCGCGCGGGTTGGTGTAGAGGATCACGTAGCCGTGCGCCGCGTGGTCCTGCCGCGCGAAGCTGAAGCCCACGTTGTACATCGAGTGCGGGCCGCCGTGGATCTCCAGCATGAGCGGGTACCTCTTCGCCGGGTCGAAGCCCGCGGGCTTCACGATCCACCCCTGGATGCGGAGCCCGTCGGCGGAGCGGTACCACACCTCCTCGGTGGTGGCCAGCTGCTTGCCGGCCAGCACGTCGCCGTTGACATCGGTGAGGCGGGTGACGGCGGCGGGGGTGCGCAGGTCGAAGGCCACCACGTCGGTGGGCTGCGACGGCGTGCTGTGCGTCCCCACCGCCAGGCCGGCGCGGCTGATGTCGGTGACGGTGAGCAGCTGCGCCCCGCGCGTGACCGGCCGCACCTCCCCCTTCAGGGTGGCGAGGTACAGGTTGCGCGCGCCCTCGTTCTCCACGTTGAAGTACACCCCGCTGCCGTCAGGGGCCCAGAACAGCTCGCCCGGCGAGCGGTCGAGCTGGGCGGTGAGCGCGCGCGCGTTGCGCCCGTCGGCGTCCATCACGTACAGCGCGGCGTCCTGCCAGGTCGCGTCGGTGCTGTCGTACCCCGTGTAGGCGATCAGGCGGCCGTCGGGGGAGGGGACGGGGCCGTTGTCGGGACCGTTGCGCCGCGTGAGCTGCGTAATGGCGCCGGTGGCCACCTCCACGCGGTAGATGTCCGACTGCCGCCACGCATACTCGGCGTCGGCCACCCGATTGGAGGTGAACAGCAGCGCCTTCCCGTCGGGGGTCCAGGCGCCCCCGCCCGCGTTCCACGCGCCGGTGGTGACCTGGCGCGGGGTGCCGCCGTCAGCGGGGACGACGAACAGCTGCCGGACGCCCTCCTCCAGGAACCCCTGGCGGTCGGCGCGATAGCGCAGGGATGTGACCACGCGCGGCGGCTCCACCCACTTGGCGCCGCGCGGTGCGGCGGGCATGGCGATGCGCCACGGGTCACCCCCACGCACCAGCATGCCAAAGGCCAGCGTCTTCCCGTCGGGGGACCATTCCACGTCGCCCGGGGCCTCGGTGAGCCGCGTCACCTGCGTGGTGGCGCCCTCGGCGTCCATGTAGCGCACCCACAGCTGCGCGCCACCCGGCTCGCCGGGGGCCACGTACACGATGCGCGAGCCGTCGGGGCTCCACCGAGCCCCCGACCCCTTCACGAGGAAGCGGTTCTTCGTGCCGTCGGCGTTCATGAGCCAGATGGCCGATTCGCGCCGGTCGTTGAGCTGGTCGATCCAGGTGCGCGTGTACAGCAGCTGCCGGCCATCGGGGGAGAGCGCGGGGCCGCTCACGTCCTCCCAGTTGAAGTAGTCGGCGATGGTGAGGCGGTCACGCGGGGGGGCGCCGCCCGGCTGAGCGGCGAGCGTGGCCGGGAGGGCCAGCACTGGCACGAGGGCGGCCAGCGCGCGCCACGCGGCCGATCGGGGGTGGCGCGGGAAACCGGGGTGCGTCATGGGGGCTCCGGAAAAGGTCCGGCCCCAACTTGCAGCGTGGCGCGGTTCGCGCAACCGTGTGGCTAGCGCGACAGCGAGTCGGCGAGTGCCAGCAGGCTGTCGCGAAGGACCGAGTCGGCCGGGATGAGGCGCCGTACCCCCTTCCACTGGCGCACCAGCGGCGAGCGGGGGGTCAGGGCGGTTTCCACCACGCGGCGGCGGGAGGTGCTGGCGTGCACCATGCGCCCGTCGCCCACGTAGATCCCCACGTGGGAGATGCGGGTGCCGCGCCCGAAAGTGAGCAGGTCGCCGGGCTTGAGGGCATCCAGCTGCCGCGGCACCTCGATCCCGGTGGCCGCCTGCTGCTGCGCGGTGCGGGGGAGCCGCAGGTCGAAGGCCGCCATGACATGGCGCACCAGCGCGCTGCAGTCGAGCGCCACGTTGGGGGTGGTCCCCCCCAGCTTGTAGCGGGTGCCCAGCTGCGAGCGGGCGATGGACACCACCGAGTCGCGCAGCGCCTGCGCCGAGGCGCTGAAGCGGGCGAAGGGACGGGGGGGCTCCCCCTTGGGCGCTGTCTGCGCCTGCACCGCGCCCGGCATCAGCATCCCCCCCACCCCAACTACCACGGACAGTGCTCCCGCCGAGAGGGCGGAGCGCAGCGCGCGGCGGGTGACGACGGGCAGGGGCAAGGGCGGAGCGCTGGTGAAGGGGCGGAGACGTGGGCCGGGGAGCAAAAACCTAGCCAAGCGGTCCGGACCACGCCACCCCGTGGGCGCGTGGCGTGGGGCCGCGGGGCGGGTCACCGCACCCCCAGCGCCTTGTGCGTCTGCACGGACAGCCGCCACCGGGGGTGGCGGAGGCAGTAGGCCACGGCGGCGGCGGTGCTGGCCTCCCGCTGGGGGCCGTCCATGGGCTGCAGCAGGAAGTGCCGGAACGGGAGCCCCTCAAACCGCTCCGGGGGGGCCAGCGGCTGGGGGAACACCAGCTTCAGCTCATCCCCCTGCGTGAGGACCAGGGGGGCGTCGGCCTTGGGGCTCACGCACACCCAGTCCAGCCCCGGGGGGGCCGGCTGGGTGCCATTGGTCTCCACGGCCACCTCAAACCCCTCGGCGTGCAGCGCCGCCAGTGCCGGGGCGTCCAGCTGCAGCAGCGGCTCCCCCCCGGTGCACACCACGAAGGGGCGCACGTCGGGGGGGGCGTCGGCAGGCCAGCGGCTGCGGACAAAGGCGGCCAGCGCCTCCGGGGTGGGGAATTTCCCCCCGTCGGGGCCCACCCCCACGAAGTCGGTGTCGCAGAAGGTGCACACCGCGCTGGCGCGGTCGGCTTCCCGCCCGGTCCACAGGTTGCACCCGGCAAAGCGGCAGAACACCGCCGGCCGGCCGGCCTGCACCCCCTCCCCCTGCAGGGTGTAGAAGCACTCCTTGACGGTGTACGCCATGGCTCAGTCGCCCTCGGGGGCGGGGGCGTACCGGATGGGATCGGGGCGTCCCGCCTGGGCAAACCCCCGCTGCCGCAGCTGGCAGCTGTCGCACCGCCCGCACGCCGCCCCGTCGGGGGCGGGGTCGTAGCAGCTGGTGGTGAGCCCGTAGTCCACCCCCAGCGCGGTCCCCAGGCGGATGATCTCCGCCTTGGTCAGCTGCTGCAGCGGAGCCGCGATGCGCAGCCGCGCCGTCCCCTCCACGCCGGCCTTGGTGGCCAGGTTGGCCATCGTCTCGAAGGCGGCGATGTACTCCGGGCGGCAGTCGGGGTACCCCGAGTAGTCCAGCGCGTTGACTCCCACGTAGATGACCGGGGCTCCCAGCACCTCGGCCCAGGCCAGCGCGAACGACAGGAAAATCGTGTTCCGCGCCGGCACGTAGGTGACCGGGATGTCGTGGGCGGTGGCCACGTCGCGATCCTTGGGCACTGCCACGGCATCCGTGAGCGCCGACCCGCCCCACTGGCGCAGGTCGATGTCCACCACCACGTGCTGCGCCACCCCCTGGGCGGCGGCCACCCGCCGCGCTGCCTCGATCTCCACCGCGTGCCGCTGCCCGTAGCGGAAGGTCATGGCGCAGGGGGCAAAGCCGTCGCGCCGGGCCACCGCCAGCGCCGTGGCCGAGTCCAGCCCGCCGGAGAGCAGCACCACCGCCGGGAGCGGGTTGGCGGGGGCGGCAGGGGGGGAGGGGGGCGCTGGGTGGTCCATGGGAGGAAAGCTACCAGCGGGCGGGAGGGGGGGGCGCCTCCCGCCCGCCTCCCCTATTCTTCATGGCATGACCCTCGACTGGCTCGCCTCCCCGGACGCGTGGATCGCGCTCCTGACCCTCACGGTGCTCGAGATCGTCCTCGGCATCGACAACGTCATCTTCATCTCCATCCTGGCGGGGAAGCTGCCGGTCGCGGAACAGCCGCGGGCGCGCTCGCTGGGGCTCGGGGGCGCGTTCGTCACGCGCATCCTGCTGCTGCTGTCCATCACGTGGATCATGCGCCTCACGGCGCCGCTGTTCGCGGTGGCAGGGCACGGCTTCTCCGGGCGCGACCTGATCCTGCTGGTGGGGGGGCTGTTCCTCATCGGCAAGGCCACGCGGGAGATCCATCACAAGCTGGAAGGGCCGCTGGAGGAGGAGGGGGCGGGGCGTGCCGGGAGCACGCTCTGGGTCACGGTGGCGCAGATCATGGTGATCGACATCGTCTTCTCGCTGGACTCGGTGATCACCGCCGTGGGGATGGCCGACGACGTGGCGATCATGATCGCGGCCAACGTGGTGGCGCTGGTGGTGATGCTGGCGGCCGCCGGCGCGATCAGCGGGTTCGTGGACCGGCACCCCACGGTGAAGATGCTGGCCCTGGCCTTCCTGGTGCTCATCGGCACCAACCTGGTGGCGGAAGGGTTCGGGCAGCACGTGAACAAGGGGTACACGTATGGCGCCATGGCCTTCTCGGTGCTGGTGGAGATGCTCAACCTGCGCGCCCGCACGCGCGCCCAGGCGGTGAAGCTGCGCGGAGGCCCGCATGCGTGACCGGGCGACGCGCGGCACGACCGCGACGAGGCGGGCGGTGACGCGCGCGGCGTGGCTGCTGGCCGTGCCGGCGCTGCTGCTGGGA
>JBEIJM010000075.1:0-14871 GCA_040380205.1 Gemmatimonadaceae bacterium
CCGGGCGGGCGCACCGGCGGGGCCGCATTGCCGCGCGCAAGGGCGGCGGTGTCCCCCAGTGCCGTGCGCACCTCGAAGAGCTGGTCGCGCAGGCGGGCGGCAGCCTCGAAGTCCAGCGCCACGGCGGCCTCGCGCATGGCCCCTTCCAGCACGGGCACCAGCGCCTCCAGCTCCTCCCGCGTGCGGGGCGCCGCCTCGCCCGAGAGCCGGCGCTCCACCGGGCGGGCCGCGGCGCGCGCCTCGCGCTCCGCCTCGCGCTCCTGGCGGGCGTCGGCCACGCGCGTGATGAACTTCACTTCGTCCACGCTGCGCCGGACGCCGGCGGGGACGATGCCGTGGGCCTTGTTGTGGGCGTCCTGCGTGGCGCGCCGCCGCGACGTCTCCTCCAGGGCGCGGGCCATGGAGCCGGTGATGCGGTCGGCGTACAGGATCGCCCGTCCCTCGAGGTGGCGCGCCGCCCGGCCGATGGTCTGGATCAGCGACCGGTCGCTGCGCAGGAACCCCTCCTGGTCGGCATCCAGGATGGCCACCAGCGACACCTCGGGCATGTCCAGCCCTTCGCGCAGGAGGTTGATCCCCACCAGCACGTCGAACTCCCCCAGCCGCAACCCGCGCACGATCTCCATCCGCTCGATGGCGTCGATGTCCGAGTGCATGTAGCGCACCCGTACCCCCACCTGCTGGAGGTAGTCGGTGAGGTCCTCCGCCATGCGCTTGGTGAGCGTGGTGACGAGCACCCGCTCCCCGCGCCGCTCCCGCAGGCGCACCTCGTGCAGCAGGTCATCCACCTGCCCCTTCACCGGGCGGATCTCGACCACCGGGTCGAGCAGGCCGGTGGGGCGGATGACCTGCTCGACGACGGCCCCCTCGGAGAGCTGGAGCTCCAGGTCGCCGGGGGTGGCCGACACGCTCACCAGGCGGGGGACGAGGGCGAGGAACTCGTCGAACAGCAGCGGGCGGTTGTCGAGGGCGCTGGGGAGGCGGAAGCCGAAGTCGACCAGGGTGAGCTTCCGGGCCCGGTCGCCGTTGTACATGGCGCGCACCTGCGGCAGCGACACGTGGGACTCGTCGACCACCACGAGGTAGTCGTCGGGGAAGTAGTCGAGGAGGCAGGCCGGGCGCTCGCCGGCCTGGCGGCCGCTCAGGTGGCGGGAGTAGTTCTCCACGCCGGCGCAGGTGCCGATCTCCTGGAGCATCTCGAGGTCGAACTGCGTGCGCTGCTCCAGCCGCTGCGCCTCCAGCAGCTTGCCGGCCCCGCGCAGCTCCTCCAGCCGCGCGGCCAGCTCCCCCCGGATGGCGGCGGACGCGCGCTCGATCGTGGGGCGGCTGGTGATGAAGTGCTTGGCGGGATAGACGGCCATCCGCTCGAGGGGGGCGATGGTGGCCCCGGTGAGCGGGTCCACCTTGGAGATGCGCTCCACCTCGTCCCCCCACAGCTCCAGCCGGACCGCCTGCTCCTCGTAGGCGGGGAAGATCTCGACGGTGTCGCCACGCACGCGGAAGGTGCCGCGGTCGAAGGCGACGTCGTTGCGCAGGTACTGGATGCCCACCAGGGCGCGCAGCAGGTCGTCGCGCGCGATGCGCTGCCCGCGGGTGACCGACACCATCCGCTCGCGATAGGCGACCGGGTCGCCGAGGCCATAGATGGCCGACACGGTGGCCACGATGACCACGTCGTCGCGCTCCATCAGCGACGACGTGGCGCGCAGGCGCAGCCGGTCGATGTCCTCGTTGATGCTGGCGTCCTTCTCGATGTAGGTGTCGCTCGCGGGGACGTACGCCTCGGGCTGGTAGTAGTCGTAGTACGAGATGAAGTACTCGACCGCGTTGGCGGGGAAGAACGCCTTGAGCTCCCCGTACAGCTGCGCCGCGAGCGTCTTGTTGTGCGACAGCACCAGGGTGGGGCGCCCCCACTGGGCAATGACGTGCGCCATGGTCATCGTCTTGCCGGAGCCGGTGACGCCCAGGAGCGTCTGGAACCGGTCGCCGCGGCGCAGCCCGCCGGTGAGCTCGGCGATGGCGCGCGGCTGGTCGCCGGCCGGGGCGAAGGGGGCCTCGAGGCGGAAGGCGCTCATGGGCGCGGGCGGCGGGACGTCAGGCGTCGGCCGTGAGCTTCTCGCGCCGGCTCACCGCCGCGATCCCCTTGACCCGCCGCGCCGCCTTGATGATGCGCTCGAGGTGGGCCAGGTTCTCCACCTCCACCATCGCCGCGCCGGTCACCTTCCCCTCGGCGGTCTTGAGCTCGAGGCTCTTGATGTCGGTGCCGGTGGCGCTGACCGCGGCGGCCACGTCGGCGTAGAGCCCGCGGCGGTCGACCCCCTCGAGGACGAGCCGGACGACGAAGCGCTCCCCGGCCATCTCGCGCCAGTCGATCTCCAGCCGACGCTCGGGCTCGTGCGCCAGCAGCAGCAGGTTGGGGCAGTCGCCGCGGTGGATGCTCACGCCGCGGCCGCGGGTGACGTACCCCACAACCTGGTCGCCGGGCACCGGCTGGCAGCACTGCGAGTAGCGCACCAGCAGCCCGTCGGCCCCCTGGATGCGGATGCCGCGGCCGGTGCCGCGCATGCGGTCCACCAGCCGCTCCAGCGTGCCGGGCTTCTCCGGCTCGGGCGCGGCCTCCACCTCGGGGTGGAGCGCCTTGAGCACCTGCATCACGTGCACGTCGCCGGCGCCCACCGAGGCGATGAGGTGGCTGGCGTCGCGGATCTTGAGCAGGCGCGCCACCGGCAGCAGCGCCGCCTCGTCCAGCTTGGGCAGCCGGCGGCGGCGCAGCTCGCGCTCGAGGATCTCGCGCCCCAGGCGCATCGCCGAGGAGTGCTCCTCGAGGCGCAGCATCTGGCGGATCTTGTGCCGGGCGCGCCCGGTGCGCACGTGCGCCAGCCAGTCGCGGCTGGGGCGCGCGTTGGGGTGCGTGAGGATCTCGACCGTGTCCGAATTGCGCAGCTCGCGCGAGAGCGGGGCGATGCGGCCGTTCACCCGCGCGCCGGAGCAGCGCGCCCCCACCTGCGTGTGCACCGCGAAGGCGAAGTCGAGCGGCGTGGCCCCCTTGGGGAGCTGGATCACGTCCCCGGTGGGGGTGAACACGAAGATCTCGTCCTGGTACAGGTCGAGCTTGAGGAACTCGAGGAACTCCCCGGGCGTCTCCGCGTCCAGCTGCAGCTCCAGCACCTGCCGGAACCACGCCAGGTGCCGGTCGAGCTCGTCCCCGCCCTGCGCCCCCTCCTTGTACAGCCAGTGCGCCGCGATGCCGAAGTCGGCGGTGCGGTGCATGTCGCGCGTGCGGATCTGGATCTCGAACAGCTGCCGCCCCGGGCCGAACACCGTGGTGTGCAGCGACTGGTAGCCGTTGGACTTGGGCTGCGCGATGTAGTCCTTGATCCGCTCCTGCACCGGCGTCCAGCCGTCGTGGATGACCCCGAGCGCATGGTAGCACTCGAGCACGTTGGGGACGATCACCCGGATGGCGAGGAGGTCGTAGATCTCCTCGTAGGGGCGGTCGCGCTGCTGCATCTTCTTGTGGATCGACCACAGGTGCTTGGGGCGCCCCGTGACCTCCACCCCCTCGATCCCCGCCGCCGTCAGCCGCTTCTCCAGCGGGTCGCGCATCTGCGCGATGAGTGACTCGCGCTCCCCGCGCTTGGCCGCCACCAGGCGGGCCAGCGTGCGATACGCCTCGGGCTCGAGGTACTTGAACGCCAGGTCCTCCAGCTCCCAGCGCATCTTCGCCATGCCGAAGCGGTGCGCCAGCGGCGCGTACAGGTCGCGCGTCTCCTGCGCGATCCGGCGCCGCTTGTCGGGGGCCAGCCAGTCCAGCGTGCGCATGTTGTGCAGCCGGTCGGCCAGCTTGATCAGGATCACCCGGGCGTCCTTCGCGACCGACAGCAGCAGCTTGCGGTAGTTCTCGACCTGCCGCTCCTCCCGGGAGGAGAGCGGCAGGTTGGCGATCTTGGTGAGCCCGTCGACGATCTGGGCCACCTCCGGGCCGAACTCCCGGCGCACGTCCTCGACCGTGACGTCGGTGTCCTCGACGATGTCGTGCAGCAGCCCGCACGCCACGGTGACGCTGTCCAGCTGCAGCTCGGCCAGGACCCGCGCCACCTCCACGCAGTGCGAGACGTACGGCTCCCCCGAATGGCGCACCTGCCCCGCGTGCGCCGCCTCCGAGAACCGGTAGGCCCGCACCAGCAGGGGGGCATCAAGCCGGTCGTAGGCGCCGTCGGCGCCTTCGCCGAAGCCGGGAATGTCGAGGTGAAGTGCGATCGTGGTCACGTGGCGATGTCGTCCCGGGCCCAGCGCCGAGGCCGCCGCCGGGGGCTCGTCACCCCGGACGCCGCGTCCCCGCCGCCCCGACGGCCGCTGTCCCGCCGGCCCATCCCGTAACCTAACAGCTCCTGGCGCGGCCGGATGCCCGGCACGCGTCCACCGCTACAGCCACCCGGCCTCGGCGAAACTCACGTAGCGCCCCCGCCCCACGATCACATGGTCGTGCACCGGGATGTCGAGCAGCCGCCCCGCCGCCACCAGCTGTGCCGTCACGGCCCGATCCTCCGCGCTGGGGGTGGGATCGCCGCTGGGATGATTGTGCACCAGGATCACCGCGGCGGCCCGCTCCGCGATCGCCTCGCGGAACACCTCGCGCGGATGCACCAGTGAGGCATCGAGCAGCCCGCGCGTGACGAGCACGTCGCGCTCGAGGCGGTGCTGCGCGTTGAGGATGGCCACGTGGAATTCCTCCACCGGGGCCTCCTGCAGCCGTGGCTGGAAGACGGCCGCCACCTCACGCGGGGTGCGCATGGGCGCGCCCTCGCGTCGCGCCTCCCCCGCCAGTCGCACCCCCAACTCCAACGCGGCGTGCACCGCCAGCGCCCGGGCCGCACCAATGCCCGCCACCCGCGTGAGCGAGGCGGGGGGCATGGCCACCAGGCGCCCCAGCGACCCTTCACAGTGGGCCATGACCCCCTGCGCGCACTCCAGCACGGAGCGTCCGCCGCCCCCCGTTCCCAGGACCACGGCGAGCAGTTCGGCCGTGGTCAGCGCTCCCCCGCCCAAGGCGCGCAGCCGTTCGCGCGGGCGGTCGCCGGGAGGGAGTTCGCGGACCTGCAAGGCTGGGGCACGTTCCGTCATGGCCGCACCATGTATGCCGAGGGGCGGACGCGCCAACCGCGCCTCCGCCCCCGGGCTCACCGCATCGCCGCGGGGTCAGCCGCCTCGCGGCTTGGCGGTCCGCCCTGTGCTGGTCCCGCCCCCCGAACTGCCTCCCGAGCTGCCTCCTGAGCTGCCCCCGCCACCACCGGAGCCGCCCCCCGCGCCGTTGCTGCGAATGGCCGGTCCGTCCGGCGCCGAGGCCCCACGTTCGCGCACGTACCCGCGACCGGGGACGGCCCGTCCCGCCACGCTGCCACTTGGGCCCCGCGGGACGATCACCACCGGCTGGGTCCCCCAGAACAGGTTCCCACCCCACCCCATCCCCCAGGGCCCCCCCCACGCCCCTCCCAACGGGCCCACGCCGAACCCATACCCCATGGGGCCGTACTGCCAGGCCCACGGGTCCCATCCCCACCCCCCGCCCCAAGCACCCATCGGTCCTGCCCCCCACCCCATGCCGCGATCCCATCCGCATTCCGCACGCGACCGGCACCCGCCCCGGCCAATCACCTGCACCGGATCAGCCGCCCGCAGGGTGTCAGGCCCCACCGCAAACAGGTCGGGGTGGTCCAGCGCCACCAGCATGTCGATCACCCGCCCAGGCACCCCGTCGCCTGCCAGCGCCGCCAGTGCCTTGCCGGACAGCCCGAAACGCGGGGTCCGCATGGCCAGCCACGCCTCGGTCAGGGGGGCCGGCATGCGGGCGGCCACTTCGCGGAGTTGCGCCACCGTGAGGGGGGCACCCATGGCGAGACGCATGGCATAACTGGAGCGCACCGCTCCCCCGCCGACCGCCCGCCACACCTGGTCCGGGACCTCCTCGGCGGCGCGGCGCGCCACCGTGGTGGCCGCGTTGCCGTCCACCTCGAGATGCTGCACCTGGAGCCAGTCCCCCGCCTCGGTGAAGCCCATCACCGCCGTCTCCGTGCGCCGCTGGCCGCCGGCACACGCCAGCGTGCTGCGCACCAGCAGATGGCGGTTGTCCACGCTCCACGAGGCGAGCTGCTCCCCGCTGCAGCCGTCCACCGTGCGCGGCATGGGGACCCCGGGGGACGGGAGGGGGGTCCGACTGGCCAAGGAATCGCCACGCACCGCGATCAGGTCCACGCTCCCGGCTATCTGGGCCGACGGGACCACGCAGGTGCGCTCGCCCGCCGGGGCGGGCACCACGGCGCCGATCGGACCACCCGACGGAGTCCCCCAGCATCCCAGCCAGGGATGGAACCGCGGATCGACCCCTTGCCCCCCTTGCGCGATCGCGGCGGGGGCGACGGCGGCCATCCCCCCGACGCAGGCGGCCACGAGCACTGCGGCCGACCAAGGACGGCGGCTGCCGGACATCATCATGCGTGCAGCAGGCATGGCGCGCTCCTCAGTAGCGGAAGGTGAGCCCGACGGTGGCACTGGTGCCCGCCAGGTCGATGTGCCGGAAGTCGCGGAACGGGCCGGCCGTGCTGCCGCGCGCCTGTTCGCGGCGCAGCTCGAGCGCCAGCGCCAGCCCCGGCGTGAGTGACAGGGTGGTACCGGCCGCCAGGAATCCGACGGGCGCCCATCCCTGGGTGTTCATGGTGCTCCGGAAGACGTCGTACGACTGGGCGTCCACGAACTCCCCCTCCTGCCGAAAGCGAAAGTGCATCATCCCGCCGCCGGCCGACAGGTACGGCGCCAAGCGCGCCGGTACCCAGGCCAGACGCCCCACCTGCTGCCCTGTGGGGACCAGATGCCACTGCACGCCCACCGTGAGCGGGGTGCGCTGGAAGGCGGTGCGCTGGGTGATGGGGAGGTCGTCGGTGCCCACGAAGTCCCGGTACTCCGACGCCACGCTCCGCTGCTGCGTGCCCGCACCGAACTGCAGCGCCAGCCGCGACGTGACCGGCACGGCGAAGTCGGCCCCCACATTGACGCCGGTGAAGGCGCCGGAGCCGAGCGTCAGCTCGTCGCGCACGAAGTCGAAGAGCCCGCTGGCCGCCGAGGGCTGGGCGACCCCCAGGCGGAGGGTCAGGGTGCCGCGCGGCGCCTGAAACCGGTAGCCGTCACCCCCGCGGCGCTGGGCGGCCAGGGGGCTCGCAAGGAGCGGGGCACCGGCGAGGGCCAGCAGCAGGAGGGCGTGCCGCCGGCGGCGCGCCCTGTGTCCGGCATCGGCGCCGGGGACGATCGGGGGGACCCGCATGACCACCTCGCGGAAAGGGTTACCCTGTGCTACCGCCGGGACCGACGCCCGGTTCCATGCCACCCTGCGCATGCAACCGGGCGGGCAGGTCACCGGGGCGCGAGGCCCCGGGGAACCGCGCCTAGAGGGCCGCGCCGTGGCACTTCTTGAACTTCTTCCCCGATCCGCAGGGGCAGGCGTCGTTGCGCGGGGTGCTTTCCCAGCCGGAGGGGAGCGTGCCCCCGCCGGCGGCCAGCGAACGGACGCCACCGGCTCCCACCACGGCGGGGGTGCCACGCGCCAGGCGCGGCGCCTCGTCTCCCGTCACCTCTCCCTCGTCGTCGGCCATCGCGGCCGACTCCTCGGGGGCGATCTCCTCGAGGATCCCCAGCGCGTTGAAGCGGCGCGCGGGGCGCGGCGCCTCCGGCGCGGGGAGCGGCGCCGGCTCGGGGGGCGCCTCGAACACCAGCTGCGCCTTGAGGAAGCGCTCGGTGAAGGTGTTGGCCAGATCGTGCATGAGGTCCTCGAACATCACGAAGGCCTCCTGCTTGTACTCCACGAGCGGGTCCTTCTGCCCCCACGACCGGTAGTGGATCGACGAGCGGAGCTGGTCGAGGTCGTACAGGTGGTCCTTCCACTTCTCGTCGATGACGTTGAGCATGACCAGCGACAGCAGACGGGCGGCGAAGCCGTGCCCCTGCTCGTCCACGACCGCGTCCAGCGCCTCGAGCTTCTGGCGGAACGCCTCGGCGGCGGCCGCCTCCCCCTCGTCCTCGGCCTCCTCCACCGTGGCCGGCCCCGCACCGGCGGCGAACGCCGGGACGGTGAGCATGTAGTGGCGCAGCAGGTCCTCCGCGACATACGCGAAGTCCCAGTCCTCGCGCCGTTCGAAGGTGGCCAGCGCCTGACGGATCCGCCGCCGCGCGCCGCGCCCCACCATCTTGCGCGCCTCCCCCTTGAGCTCCTCCCCCCCCTCCAGGGCGAAGGCGCGCAGCGAGTAGATGACCTCCCGCTGCTGGTTCATCACGTCGTCGTACTCCAGCAGCCGCTTGCGCGACTGGAAGTTCTGCAGCTCCACGCGCTTCTGCGCCTGCTCGATGGAGCGGGTGATGAGCGGGTGGGTGAGCACCTCCCCCTCCTCCGCGCCCATGCGATCCATGAGCCGCGCGATGCGGTCGGAGCCGAAGAGGCGCATGAGGTCGTCCTCGAGGGAGAGGAAGAACTGCGACGCCCCCGGATCCCCCTGGCGCCCCGAGCGCCCGCGCAGCTGCCGGTCGATGCGGCGCGACTCGTGGCGCTCGGAGCCGATGATGTGCAGCCCCCCCGTTTCGAGGAACTCCTCCGCCTTGCCGTCGGCCCCCGGAACGCTGGAGGGGCGGGCCTCGGTGACCCCGGCGCCCAGCTTGATGTCGGTGCCGCGGCCGGCCATGTTGGTCGCGATCGTGATCGCCCCGGCCTGCCCGGCCAGCGCGACGATCTCGGCCTCCCGCTGGTGGTACTTGGCGTTCAGCACGTTGTGCTTGAGCCCGGCGCGCGCGAACAGTCGCGCCAGCGTCTCCGACGCCTCCACGCTGGCCGTCCCCACGAGCACGGGGAACCCCAGCCCGTGCAGCCGCCGCGTCTCCTCGACGATGGCGTTGTACTTCTCGCGCCGCGTCTTGTAGACGTAGTCCTGCCGGTCCTCGCGGGCGATGGGGCGGTTGGTGGGAATCACCGACACGGCCAGCCCGTAGATCTCGTGGAACTCGTTCTCCTCCGTCTCGGCCGTGCCGGTCATCCCGGCCAGCTTCTCGTACATCCGGAAGTAGTTCTGGATGGTGATGGTGGCGAGGGTCTGCGTCTCCCCCTTCACCTGCACCCGCTCCTTGGCCTCCACGGCCTGGTGGAGCCCCTCGCTCCACCGGCGCCCGGGCATGGTGCGCCCGGTGAACTCGTCCACGATGAGCACCTGCCCCTCCTGCACGACGTAATTCACGTCGCGCTCGTACAGGGCGTGGGCGCGCAGCAGCTGGTGGATGATGTTGAGCATCTCGCTCTTGCGGGCGTACTCGCGCTCGAGCGCAGCGCGGCGCTCCAGCCGCTCCGCCGGCGCCAGCCCCCCCTCCCGCTCCAGCTGCCCCATCGCCACGGCGATGTCGGGGAGCACGAACGCCTCCGGCTGCCCGGGGGAGAGCCAGTCGAGCCCCTGCTCGGTGAGGTGCACCGTGTGCCCCCGCTCGTCCAGGACGAACAGCAGGTCGTCCTCGAGGTCGCGGAACTGCCGCTTCCCCATGGGGAGCTTGCGGTCGGCGATGACATCGAGCTCGGTGCGCTGCACCAGCTGCTTGACCCCCGGCTCCTGCAGGACCTTGAGCAGGCGCCGGTTCTTCGGCATCCCCATCTGCGCCTTGTAGAGCAGGACGCCGGCGGCGGGCTGGTCCCCCGCCTCGAGGGTGCGCTCCCCCTCGGCCACCAACGCGTTCACCAGGTCGGCCTGGCGCCGCACCAGCCGCTCCACGGCGCCGTTGTGCTCGGCGTACTGCGCGTCGCTCTCGTTCCCCACCGGCCCCGAGATGATGAGCGGCGTGCGCGCCTCGTCCACCAGGATCGAGTCCACCTCGTCGATGAGCGCGAAGACGTGGCTGCGCTGCACGCGCTGCTCCAGCGCCACCACCATGTTGTCCCGCAGGTAGTCGAAGCCGAACTCGTTGTTCGTGCCGTAGGTGATGTCGCAGGCGTAGACGGCGCGCCGCTCGGGGGTGCCGGGCTCGGTGTCGTCGAGGCACCCCACCGTGAGCCCCAGCCACCCGAACAGGTGCCCCATCCACTGCGAGTCGCGGCGCGCGAGGTAGTTGTTCACCGTGATCAGCTGCGCCCCGCGCCCCGGGAGGGCGTTCAGGTAGAGCGGCAGCGTGGCCACCAGCGTCTTCCCCTCGCCCGTGGCCATCTCGGCGATGCGCCCCAGGTGCAGCTGGATCCCGCCGATGAGCTGCACGTCGTAGGGGACCATGTCCCAGGTGAGCGGCGTCCCGGTGACGACCACCGTGGTGCCGCGCAGGCGCCGGCACGCCTCGCGCACGGTGGCGAAGGCCTCGGGGAGGAACTCGTCCAGCGCGGTGGCGATCGCCTCGCGCAGCTCCCCCTCCGCCCCGCCCCGCCCATCCAGCCCGTGGAGCTCCGCCTCGAGCCGCTCGCGCGCGGCGGCATCGGCGGTGGCGTGCTTGGCCGCCTTGAGCTCGGTGATCCGCGCCTCGATGGCCCCGGTCCGCTCGGCCAGCCGCTCGCGGAAGCGGACGGTCTGCGCCTGCACCTCGGCGTCGGACCACCCGGCCATCCGCGCCTCGATCGCGTGGATCTCCTCGAGGATGGGCTGAACCCGCTTCCGTTCCCGCTCATGGCGCGTGCCGAACACGCGGCCGATCAACCCCTGAAGCATAGCAACCCCTGTCGGTGCCTCGCGGCACCGGCGAAGAGGGCGCCCCGCCCGGGGGGAACGGCGCGGCGGCTCAGTCGCGCGCGGCTCCCTCCCCGACGTGTGGCACCCGAGTGGCATCCCGGTAGATCCCGAACCTTGCGATGTCGGCGGCCACGGCCTCCGGGACAAAACCGCGCAGCGACGCCCCGACCCGCACCCGCTCCCTGATTTCCGTGGAGGAGACGTCCACGCACCGCGTGGGCAGCGCCACCGCCCCCCGGGGGGCCGTCTCGCTGACCCCTGCGGCGTCCCCCTGCCCCGGCCGCCGCAGCACCACCACCCGCACCATCGCCTCCAGCGCCTCCACCTGGTGCCACCGCGGCCAGGACGGCAGCACATCGGCGCCCACCAGGAGGAACAGCTCGGCCCCCGGATGACGGCCCTGGATCGCCCGCACGGTGTCAACCATGAAAGATAACCCGCCGCGCTCGATTTCCACCGGATCCACCTCGATCCGCGGAATCCCGGCAAAGGCGTCCCGGACCATGGCCAACCGGTGGGCGGGGGCGGCACCGTGCCCCTCCTTGAGCGGCTGGCGGCCGGCCGGCACCACGATCAGCCGATCGAGCGCCAGCGCCTCCACGGCGTCCTGCGCCACCAGGAGGTGCCCCACGTGCGGGGGGTCGAAGCTCCCGCCGAAGATCCCGAGGCGCTGCGGCGCGGAGGGCATGCGACCGCCGCCGGGCTCGCCTGCGGTCCGGCTCAGCCGAGGGGCGCCGCGCCCGGTCCGGGGCGCGCGCGCGTCTGCAGGGGGGCGGCCAGCGCCGAGGCGGGGCCGGTCAGGGTGTCGCGCGCGGGGGGCGCCACGACGGCCGTATCCGCCTTGGCCGCGTCCGTCGGCGCCGCACCGCAGTGCACCGCCACCTCGGCGTCCCCCGGATAGGCCTTCCACATCGCCTGGCACGTCTCGGCCGCGTCTTCCTTCCACCGGATGCGCGTGTACAGCTCGTGCAGCCGCAGCCACGACAACCGGGCCGCCTTGGTGGACGGATAGGTGGTGACGACGTCCTTGAAGTAGATGATCGCGGGATCAACGGCCCGCCGAACCTTCACGTAATGGATGCCCGTGTCGTAGTCCTTCCGCGCAAACCACTCCTCCAGCTCCGCGATCCGACGGCGCGCGTCCTCCCCCTCCTTGGCGTCGGGGTAGGAGGAGAGCAGCGCCCGCAGGATCGCCACCGCCTTCTGCCCCTGTTCGGGGTCCAGCGACGGGCGGCGCCAGAGGCTCTGGTAGCTGCGCCCGACCCCCAGCATGGCGGTGGGCGCCAGGGTGTCATCGGGGAACCCGTCCGTGATCCGCTCGTACGCCTGCGCCGCCAGGAGGTACTCGCGGCGCCGCTCGTGGGTCATGGCCAGGTAGAAGGTGGCCGGCGCCATCAGCGGATCGCGCGCCGACAGGTCGGCGGTGAGCCGCTCGAACCCCGCCTGCGCGTTTTCCCACCGTTCCCCCTGGTACTCCGCCAGCGCCGCGCGGAACAACGCCTCCGGGGTGGCAAAGTCGCGCGGCTGGAAGCCGCGACTGCACCCCGCCAGCGCCGCCGCCACGCTGAGCCACCACACCACGCGCCACTCGCGGGCGCTCAACCGACGGGTCACGGACGCGCTCATCCGGCCACCAGCGCCCGGCGACCGGGCTTGCAGCATCCGCTCATGCCCCCGCCCCGTGCGACCGGTACGTGGCCGCCAGCGGCACCACCCGCGCCCGCCCGGCGGCCAGCCCGGCCGTCACGTTGCGCGTGTCCACCACCAACCCCGCCGCGTCCACCACCTGCTGGTAGTCCACCCCCGCATGGTCGGTGACCACCACCACCGCGTCCTGCTCCCCCAGCATCGCGGCCGTCAACGGCACGCCCGTGCGCCGGTGCCCGTTCTCCACGAAGGTGGGCACGTGCGGGTCGTGGTACTCCACCAGCGCGCCCCGTTCCTCGAGCAGGCGCATGACATCCAGCGACGGGCTCTCGCGCACGTCGTCGATGTCCCGCTTGTAGGCCACCCCCAGCACCAGCACCCGGCTCCCGCGCACCGCCTTGCGGTCCGCGTTGAGCGCGTCGGCCACCTTCTGCACCACCCATTCGGGCATGTGCGCGTTGATCTCGCTGGCCAGGTCGATGAAGCGCGTCTTGTAATTGAGCGTGCGCATCTTCCACGCCAGGTAGTGCGGGTCCAGCGGGATGCAGTGCCCGCCGATGCCGGGCCCCGGGGTGAACTTCATGAAGCCGAACGGCTTGGTGGCCGCCGCCTCGATCACCTCCCACACGTCCACGCCCAGCTTGTCGCAGACGATGGCGATCTCGTTGACCATGCCGATGTTGACCGCCCGGAAGGTGTTCTCCAGCAGCTTGACCAGCTCGGCCGCCTCGGGCGACGACACCGGGACCACCCGCTCGATGCAGCTTTCGTAGAGAGCGGTGGTGACCTCGACACAGGCCGGCGTGATCCCGCCCACCACCTTGGGGGTGTTGCGCGTGTTGTACACCGGGTTCCCCGGGTCCACGCGCTCGGGGGAGAACGCCACGAACACGTCCACCCCGATGGTGAGCCCCGCCGCCTCGATGCGGGGCTGCAGCAGCTCGCGCGTGGTGCCCGGATAGGTGGTGCTTTCCAGCACCACCAGCAGCCCCGGGTGCGCCTGGCGCACGATGGCGTCCACCGCCGACATCACGTAGGACATGTCGGGGTCGCGCGTCTTGGACAGGGGCGTGGGGACGGCGATGGAGATGGCGTCACACTCGGCCAGGCGCTCCTCGCTGGCGGTGGCCACCAGCCGCCCGGACTCGACCAGCGCGGCGACCTCGGCGGGCGAAACGTCCTGAATGTGCGACTCGCCACGCATGAGCAGGTCGACGACCCGCTGGCTGACGTCATAGCCGATGACGCGGAACCCCGCCTTGGCGAACTCGACGGCCAGCGGCAGCCCGACGTAGCCGAGGCCGACCACCCCCAACACCGCCGAACGGTCCTGGATCCGCCACAAGAGCTGGCGCTTGAGCATGCGGTGCGGCATGGAGTCCCTCAGGAGCGGAAGAAGGAGCGGACGGCCTCGATCACCTCATCCCGCTGCGCCCCGGTGAGCTCGGGGAACACCGGCAGCGAGAGCACCTCCCCCGCCGCCCGCTCCGACTCGGGGCAGCTCCCGGGCTGGTAGCCGAGGTAGGCGAAGCAGGGCTGCAGGTGCAGTGGCAGCGGATAATACACCGCCGTCCCGATGCCGCGCTCGGCGAGGTGCGCCTTGAGCGCGTCGCGGCGCGGGGTGCGGAGGGTGTACTGGTTGTAGATGCTAGTGTTGGCGGGGTCGATGTGCGGCGTGGCGACCTCGGGGAGGTCGGCGAACGCCGCATCGTAGGCGGCGGCGTTGGCCCGGCGCGCCGCGCTCCACGCCGCCAGGTGCGGCAGCTTGGCGCCCAGCACGGCGGCCTGCAGGGCGTCGAGGCGGCTGTTGTACCCCACCACCTCGTGGTAGTACGTGCGGCGGCTGCCGTGGGTGCGGAGCTTCATCAGCGCCTCGTACAGCGCCTCGTCCTGCGTGACGGCCATCCCGCCGTCGCCGTACCCCCCGAGGTTCTTGGAGGGGAAGAAGCTGAAGGTGCCGATGGCCGCCGCCTCGCCGGCCATGACGGTCCGCCCGTCGATGACGCGGCTGGCCCCGATGGACTGGGCGGCGTCCTCGATGACCGGGAGCCCCCCCGCGGCCGCCACCACCTGTTCGATGGGCGCCATCTGCCCGAACAGGTCGACGGCGATGACCGCCCTGGTCCTGGGGCCCACCGCCGCGGCCACGGCGTCGGGGTCGGGCCCCGGGGGGTGGGGAAACAGCCAGTCGGCCAGCTCCCTTCTCGATGGCAGCTCGACCTCGATCTCCGTGTTCTGCACGTCCAGCGGCATGTAGACCACCACCGGCCCGGGCCGGCCAGTGATGGCCGTCTTGTAGGCACGCATCACGGTGCGCAGCGCCGTGTCCGGACGGTAGGTCGTGAAAGCCCCCTTGGTGATGTTCTTGAACAGCTGCGTGAACTCGTCGTCGCCGTAGCGGTAGACCTCCTGGATGCCGCCCCGCCCGTACCACTTGGTCGGGCCGCCGGCCATCAGGCACAGCATCGGGGTGCTGTCGTAGAAGGCCTCGGCA
>JBEIJM010000076.1:0-14787 GCA_040380205.1 Gemmatimonadaceae bacterium
CGGTAGTGCAGCGTCATCGACGTGCTGATGATGCGCCCACCCCCCTGCGCCGCCATCACGGGGTACACCGCCTGGCTGCAGTAGAAGGTGCCGTACAGGTCGATCTCCACCACGCTCTTCCAGGCGTTGGCCGACAACGTGGCGCTGGGCGCGTAGAAGTTCCCGGCGGCGTTGTTCACCAGCACATCCAGCCGACCGAGCCGCTCGGCGATCCCCTGCACCGCCGCCTGCACCGCCTCCGGTTGCCGCACGTCCAGCGCCACGGTGCTCACCGCGCCGCCGCGCGCCCGGATCGCCGCCTCGGCCCCCTCCAGGTGCTGCGGCTTGCGGCTGGCAATCACCACATGGGCGCCCAGCTGTGCCAACAGCGTGGAAATCCCCAGGCCAATGCCGGTGCCGCCACCGGTGACCAGGGCCACCTGGCCATCCAGCAGCCCGGGACGAAAGACGGAGGACAGATCAGGAGACATCGGCAGTCACAGGGGCAAGATGGTGAGCAGGCGGCGCCACCCGTCGGCGCCGGAGCGCGGGAAGCCGCGCCACCAAGTCCTCCACGAACAAACGCGCGTCGGCCACCGGCAGATCCACCACGTCGGCCACCCCGCCCAGCCCGGCGGTGGTGAGCCGTACCGTGGCCAGCCGCAGCCACCGCTGCAGCGGCCCCTGCCGCAGCTGCACCTGCTGCAGCTTGGCCACCGGCACCACCCACGTGATGCGCATCAGCCACCCCTCGCGCACCACCAGGTACGCGCCGGAGACGCCCACCCCGCGCACCCGCCACGCCAGGGGGGTCAGCGCCCACAGCAGCGGCAACGCCCACAGCAGCCGCCACACCCCGCTCCCGAACAGCACCGCGAGCGGCGCCAGCACCGCCGCCAGCACGGCGCTCCGCTCCACCCCGGTGCGTACCCAGCTGCGGGGCGACGCGCGATGCCACCCCGGCACCGGCGCCGCCGCCATCATCTCCACCTGCGCATCGGGGAAGACGTGCGCCACCGCGTCGTTGGCGGCGGCCGCACGCACGAGCGGCAGCAGAACCGGCACATCCGGCTCGTCCCCCGGCGTGTGCACCGCCATCCCGCCGGCCGACTTGAGGCGCACCTCCACTCGCCGTGCCATGCGCCGCGGCGGCGACTCATGCAACGTCACCGCCTGCACCCGGGCCATGGGGGTGGACGCCGTGCGGCGGTGCAGCCAGCCGTACTCGCGCACCAGCGCGTTGCCCACGCGCGACAGCCGGAAGCCGCGGTAGCGCACCCACGTGGCCAGCACGACGCCCAGCCACAGCACCGCCAGCACCGACAGCCCCACCACCACGCCGGCGGCCACCAGCAGCAGCCCGGCCCCGCCGGCCGTGGGGAGCTGCGCCGCCACGCCGCGCACCCGGTCGGAGAACACCAGCGTCACCCACTCGTCCCCCAGCCGCTCCACCAGCCCCACGGCGGCGCCCAGGATGACCAGCAGCTGCATGGACGTGGCGCCCGCCAGCAGCAGCTCCTCATCGTCCAACGCGGCCAGCGGGACGGCGGCCTCCACGGTGGGCGCCCGCGTGGTGGCGATGGGGGGCGCACCAGGGGCCGCGGATGGCGCCGCCGCCTCACCTTCGTTGGCGGCCGTCGGCCACGCCGCCACGGCCCCATGGTCCCTGGCCCGCAGCAGCGTCTCGCGCAGCTGCTGCACCTCACGCCAGCGCAGCGACTCCAGCAGCGCCTCGGCGGCGACCCCTCCGGCACCGGTGTCCACGCGCAGCGTCCCCACCCCCAGCAGCCGCTGCGCGACCGACTGCGAGGTGCTGACTCCCTGAATGCGCACATACGGGATGCTGCGCGTGACCCGCTTCCACGACCCGCTGTGGATGACCAGCGCCTCGGCCTCCAGTGCAAACCGGGTGGCGAGGAAGTCCACCACCACCGCGATGGCGATCAGCAGGACCACGGCCCCCAACGCGCCGATCCACCGGGTGGGATGCTCGGGGCGCAGGGTGGGGTTGGACAGGAGGATGGCCGCCGGAAGCAGGAGGCGCCCCAGCTGTCGCAGCCCCTTGGCGGTGTCCAGCAGCAACGTGGCGGGGTGCAGGCGACGGAAGCCCAGCGCCCCGGGTGCGCTCACAGCGGCTCCACCATGCCGGCACGCTCGGCGAGGGCCTCGCGCAGCGCCAGGGCGTCGTCCGGACGCAAGCCCGGGATGCGCACCGCCCCGTTGTCGGCCGAGGCGGTGCGCACGACCACGGTGGCCAGCCCCAGCAGGCGCGCCACGGGGCCCTGCGTGTAGTCCACATGCTGGATGCGTGAATAGGGGATCACGCTCTCCACGCGCAGCAGGACGCCCCGATGCACCAGCAGCGCCTCCTCGGCCAGGCGGAACCGCCACGCCGCATGGCGACGCGGCGGCAGGCGGAGCGCCAGCCCCACAGCCCCCAGCAGCGGCACGGCCGTCACCAGCGCCACCAGCCCCCAGCGCGGCGAGCTCCCCACCCGGGAGGCGATGCCCCCGGCCAGCAGCGCCAGCCCTACCCCCTCCAGTAGCCAGAGCAGGCGCCAGAGGCGGATGATGGCCGGCTCGAGGGGGCGCCAGTCGGCGGGGTCCCGGGGGGCGTCGGCGGTGTCCGTCACGCCGAATCAATAACCGCTGGGGCGCAGGCGTGTGCAGCCCCGCCCGCGATCAGGGGAGCTCCGCCAGCAGGTCCCCCTGCATCGCCAGGCAGAAGGTGCGCCGATGATGCGGCGTGAGCCCCAGGCGCGTGATGGCATCGCGATGCTGCACGGTGCCGTAGCCGCTGTTGCGCGCCCAGGCGTACCCCTCGTGACGGGCATCCAGCGCGGTCATCAGGCGGTCGCGGGTGACCTTGGCCACGATGGAGGCGCAGGCGATGGCGTAGCATTTGGCATCGCCCTTGACCACAGCGGTGTGCGGGACGCCCAGCGTGCGCAGCGGGAGCCCGTCCACCAGCACGTGGTGCGGCCCGTGCCCCACGCGGGCGCACAGCTGGGCCTCCAGACGCCGCAGGGCGCGCTGCATGGCCAGCACGGTGGCGCGCGCGATGTTGCGGGCGTCCACCTCGCGGGCGCTGGCGGCGCCCAACGCCACGACGAGCGCCTCCTCGCGGATGCGGGCGGCCAGCCGCTGGCGCGTGTCGGCATCCAGGCGCTTGGAGTCGTCCACGCCGGCAATGGCGCGGCGGCCTGGCGGCATGACCACGGCACATGCGACAACGGGGCCCGCCAAGGGGCCCCGTCCGACCTCATCGACCCCGGCCAGCAACGGGCCGTGGGCGTCGCGCGCCTGCCGCTCGATGGCGCTCCAACGCGCCACGACCAGCCGACGCGCGGCGGTTACCGGGCGGCCGAAGCCGCCGGACGCACCGTCTTGCGCTCCTTGATGCGGGCCGCCTTGCCCGTCACGTCGCGCAGGTAGTACAGCTTGGCGCGGCGCACCACGCCGCGGCGCACCACGGCGATGTCGGCCACCATGGGGCTGTGCAGCGGGAAGATGCGCTCCACGCCCACCCCGTTGGACATCTTGCGCACGGTGAAGGTCTCACTGACCCCGCCACCGCGCCGCGCGATGCACACGCCCTCGAAGGCCTGGAGGCGCTCCTTGTCCCCTTCCTTCACGCGCACGCTCACGCGCACGGTGTCACCCGGGCGGAACGGGGGGATGTTGTCCTTCAGCCACTCCTTCTGGGTTTCGATGAACGGGTGCATGATCACTCCTCGGGGAAGGGCGCCGACCACCGAGTCCTCGGGAGGCGCCAGAGCCTTGAAAGGTAACCGGGCGCCGCCCGCCCGCGCCAGTAGCCCCCCCACGCCCACCGGCCCGTTACCGGACTTTCTCCAGCTCCGCCTGGGTGTACGGCCCCGTCCGCCCCGCCGTCGCCTTGCGGACCCGGGCCACCTCCGCCTCCGTCACCGCCGATGCGGCATTCCCCCAACTGGAACGAACGTACGTCACCACCGCCGCCACCTCCGCGTCCGACATCGGCACCCCGGTCCCGTACGCCATCATGGCGTTGCTGTAGGTCACCCCCTTCACCGTCACCGCCCCCTGCAACCCATGCAGCACCACCGCGATGGGACGCGCCGCCGGCCCGGTCACCCATTCGCTCCCGGCCAGCGGCGGAAAGACGTTGGGCACCCCCTCCCCGGTGGTCGTGTGGCACACCACGCACCGCCCGTACGCCACCTCCCCCGCCGAAACGGGCGCCGACGGGGGGGCCGGCACGGCGGCCACGGTGGAGGGGACGGCCTCCTCCACCACCGGCGCCGGTGCCTTGCGGTCGCCGCCACACCCCAGCACCAGCGCGCCAACCAGCAACTCCACACGTACCCAACGG
Organism: Gemmatimonadaceae bacterium; assembly: GCA_040380205.1. GTDB lineage: Bacteria > Gemmatimonadota > Gemmatimonadetes > Gemmatimonadales > Gemmatimonadaceae > Gemmatimonas. The sequence continues at coordinate 4,334 of JBEIJM010000076.1, forward strand.
GAACCGCGCATGACCAGCCTCCAGGCGAGTGAGTGATCCCCGCCCGGGGCGCACAATGCGTGCCGCCCCCGCCCCTGCCCCCGCGCGCCGCCCCGCCTACCGCACCGGGAACGGCCGCGGTGCCGGCAGCTGCTCGGCAAAGCGCCACGGCGCCACCCCGTCGCGCGACAGCGCCATCGTCCCCAGCCGCGCCCGCACCATCGCGATGGGCATGGGCCCGCCCTGCAGCACCGCGTCGTGGAACTGCCGGTCGGTCATCCGCCCCCCGGTCACCAGCTCCCGGTACAGCGCCCGCAGCTGCAGCCCCCCCAGCATGTACGCCGCCTGGTAGATGGGCGGGTAGCTGCCGTTGAACGACCGCCGCACCTCCGCCTCCGAGTTCGCCTTCTCGAAGGGCACCTTGTCCACCAGGTAGTCGATGCACTGCTGCGCCGTCATCCGCCCCAGGTGGAAGCTCAGCGAGAAGACGATGCGCGCGCTGCGGTGCATCCGCCACGCCAGCGCCCCCAGCCGGTCCTCGGGGGTCACGTGAAAATCCCGGTCCCACAGGAACATCTCCCAGTACAGCGACTGCCCCTCGTTCCAGAACGGCGTGCCGAACAGCCGCCGCTGCGGGTGGTACCGCGCGGTCATGAACCCCTGCAGGTGGTGCCCGGGGTTGAGCTCGTGGAACACCACGGCACGCGAGAAGTGCGGATTGTTGCCGCGCAGGCTCATCCGCTTCTCGTCGTCGGTCATCTCGGCGGTGGGGTACGACACCAGGATGCTCTCCCCCCCGAGAAAGAACGGGCTCACCCGCTGCCGTTCCGGCGACAGCATCTCCATCCGCCAGTCCTCGCGCGCCAGCGCCGGGATGGTCACCCAGTCGTGCCGGTCGAAGAACGCCTCGGCCTCGTTGGCCAGGTCGCGGATGAGCCCGGGCTGCGCCCCCGGCTCCACATAGGCGTCCTTCACCTTTTCCATCGCCGCCTTCCAGTCGTCGCCAAAGCCCATCTGGCGCGCGGCCTTCTTCGCTTCGGCCTCGCTGAAGGCATACTCGCGCTCGGCGAGGGCAATGAGCTCTTCCGCCGAGTAGGGGATCATCGCGTGGCGCAGGTCGGCGGCCAGCCCGGCGGCGCCGATGGGGTCGCCGATGATGGGCTCGTTGGCGGCGGCGGCGTTGCGGGCGTTCCCCTCGCCGCGCCCCCCGCCGGCCGGTGCGCCGCCCGGTGCCGGCGCGGGCCCCTGGGCCACCACCGTGATCCCCACCAGCCGCTGCCGGATGGCCTGCGCGTAGCGCCGCAGCGCCTCGTCCAGCTGCTGCCAGGGGGAGGTCATCCACCAGGTGAACACCGGGTCGTACCCCGCGGCGTAGCGATACCAGCCGCCCATGGTGCCGCGCAGCTGGTCCAGCTGCTCGGCAGCGCGGTTGGCCACCGTGCGCGAGAGCGCCGGGAGGGCGGGGCGCGCGGGGCGGGGCGTGCTGTCGCCGGCGGCGCGCGGCGGGGCGGGCTCCAGCAGCGCCCGCAGGCTGTCCACCTGCCTGGTGATGGCGGCCAGCTGCCGGGCGGTGCCCCCCGGGGCCAGCGTCTCCAGGTTGCGGCGGGCGTCGTGCAGCGCCAGCAGCGCGTCGGCAAAGGGCATCAGCGGGGCCGTCTCACGGCGCTGCGTCTCGCGCCGCTCCAGCAGCGCCAGCTGGTACTGCAGGTGGTTGTCGAGCAGCAGGTAGTCCACCTGCCCCTCGCGGGAGAGCCGGCCGAAGTCCAGCGCGCGGAGCTGCGCGCGCCACCCCTCCAGGAAGGGGCGCATGCGCCGACGCTGGTCGGGGGAGTCGGCGCCGTCGTAGCGGCGCGCCATGGAGGCCTGGTCGGCGCTGAACCGGTCCACCACCCCGGCCAGCTCGCTGCCGCGCGTGGCCACCAGCGGGGCCAGCTCGGGAGCGGCCCCCAGAGGGGCCGCCGGAAACTGCTGACGCGTGGTGGCCGGAGGGAGCGGGGTGCGCGGCGGGGAGGGCTGCGCCGCGGCGCGCGCCAGCGGCGCCGCCGCCAGCAGGGGGAGCACCAGGGCAGCCCGCACCACGGGCCGCAACGAGACCAACGGCATGCACACTCCGAATCGACGCGAGGGAAAGGAACGGCGCATGCCACAAGAGTGCATGGCGCGCGCGCATCCGGCCAGCGACCGCGGGGCGCGCGGCCATCGCGGCGACGGCGTCCCCTACCCCGCGCCCGCGATCTCCTCCAGCGCCTCCCACCGGGCCATGAGCTGCGGCAGCCGCGCCTCCAGCTCGGCCAGGGTGGCGGTGTGCTGCGCGGCCGCGCGGCCGTCGCGCAGCACCGCGGGGTCGGCCAGCGTGGCGTAGCAGGCGGCGATGGCCTGCTCCGTGGCCTCGATGGCCTCGGGGAGCCCGGCCAGCTCCTCCTTCTCCTTGAAGGTCAGCTTGCGGGCCCGGGGGCGCTCGGCCTGGGCCGACTTCGCGGGCGCGCCGCGCGGCGGCGCCGAGCCGACGGCCGCCGTGCGGGGGGACGCCGCCACCGGGGCGGGGCGCTGGCGCACCCAGTCGCTGTAGCCGCCCGCGTACTCGCGCACCACGCCAGGCGCGTCGAAGGCCAGGGTGCTGGTGGCCACGGCATCCAGGAAGGCCCGGTCGTGCGAGACCAGCAGCACGGTGCCGGCAAAGTCGGCCAGCAGCTGCTCCAGCAGGTCGAGCGTCTCCAGGTCCAGGTCGTTGGTGGGCTCGTCCAGCACCAGCACGTTGCAGGGGCGCATGAACAGGCGCGCCAACAGCAGCCGGTTGCGCTCCCCCCCGCTGAGCGCGCGCACCGGGGTGCGCGCCCGCTCGGGGGGGAACAGGAAATCCTGCAGGTAGCCGTGCACATGCCGCCGTTGCCCGCCCACGCTCACGAACTCGGCGCCGTCGGCGATGCTGTCAAACAGCGTGCGTTCGGGGTCCAGCTGCTCGCGCCGCTGGTCGAAGTACGCCACCTCCAGGTTGGTGCCGTGGCGCACCGTCCCCGCGTCGGGGGTCAGCTCGCCCAGCAGCAGCCGCAGCAGCGTGGTCTTGCCGCTGCCGTTGGGGCCCAGCAGCCCCACCCGATCGCCGCGCATGATGGTGGCGTCCAGCCCGCGCACCACGGGCACGGAGCCGTGGGCAAAGGTCAGCCCCCGCGCCTCCAGCACCAGCCGCCCCGAGCGCTCCCCCTCCTCCAGCGCCATGCGCGCGCCGCCCACCCGCTCGCGGCGCGCCGCCCGCTCGCGCCGCAGCGCCTCCAGCGCGCGCACGCGCCCCTCGTTGCGGGTGCGGCGCGCCTGGATGCCGGTGCGGATCCACACCTCCTCCTTGGCCAGCTTGCGGTCGAACTCCGCGTGGGCGCTGGCCTCGGCGGCCAGCTCCGCGTCCTTGCGCCCCAGGTAGTCGTCGTAGCTGCCGCCAAAGTCGGTCAGCCGCCCGCGGTCCAGCTCCACGATGCGCGTGGCCACGCGCCGCAGGAAGGCGCGGTCGTGCGTGACGAACACGAGCGTGAGCGGCGTGTCCAGCAGGTGCTGCTCCAGCCACGCGATCGCGTCCACGTCCAGGTGGTTCGTGGGCTCGTCCAGCAGCAGCACGTCGGGAGCGCGCACGAGGGCCCGCGCCAGCAGCGCCTGCCGCGCGCGTCCGCCCGAGGCCTCCTCGATGCGCGCCTCGGGGTCGAGCCCCAGCTGCTGCAGCACCATGCTCACCCGCTGCTGCGCCCCCCACCCGTCGGCGGCGTCCACGGCCCGGTGCAGGCGGTCCAGCTCGGCCAGCGCCTGCGGCGTGGCCGCCTCGGCCGCGCGACGCGCCGCGGCGTGATAGCGCGCCACGAGCTCGCCGGCCGGGCCAATCCCCTGCGCCGCCACCTCGAACAGCGTGCCGGTGAGGCCCTCGGGGAGCGCCTGTTCCAGCCGCGCCACCGACGCCTGCCCCTGCCGCACCACGGTGCCGGCATCGGGGCGCTGCACTCCCTCCAGCACCTGCAGCAGGGTGCTCTTGCCGGCGCCGTTGCGTCCCAGCACGCAGACCCGCTCCCCCCGCTCAATGGCGAGGTGCGCGCCATCCAGCACGGGTGCTCCGCCAAAGGCGAGCGTGACCCCTTGCAGGCTCAGCAGGGCCATGCGGGGTGCGGCGGGCGACCGGAGCGGGGCATCCCGCATGCTAACGCCGCCGGCCGGTCGGCTGCACCCCGCCGCACCGCCCGGTAGCTTTCCGCCGTGTCGCGCGTGCTCGCGCCCGCCGTCCCGGCGCCCGCCCGCCTCCGCGCACGCCCTCCCCTCCCGGAGCTGTCATGTCCCTGCCCTTCCCCGAGTACGACACCCTGGACGGGGTGGCGCTGGCCGATCTGGTGCGGCGCCGCGAGGTGACCGCCGCCGAGGTGACCGAGGCGGCGCTGGCGCGCATGGCGGCGCGCAACCCGGCGCTGAATGCCGTGGTGCGTCCGCTCCCCGAGCTGGCGCGCCAGATGGCGTCCTCCATCCCCGTCGACGCGCCGCTGGCGGGGGTGCCGCTGTTGGTGAAGGACCTCATGGCCACGATCGCCGGGGTCCCCACCAGCCACGGCACGCGCGCCCTGCAGCAGCTGGTTCCCGCGGCCGACTCCGAACTCATCGCCCGGTACCGCCGCGCGGGAGCGGTGTTCGTGGGAAAGGGGAACACGCCGGAGCTGGGGCTCACCCCCACCACCGAGAGCGCGGCGCTGGGCCCCGCGCGCAATCCCTGGGACCTGACCCGCACCACCGGCGGATCCAGCGGCGGCGCGGGGGCGGCGGTGGCCGCGCGCATGGTGCCGGTGGCGCACGGCGGCGATGGAGGCGGCTCCATCCGCATCCCCGCCGCGGCGTGCGGGGTGTTCGGCCTCAAGCCGTCGCGCGGGCGCACCCCCACGGGGCCGGTGCTGGGGGACGTGTGGCACGGCTTCGTGCAGGAGCATGTGCTGTCACGGTCGGTGCGTGATTCGGCGGCGTTCCTGGACGCCTCGGCGGGGATGGACCCCGGCGCACCGGTGGCGTGCCCCCCGCAGGCACGCCCGTACCTCGAGGAGGTCACCCGCGATCCCGGACCGCTGCGCATCGCCGTGACGGCGTCCCCCTTCTTCGGGCGCACAGTGCACCCCGATTGCGTGGCGGCGCTGGATGACGCGGCGGCGCTGCTTTCGGCGCTGGGCCATGAGGTGCGGCAGGACGCCCCCGTGCTGGACGGCGCGGGGCTGGCACGCGACTTCGTGACCGTGGTGGCGGTGGAGGCGCGGGGGGAGATCGACTTGCTGGGGGAGCAGCTGCGCCGCCCGCTGCGGCGCACGGAGCTGGAGCCGGCCACCTGGGCGCTGGCTACGGTGGGGGCGGCCATCCGCGGGGCCGACTACGTGGGCGCCGTGCGGCGGCTGCAGCAGGCCGCACGCACGGTGGGCGCCTTCTTCGAGACGGTGGACGTGCTGGTGACCCCCACGCTGGCGCAGCCCCCCGTGCCCCTGGGGACGCTCAAGCCCACCGGGGTCGAGGAGGCGGCGCTCCGGGTGCTGGGGGCGCTCGGGCTCGGACGCCTCATGCTGGCGGCGGGGCTGCTGGAGCAGACGGTGGACAAGGTGTACGCGTTCATCCCGCACACGCCGCTGTTCAACGTGACCGGGCAGCCGGCGATGTCGGTGCCGCTGTTCTGGAACGCGCAGGGGCTCCCCCTGGGCACGCAGTGCGTGGCGCGCCTGGGGGAGGAGGACCTGCTGTTCCGGCTGGGGGGGCAGCTGGAGCGGGCGCGCCCGTGGGCAGATCGGCGCCCGCCCCTGCTGGGGTGACGCGCCTTAGGGCGCTTTCCTGAGGGTGGCGCCCACGAGGCGCCCCACGGCGCCCAGCGTGGTCTGCGCGGCGTTGAGCCCCAGCCGGAAATCGGCGTCGCTGAAGGTGTCGTAGCGGTCCGAGGGCTGGTGCCAGTGTGGGTTCCACCCGCTGCCGGTGTGGATGCCGCGCTCGTTCTCGCGCAGCGAGATGGCGGGGACCAGGTCCTGGAAGGGGCCGGAGTCGGTGTTGGTCATGTGCGGCCCCACCTGCGCCGGGTAGTCGGTGGCGTACTTCTCGTTGGCCTGGTGGAACAGCCACGCCAGCTCGGCCGAGGCCTTGGCCTGCTTCGCGGCCGACTGGAACTCGATGTTCACGTCGGCCTCGGGGCGCTGCACCGGGCTCATGGTGCCATCGGGGCGCGGGGGCCCGTGGTCGAAGAGCATCATGTCATGCTGGATCATCCCCAGCCACTTGGGCTCGGGGTAGCGCCCGGAGCCCCTGGGCTCCTCGACGCCCTGCCGCGCCTGGCGCTGCTCCACGTAGGCGCGGGCGCCATTGAGCCCGGTCTCCTCGTTGTTGAAGAGGATGAAGCGGATGGAGCGTTCGGTCTGCACGTCGGGGCTGCTGAAGACGCGCGCCAGCTCCATCACGAGGGCGGTGCCGGAGCCGTCATCGTTGGCCCCCTCCCCCCAGCCGATGCCGTCCATGTGGGCGCCCACGATGTACATCTCGTCGGGGCGGGTGGTCCCCACCTTGGTGCACCACACCTGCTGCCGCTCGCCGTCCACGCTGGGCTCGGCGTTGAGCGCGCGCAGCCGCGCGTCGGGCTGCGCCAGCGAGTCGCTGTTCACGCCGGTGCGGGTGCGCACGCCGCGGGGACGGCCGCCGCCCTGCGTGGTGAGCGACGGCGCCGGCCGCGGCACCGCCGGACGCCCTTCGGCGGCGGGGGCGGCCATGCGCGGCGTGCCGCTGGTGTAGGTGTAGGTGAGCCGCTCGGTGGTGGTGCAGCCGTGGCTCCGGAGCTGCGCCTCGATCCAGTCCAGCGCCGCACGGTTGCGCGACGTCCCCTGCCGGCGGTCGCCGAACTGCGTGAGCCCCTTGATGGTGGCCTTGTAGCGCTCCAGGTCGAGGCGCGCGACCATGAGCGCCACGGGGTCGGCGGAGTCGATCACCGCGCGGGGCGGCGGGAGCACGGGGCGCGTGGTGGACTGGGCCGGCAGCGCGAACGGCGCCAGCAGTGCGGCGATGAGCGGGGCCAGCGTGGCAGGGCGGGAACGACGGCGCGAGGACATGGCGGAGGCGGGAAGGGGTCAGGCGGGGGTGGGCGCCGGCGCGGTCGCGGCCAGCCCCGGCAGCCGCCGGGCGAACTCGCGCTGCAACAGCCACCACGTGAGGGCGGCCTGCAGCGTGAGGGTGATCACCGAGGTCCACCACACGTGGGCCAGCTGGAACCCGGAGCGGGTGGAGAGCCACAGCACCGGCCCGGCAAAGGTGACCAGCCGGAGGGCGCTGCTCACCAGCGAGGGGATGGTGTTCCCCATCGCCTGGAACATCCCCGAGCAGGTGAACAGCAGGCCGGTGGCGGCGAAGTTCCACGACACCGTGCGCAGGAAGTCGGAGGCCACCGCCACCACGGGCGCCTCGGTGGTGATCCCCCGGATGAGCCAGTCGGGGCGCCACTGGCACAGCAGCGTGAGCGCCAGCATGAGCCCCGCGCCCACCCCGGCGGCCCACCGGAAGGTGGCGCGCACGCGCTCGGGGTGCCGCGCCCCCATGTTCTGCCCCGCCAGCGGCGCGGCGGCAAAGGACACCGCCATGGCCGGCAGGAAAATGGACTGCATCACCCGCGCGCCGATGCCGTACCCCGCCTGCGCCACGGGGCCGAAGCCGCGGATGGCGTAGTACACGATGCCGGTGAAGACGAACATCAGCGCGAACTCCACCCCCGGCGGCACCCCGATCTTGAGCAGGCGGGCCAGCACGGGCCACCGCGGGCGCAGCAGGGCGCGGTCAAAGCGCACCCCGGTGTCGAGCCGCAGGAAGAATCCCACCATCACCAGCAACGCGCCGCCAATGGCCAGCGTGGTGGCCAGCCCCGCGCCAAAGGTCCCCAGCGGACGCCCGGTCCCCCAGCCGGCAATGAGCACCGGGGCGAACACGATGTTGAGCACCACCGACAGCATCTGCACCAGCATGCCGGGGCGCACCACGCCGGCCCCCCGCAGCGCGGAACTCATGGACACGAAGGCGAACTGCAGCGCCAGCCCCGGGAGGTAGCCGCGCAGGTAGGCCATGCCGGCCTCTCGCACCGCAGGGTCGGAGCCCACGGTGGCCAGGTAGCGCCCGCCCAGGGTGTACCCCAGCAGCAGCGTCAGCGCGCCGCACGCCAGCGCCCACGTGGTGCTCTGGTTGAACACCACCGAGGCATCGTCCAGGTCCCGCCGCCCAACGGCATGGGCAATGAGCGCCATGGTCCCCACCGCCAGCACCTGGGTGAGCGCCATCACGATGAACTGCACGTTCCCCGCGGCGCTCACCCCCGCCACCGCGGCGTCCCCCAACCGCGCCACGAACCACAGGTCGATGAGGTAATACGCCGTCTGGAACAGCATCCCCAGCATCATCGGCAGCGCCTGGCGCACGAGGTGCCGCGGGATGGAGCCGGTGGTGAGATCGCTCACCGCCCCGCCTGCGCCCGCCCGTCCACCCGCCCGTCCATCAGCCATTCCCAGATGATGCGCGAGCAGTCGGCGATGAGGGCGTTGCCGGCCTTGGTGTCGGCGATGCCGCGCGTGAGCACGGCAATGGCGTAGGGCGCCCGCCCGGGGGGGAACACCAGCCCGGCGTCATGCTGCGTGGCGGTGATCCACCCGGTCTTGTGGGCGACGCGCGTGCCCGGCGGGAGCCCGGCGGGGATCTCGTCGTTGAAGTGCTGCGCCTCGAGGATGGCCAGCATGTCCCGCGTGGACGCCGAGTCCGCCACCTGCCCTTGGGCCAGCGCAGCGAACAGCGCCACCAGGTCATTTGCGGTGGCGGTGTTGTTGAGGCCGGCCCGGTAGGCGAGGTCGTCCTCCACCCCGCGACGGACGATCATGGTGGTCCCCCCCCACGCGCGCACCTGCTGCGTGATGCGCACGGGGTCCAGCAGCTGGATGAGCGCGTTGGTGGCCAGGTTGCTGGAGTGGGTGATCATCCGCTCGGCCAGGGCGCGCACCGGCACGGGGGTCCCCACCCAGCTGTACACCAGGCTGTCGCTGTCCTCGGTGGCATCCAGCGAGTACGCCGAGCCGTCCACGATGGAGGCAAAGCGGTTGGCCAGCGGGATCCGCTGGTCGGGGCGCAGGCGACCGGCGCGGAACTCCTGGTACAGCGCCAGCAGCACGGGGACCTTCATGGTGCTGGCCGCGTGGTACACGCTGTCCCCGCGCAGCGACAGGCGCTGCCCGGAGGCCAGGTCGTGCACGGCGACGGCCACGTGGGCCCCGGGGTCCCGCGCGATACGGGCCGCCAGGCGGGCCTGCACGGCCGCGACGGCGGCGTCCGGGGCGAGGGTGGCATCGGGGGGCAACGCGGACCGGGGCGCCACGCGGGACGCCGCTGGACGACACCCCGCCGCCAGCAGGAGCAGGGCCACGGGGAGGAGGCGCGGGAGAGGCATCCGGGAATCCTCGCACCGACACGGCAGGGGCGCAAACGGCGATCACGACCTGCGGGGCCCCACGCGCCTTGCCCACGGTCGCGCGGGGTGAAGTATTCCCGGGATGCGCTCCCCCTTCCTTCGCCTCGCGCTCGGGCTGGCCGCCGGCGCGGTGCTGGCCGCCTGCGGCAAGCCCGCGGACACCCGCCCGGTCATCGGGCTGGTCACCAAGACCGACAACAACCCCTTCTTCGTGAAGATGCGGGAGGGCGCCGAGCAGGCGGCGGCGGCGGGCGGCGCCCGGCTGGTGGCCGCGGCCGGACGCAACGACGGCGACAACGCCGGCCAGGTGACGGCCATCGAGAATCTCGTGGCGGCGGGGGCCCGGGCCATCCTCATCTCCCCCTCCGACGCCAAGGCCATTGTGCCCGCGGTGCGCAAGGCCCGCGAGGCGGGGGTGCTGGTGATTGCGGTGGACTCCCCCACGGATCCGGTGGACGCCGCCGACGCGCTGTTCGCCACCGACAACTACCGCGCCGGCGAACTGATCGGGCGCTATGTCCGGCAGCGGCTGGGGAGCACCCCGGCGCGCATCGCCACGCTGGACCTGCTCCCGGGGCATCCCGTGGGGGCGCAGCGGCACAACGGCTTCCTCAAGGGCTACGGGCTCCCCACTAATCCGCGGGAGAGCAACGAACTGGCCGAGCCCCCGGGCGTGGTGTGCATGGTGGACGCGCTGGGCGACCAGGGGCGCGGGCAGACGGCCATGGAGACGTGCCTGCAGAAGCATCCGGACCTCAACGTGGTCTACACCATCAACGAGCCCACCGCCGCGGGCGCGCGCACCGCGCTGGAGCGCGCAGGGCGGGCCAAGGACGTGATTCTGGTGTCGGTGGACGGCGGCTGCCGAGGGGTGCAGGCCATTGCGGACGGGCGCCTGGATGCCACCGCCCAGCAGTACCCGCTGGCCATGGCGGAGTTGGGGGTGCGGGCCGCGCTCACCGCCATCGGCGGCGGCGCGCGCCCCACCGGCTACGTGGACACGGGGGTC
>JBEIJM010000077.1:0-14678 GCA_040380205.1 Gemmatimonadaceae bacterium
GAACAGCTCGCCAGTGAAGCGCCACAGCGCGTCCAGCGCCGCCTGCGCGCGCGCATGGCTCTCGTCGGTGCCGTCCCCCAGGCGCACCACCCACCCGCTGCTGTGGCGCAGGTGGTACTGGTCCTCCTTGAGCGCCTTGGCGGCGATGGCCGCCAGCCCCGCGTGCCCGCACTGCGCCAGCCGGTCCCACAGCAGCACGCTGTGCGCGTCAAAGAGGAACTGCCGCACCAGCGTCACCGCGAAGTCCCCATTGGGGACCTCCACCAGCAGCGCGTTGCGGAAGCGCACCCCGTCGCGGAAGTAGGCCAGCGCATCCTCGTCGCGCCCCTGCCCCTCCTCCCGCCCCGCCAGCGCCAGCAGCCCGCTGGCGTGCCCGATGAGGTCCAGCGCGATGTTGGCCATCGCGATGTCCTCCTCCAGCACGGGGGCGTGCCCGCACCACTCGGAAAGCCGGTGCCCCAGCACCAGGCGATCGTCCCCCAGCCGCAGCAGGTACTCCACCAGCGGTGGCGCCATGGGCGCCGCGCGCGGCCCCGCGGGGTTGAACGCCGGCGCCTTCAGCACCACCCCCGCCGCGGGCGCCCCCTCCTCCTCGTGTCCGGCCACGGCGCTAGAAGATGCGGACGCCGCGCGGCGCCACGTAGAACTGCGGGTGCCGGTACGGCTTGTCGTTGCCGGGGTCGAAGAAGGGACCCGCGTCCGAGGGCGACGACGCCACGATGGCGCTGCTGGGGACCACCCACAGGTTCACCGCCTCGCCGCGCCGCGTGTACACGTCGCGCGCGTGCTGCAGCGCCAGCTCGGCGTCGGCCGCGTGCACGCTGCCGGCGTGCTCGAACGGCTCGCCGCGCGCCCCCTGCGTGAACACCTCCCACAGCGGCCCCTGCGCGTCCGGCCGGCTCTCCGCGCCCATGGCAGCCTCCCTCACGCCGCCGCAGTGCCGCGACGCGCGTCCTGCTTGGCAGCGTGCGCCGCCGCCGCCTCGCGCACCCAGGCGCCCTCCTCATGCGCCTGCCGGCGCGCGGCCAGCCGCTCCTGGTTGCAGGGGCCATGCCCCTGCAGCACGGCGTGGAACTCGCTCCAGTCGATGGCGCCGAACTCCCAGTCCCCCGTGGCCTCGTTGAGGCGCAGGTCGGGGTCGGGGACGGTGATCCCCAGCGCGATCGCCTGCGGCACCGTGAGGTTGACGAACCGCTGCCGAAGCTCGTCGTTGGTCTTCCGCTTCACGCGCCACCTGAGCAGCTCCCCCGAGTTGGGGGAGTCGGTGTCGCTGGGGCCGAACATCATCAGCGCCGGCCACCAGAAGCGGTTCACCGCCTCCTGCAGCATCTCCCGCTGCGCCGGCGTGCCGTTGGCCAGCACGGTGCACACCTCGTAGCCCTGGCGCTTGTGGAAGTTCTCCTCCTTGCAGATGCGCACCATGGCGCGCGCATAGGGGCCGTACGACGCCTTGGCCAGCACCGTCTGGTTCACGATGGCCGCGCCATCCACCAGCCAGCCGATCACCCCCATGTCCGCCCAGGAGAGCGTGGGGTAGTTGAAGATGCTGGAGTACTTGGCACGCCCGTCCAGCAGCTGATCGACCAGCTCCGAGCGGTCAGTCCCCAGCGTCTCCGCACCGCAGTAGATGTACAGGCCGTGCCCCGCCTCGTCCTGCACCTTGGCCAGGAGCGCCAGCTTGCGCCGCAGCGACGGCGCCCGCGTGATCCAGTTCCCCTCGGGGAGCATGCCCACCACCTCGGAGTGCGCGTGCTGCGACATCATGCGCAGCAGCTGCTTCCGGTAGCGCTCGGGCATCCAGTCCTTGGGCTCGATGCTCTCGCCCGCGGCAATGCGGGCCTCGAAGGCGGCCAGCAGCGCCGCGTCGTCGGCAGGGGGAGTCGGGAGTGGCGTCATATCCCCAATCTAGGGACCGCGCCGAGGGGGAGGCAATCGCGCCGCGCGGGTGCCACGCCTAGTTTCCCCGGCATGACCCAGCCCGCCTCCCCCAACACGACTCCCGCCCCCGACGGCGCCGTCTCCGTGACGGTGGACCAGGGGATCGGCACGGTGGAGTTCTTCCACCCCAAGTCCAACTCCCTCCCCGGCGCCCTCCTCCGGGAGCTCGCCGCCACCATCCGGACGCTTTCGGCCGATCCGGCCGTGAAGGTGCTGGTGCTCCGCAGCGGGGGTACCGGCCCCTTCTGCGCCGGCGCCTCCTTCGACGAGCTCACCGCCATCGACACCGCCGAGCAGGCCGCCACCTTCTTCAGCGGCTTTGCCGGGGTGATCCTGGCCATGATCCGGGCCCCGCAGTTCGTGGTCACGCGGGTGCACGGCAAGGCGGCGGGGGGCGCCGTGGGGCTCATCGCCGCCTCCGACTTCGCCTGCGCGGTGCGCACCGCCCCCGCCAAGCTGAGCGAGCTGGCGGTGGGGATCGGCCCCTTCGTGGTGGGGCCGGTGATCGAGAAGAAGCTGGGGCTGGCCTCCTTCAGCCAGATGGCGGTGGACGCCGACTGGCGGGATGCCGCCTGGTGCGAGCGGCGCGGGCTTTATGCGCGCCTGTACGACGATGTCCCCGCGCTGGACGCCGGCGTGGACGCGCTGGCGCGCACGCTGGCCGCTTCCAACCCCGACGCCATGGCGCAGATGAAGCGCGTCTTCTGGGCGGGCACGGAAGGGTGGGACGCCATGCTGGCCGAGCGGGCGCAGATGAGCGGCACGCTGGCGCGCTCGGCATTCACCCGCGAAGCGATCGCCCGCTTCAAGGGACGCTGACCTCGGGGATGACGCCCAAGGGGGCCGGGGCGCTCAGCGCCCCGGCGCCGGCTTCCGCATGCCCGTGAAGGTGGCAGAGCCCATCCCCCCCAGCTCCATCGTCCCCTTCACGGTGTTGGCATCCACCACCGCGCCCGTGAACAGGTAGGTGGTCCCCCCCGGGGTGGTGGCGGTGAAGGTGAACAGCGAGTCACGCACCGTCCCCTTGAAGGGGAGCGCCCCCGACCGCGCCGACTCGTAGGTGCCGGTGAGCGAGTCCCCCTTCTGCATCATGGTGACGGTGGGGGTCCCGGTGCCGTTTTCCGTGACCACCGTGAACGCCCAGCTGCCGGTGAGGTTCACCTGCAGCACGGGGCGGGCGGCGATGGCCAGGGGGGCCAGGAGGGCGACCCCAAGGGCGAGGGCGTGACGACGAAGCATGGGCAGCATGGGGTGAATCGTGAAGGCAACGCCGTGGGACGACCGGGATCGGACGGTGCGCCTTAGCGCGTGAGCCCGAAGCCGTACGGGGCAACACCAGGCAGGGTAATCGGGAGCTTGCCACCAATGGGGCTCTTCCCCAGCAGCGCGCGGGCGGCGGCGCGCTGCGACGGCGTCCACGGCGCCCACGCCAGCAGGTGCGCCTCGGTGAGCGGCAGCCCCAGTTGCAGGTACGGGTTGTTGAACGACAGCAGCACCACCTTGGTGCCGGCGGCGCGCAGCCCGTTCAGCAGCTCGGGGAGCCCCTTGGTGGGGACCATGCTGGCCGTGTTGGTGGCGGCGCCGATGTAGCTGGAGACGATCACCACGTCGGCCCCGCGCGCGATGCGCAGCGCGTTCTCCACCGCCGCCGGAAGGATGGCCGGATCGGGGCTCACCTTGTACGCCCCCTCCCCGCCGCTGGCGGCGCCAGCGGTGGCCTCGGCCACCACCTCGGGGGTGAGGGTGAGCGCCTGCAGCTGGGGGTACGCGCCGCGCAGCTCGGCGTCAAAGCCGCGCCCCGCCCCCAGGTCGGCGCGCGACGCCACGCTGATGCTCACCACGCGCGCGGCGCGCGCCATCCGGAACGGCACCAGCCCCAGCGAGTCGCGCACCAGCGTGATGGAGCGCTCGGCCACCTCCCGCGCCACCGCCTGGTTGGCGGCGGTCCCCACCGCGGCGCGCACCCCGTCCAGCGACACCTCGCGCGCGCGGTGCAGCCCGAACTCGTGCTTGGCCAGCAGCAGCTTGCGCACCGAGGCATCCAACCGCGCCTCGGTGAGGCGCCCGCTGCGCACCGCCCCCTCGATGGCGTCCACCGAGGCGCGCGCGTCGGTGGGCATGAGCAACACGTCGTTCCCCGCCTCCAGCGCGCGGAGCGTGGCCTCCTGCATGGTGAGCGACCCCATCACGCCGTTCATGTCCAGCGCATCGGTCACCAGGATCCCCTCGAAGCGCATCTGCGTGCGCAGGAGGTCCACCATCACCTTGCGGCTCAGCGTGGCCGCCGTGTGGGTGGTGTCCAGCGCGGGGAGGTCGCCGTGGAAGGTCATCATGCCGCGCAGCCCGGCGTCGATGGCCGCCTGGAACGGCGGCAGCTCCACGCTGTCCAGCCGCGCGCGCGACACATTCACGCGCGAGAGCTCCAGGTGCGAGTTCTGCTCGGTGTCCCCGTGCCCCGGAAAGTGCTTCCCGGTGGCCAGCATGCCGTTGGCCTGGATGCCGCGCACCAGCGCGCTCCCCAGCCGCGCCACGAGCCGCGGGTCCTCGCCGATGGAGCGCGCGCTGATGACGGGGTTCTTGGGGTTGTTGTTGACATCCAGCACGGGCGCGAACGCCATATGCACCCCCATGGCGCGCCCCTCCACCGCGGTGACCCGCCCCATGGCGTACGCCAGCGCGCTGTCGCGGGCGGCGCCCAGCGCCATCTGGTAGGGGAAGGCGGCGGCGCCACCCAACTCGATGGCGTTGGGGAGGAACCAGCCACCGCGCGCGCGGAACGCGGCGCCCGTCTCGAAGTCGGCGCCCACCAGCAGCGGCAGCCGCGACGCACGCTGCAGGGCATTCACCTTGGCGGCGATGTCCATGGGGCCACCGACGGAGACGATCACGCCGCCCAACTCCAGGTCGCGCACCTGCCGCTCGCTGGCCAGGTACGACGGCGCATCCACGGGGCTGAAGTCGCCCAGCGTCCAGATCCAGATCAGCTGCCCGGCCTTTTGCCGGACCGACAGGGTGCGGAGTACCGAGTCGGCCCACTGGGCCCCCGCGGCGGACTGCCCCGCGGCCGATGCGGCTGCCGATGCGGCTGCCGATGCGGTGCCGGGGGCGGAAGGCGACGCCGCGGTGGCGGCGGTGGAAACCGGGGTACCGGCGGAACGGCACGCGGCCGCCAGCAGCAGGCCTGCGGCAACCGGGAGAGGGAAAGTGCGCATCCGGACAATATACCGCATGGCCGGGGGGCCTTTGTTCACCCGCTGCGGCACCCGGCGGCGGGAGGTCCCGGTTACCCCCGGACCCACTGCCCCACCAGGAGGAGCACGAGGAACGCCATCACCCCGGTGGCCATCCACCCCACGGCGCGCAGGCGCCTGGGCGCCGTGAACCGCCCCATGACGGCGGGGTCGCTGACCAGCCCCATGAGCATGGCCAGGATGGGGACGGAGACCACCCCGTTGAGCACGGCGCTCCAGTACAGGGCGCGCATGGCGGGAATCGCGCCGGCATTGAGCAGCGTCCCTCCCACGGTGGCCACCACGATGATGAGGTAGAACCCGGGCGCCCCCGACCACCGATACCGCAGGCCGTTGCGCCACCCGGCGGCCTCGGCCACGGCGTACGCGGCGCTCCCGGCCAGCACGGGCACCGCCAGGAGCCCGGTACCGATGATCCCCGCGGCGAACAGCACAAACGCCAGGTCGCCCGCCAGCGGGCGCAGCGCTTCGGCGGCCTGCGCGGAGGTGTCAATGTGGGAGATGCCGGCGGGGTGCAGCGAGATGGCCGTGCTGGTCATGATGACCACGGCGATGAGCGCGGAGAAGGACATGCCCACCACGGTGTCCACGCGGGTGCGGGCGAACTCCTCGGCGGCCTCGTCGGGGTGGGCCAGCAGGGAGCGGGCGCCTCGCGTGGCCATCTCCTCGGCCTCCTGCGCGGCCTGCCAGAAGAAGAGGTACGGACTGATGGTGGTGCCAAGCACCGCCACCACGGTCATGATGGCGCCGGGGCGGTCACCGAGCGAGGGGAGCACCATGCCGCGCAGCACGTCACTCCACGGGATGGGCTGCACGAGGAGCACCCCCACGTAGGCGAACAGAGCCAGGGTGAGCCACTTGAACAGCACCACCAGGCGGGCATAGGGGAGGAACACCTGGGCGGCCGCCAGCGACACGCCAAAGGCGAGGGAATACCAGTAGGCGGGGCCGCCCAGCAGGAGGGCGACGGCGTCCCCCATGGCCGCGAGGTCGGCCATGATGTTGACGGTGTTGGCCACCAGGAGGAGGGAGACGATGGCGACCAGCAGGGGGCGCGAGCGGTGCGCGCGGATGTTGGCGGCGAGCCCTCGGCCGGTGGTGCGGCCGAGTCGGGCGCTGGCGAGCTGGACGGCGATGAGGAGGGGGAGGGCGAAGACCGAAGACCACAACAGGCCGGTGCCGAACTGGGCACCGGCCTGCGAGTAGGTGGCGATCCCGGAGGGATCGTCGTCGGCCGCCCCCGAGATGAGCCCCGGCCCCAACCGCCGCAGGAGCGGGTCGTGGTGGGGCGCGGGGGGCTCGGGGGGGACGGCGTTCAGCGAGTCACCCGCGGGGGGATCACCCGCACTCGCTGAAGCCGCAGACATGGCACTTCACGCACCCTTCGGCGAATTCCAGCTGGGAGCCGCAGTCGGGGCAGGTCCCCATGAACACCTCACCGACGGGCCCACCGAAGTCCACCTGGGGCTGCTCCCCGCCGCCCATGGGGGGGCGGGTGGTGGGGATGCTGGCCACCGGCGCCGGGGCCGCCTGGCTGCCGGCGAGGGAGGCGGTGCTCCCCCCGGCGAGGAGATCCTGCTGGACCCCCTGCTTGTCCCGCCACCACTGCTCCAGGGCGATGCCGACGGCATCGGGCATGGAGAGCACCTTGTTGGGGCCCAGCCCCACCGCGCGATCGGAGGAGATGCCGCGCAGCTGGCGGTGGATCTCCATGAGCGGGATGCCGGAGCGCAGCGCGAGCGACACGAGGCGGCCGATCGCCTCGGCATCGGCCATGGCGGAGCCGCCGGCCTTCCCGAGGTTGAGGAACAGCTCGAACGGCTGCCCCTTCTCGTCTTCGGTGATGTTGACGAAGAGGGTGCCCAGCGGGGTGTCCTTGCGGATGGTCGTGCCGCGCATGACGTCGGGGCGGGCGCGCTTGGCGCGCCGCGAGGCGCTCTCCGCCTCGGCGCTGAACAGCGCCTTGCGGGTGCGCTCCAGCTCGTTCTGCAGCTCGGCGATCGTCCCCTGCAGCTCCCCCACCTCGCGGCGGAGGGCGGCGTCCACCTTGTCGCTCTTGGCGCCCTCGGCGGCCGGGGCCCCCTCCGTCCCCTTGGACTCGTCGCGCTTGGCGGCGGCGTCCTGCGTGGCGCCGGTGCTGAGCACCTGCCCGTCGCGGGACCCGTCGCGGTACACCGTCACCCCCTTGCACTTCATCTCGTACGCCAGCTCGTAGATGGCGCGGACGTCATCCACCGTGGCGGCGTGCGAGAAGTTGGTGGTCTTGGAGATGGCCGAGTCGCAGTGGGCCTGGAAGGCCGCCTGCATGCGGATGTGGTACTCGGGGGAGATGGTGTTGGCGGTGTTGAACACCGCCTGCCACCGCGCCGGCACCTCCGGGTGATTCACCGTCCCCGTCTTCGCGATGCGCTCCATGAGCGCGTCGCTGTACCACCCTTCCTGCTTGGCGATGGCCACGAAGTCCTCGTTGACGTCGGGCATCATGACGCCAGCCTGGTTGCGCATGAACGCGACCGCGAACAGCGGCTCCAGCCCCGACGAGCAGCCGGCGATGATGGAAATGGTGCCGGTGGGCGCCACCGTGGTGACGTTGCAGTTGCGCAGCAGCTGCATCGGGCGGATGCGCTCGCCGCGCTCGTCGCGCGCGCACGTCTCGTCCGGCCCCCAGATGGACTGCGCCCACTCGGGGAACGCCCCGCGCTCCTTGGCCAGCCGCTCGCTCTCCTTCTTCCCCTCGGTGTCCACGAACGCCATCACGCGGCGCCCCATCTCCACCCCTTCCGGGCTGTCGTACGGGATCCCCAGGCGCACCAGCATGTCCGCGAAGCCCATCACCCCCAGCCCGATCCGGCGGATGCGCTTGGACAGCGCGTCGATCTCGGGGAGCGGGTACTTGTTGACGTCGATGATGTTGTCGAGGAAGTGCGTGCTGAGCGCGATGTCCGACCGGAACGCCTCCCAGTCCATCACGCCGTTGCGCACGTAGTGGCCGCAGTTGATGGAGCCGAGGTT
Source organism: Gemmatimonadaceae bacterium (assembly GCA_040380205.1). Taxonomy (GTDB): domain Bacteria; phylum Gemmatimonadota; class Gemmatimonadetes; order Gemmatimonadales; family Gemmatimonadaceae; genus Gemmatimonas. The sequence continues at coordinate 8,202 of JBEIJM010000077.1, forward strand.
GCACACGTCGTACGGGAGCAGGGGCTGCTCGCCGCACGGGTTGGTGGCCTCGTAGCGCCCCAGGTGCGGGACCGGGTTGTAGCGGTTGGCCTCGTCGATGAAGAACACCCCGGGCTCGCCGGTGCGCCACGCGCCGAGGATCATCTTGTCCCACACCGCGCGCGCACGCTGCCGCCCCACCACCTGCCCCGACACCGGGTCCACCAGGTCATACTCGCCGTCGGCCTTCACCGCGTCCATGAACGCGGTAGTGATCCCCACGGAAATGTTGAAGTTCGTGATCTTGGTGAGGTCCTCCTTGCACGCGATGAACTCCACCACATCCGGGTGGTCCACCCGCAGGATCCCCATGTTCGCCCCGCGCCGCGTCCCCCCCTGCTTCACGGCGTCCGTGGACGAGTCGTACAGCTCCATGAACGACACCGGCCCCGACGCCACCCCCGTGGTGGAGCGCACCATCGCCCCCCGCGCCCGCAGCCGCGAGAACGAGAACCCGGTTCCGCCGCCGCTCTGGTGGATGAGCGCCATGGAGCGGAGGGTGTCGTAGATGCCGCTCTGCCCGTTGCTGAGCGCGTCGTCCACCGGCAGCACGAAGCACGCCGACAGCTGCCCCAACGGACGCCCGGCGTTCATCAGCGTCGGCGAGTTGGGCTCGAAGCGGCGCTGCGTCATGAGGAAGTAGAACTCCTCCGCCACCGCCTGCACCGCCCCGTCGCTGGCCCCATACCGACGGTCCGCCTCGGCCACCGTGGCCGCCACGCGCCAGAACATGTCCTCCGGACGCTCCACCGGCTTCCCCGCCGCGTCCTTTACCAGGTACCGCTTCTCCAGCACGGTCCGGGCATTCGCGGTCAGCGTGACCAGGCCTTCGGGGGGGGTGGACGACACGGGCATGCGCAAACACTCCAAACAGAGGGGGGATAGCGGAACCGCTTCAACGCCAAGGACCCGCAATTGGATCCGACCTGTCGACACACCGGACGCAGGGGGGAGCGGGGGCGCAAAGTGCGGCCGTTCGTGAAGCCGCGCAAGTGCGCAGGTAACCGCTTGACAGCAAACCGGTTGCGCTGGGTGCATCACGGATCTGCTGCCGCCCCCCAGTTGTCCACTCCGCCAAACGGGCCCGAATATCACACCACAGGCCCCGCACGACCCACGCGCTCCCACACGCCAAACCGCTCAGTGTCGCGATGGCAAACGCGCTCTAACCGATTACCGAACAACAGGTTGGTTCACTGACACCAGCGCCGGGCTCGCCACTGTCCGCGCACCAACCGCACAGGCACACTCTGGAAAGCGCGTGACGTCACGACCCGGCCTGACGCCCCGCCTTGCCTGCTCCCACATGGCCCGTGCGCCATGTGTGCACCGTTGCCTGCATTCACGATCCGTGCCGCGCTCCAGCCCGCCCTCGGGCCCTGCCAATCGCCCCCGCCTCCCCCGCGCGCCACCGCCCACCCCTCTCGCACCGCCCCACCGCCCGCCCCCCGCAGCGCCCGGGCGGCACCCCCGCAGCTGCCACGGCGCATCCCCCGCGCCACCCACGGCACCACCCACGGCGCCACCCACGGCGCCACCCACGGCACCACCCACGGCACCACCCACGGCACCACGCACCCGCCGCCGTCAGCCGACCCCCGTCAGCGCGCCCACTCGCGGAAATACGCCTCCACCCCCTCCACGATCGCCTCCGCATAGCGCCGCTGGAACGCCGGATCGCGCATCGCCGCCTCCTGCTCGGGGAGCATCAGGTACAACCCCTCGGTGAGCGCCGAGGGATACCAGCTGGGACGGGCCACCGCGAGGTTCTGGTAGTGCACCCCGAGGTCGCGCAACCCGAAGCGCGCCACCATCGCCCGCTGCAGGTGGCGCGCGAGCGGCTCGCTGGGCTGGTGGAAGAACAGCGTGCTGGTGCCGGTGCTGGTGAACGGGTTCACGCCGTCCGGCAGCGCGTTGAGGTGGATCGACACGAAGGCATGCACGTCGGCGCGACGCGCCGCCACGGCGCGCGCGGTGAGCCCCACCGCATCGCGCGTGCGGCGGGTGAGCACCGGCGTGGCGCCGCGCGCCGCCAGCAGCTCGGCCACCATCCCCCCCACGGGGAGGACGGCGTCCCCCTCGTACAGCCCCGTGGGACCGGTGGCGCCCAGCGGCGGATGCCCCGGATCCACCCCGATGCGCAGCCCGGCCAGCGGGCGCGACGCGTCGATGCGCGGCGGACGGCGCACCCGCAGCACCACCGCCCGCCGCGCCGCATCCCACCGCACGAGCCAGCCATACACGGGGTGCGAGAGGGCTAGCGTCACCCGCACGCGATCGCTCCCCACCTGCTCCCACGCCACCCGGCGCACCAGCGTGTCCGCCTCGTACAGCGGCGAGATCTCGGGGTTCATCTGCACCCCGTACAACGTGAGCGTCAGCGTCCGCCCATCGGGCTCCACCAGGTGGGCCGGCGGTTCCCCGGTGCCGATCACCAGCTCCGTCCACTCCCGGTCGGGGAGCACGCGCATGCCGCCCGTGATGCGGCGCGGCATCGCGGTCCCGGGCGGGAGCAGTTGCACATCGCCGTTGGCCACCCAGACATCCAGCAGGGCGTCCAGGCGCACCCGGGTGTACCCCCCCTGGCGTCCGGTCACCTCCAGCGTGGTGCGCGGCAGCAGCAGCCACTTGTAGGTCCCGCCCACAATGGTGCGTCCGAACACCACCCGATCGGTGTCCCCCGCCGCGCCGGGGGCAAGCATGGCCAGTTGGCGCCACGCCGTGGGGAGCATCCGCACCACCGGTACGTTCAGGCGCACGGTGTCCGCCCCCCGCCACGCCACCACCCGGGCGGCAACGGCCGAGTCGCCCAGCGCCTCCGCCAGCACGTCGGTGGCCAGCGTCACCATGCCGGCGGCGGCCCCCCCCAGCGGGCGCATCGGGACGCGCACCACCCGCCCGGCCACCCCCGCCTGCAGCTCCGCCCCCACCGATTCCGCCACCCGCACCGAGACCCGCACGTACTCGCCGGGGCGCGCCCAGCTGCCGGTCGCGGGGACCAGCGATCCGTCGTCCACCGGCACCGCGCCCCCCGGCACGCGAGGGCGCCCGGGCACCCGCACCGGCACCGCCAACCGCGCGCTGTCGCCGCCGCGCACGGCCAGGACGGTGTACTGCGGTGCCTCGGGGGGCGGCACGGGCAGCCACGCCAGGAACGCCCCATTGGGAGCCACCGGCACGGGGGCGCCGTTGATGGTCAGGCGCGCGTCCCCGCTCCCCACACTCCCCAACAGGAAGTTCGAGTCCCGTACGGCGAGCGCCTGTCCGGCCTCGGGATAGCGCACGGCCACAGCCAGCGGCGCCCCGGTGACCACGGGCACCGGAGGGAGCCCCACGAGCATGGCGGGCGGCGGCGGGGCGTCGCCGGTGGCAGGCGGGGGGGGAGGCGCGGGCGCGGGGAGGACGGCGGGGCGCGGGGCGGACGCGGTGGTGCACGCCACCCCGGCCACCAGCACCAGGAGGCTCCAGCGCGAAAGGGACACGGCAGGCATGCGCGGACGCTACCCTCCCCACCGGGACCCGTCCAGCGGCGGCGGCATTTGACCATGCCCCCGCCGCGGGGGCATGTTTCCCGAGTCGCGCGCCGAGCCGGACGCGCCCACTGGGTGGGTCCGCGGCCGAGTCGATCTCCTCCGCGGCGCCGTCGCCCCTCACTGCAACCCGCGGCGCCCCCCCTGCGTAGGAGCCCCATGCCCGCCTCCGAGCCCCGCTTCGCCTGATCGCGCGGTGACTGTCCCCCTTCCAGTGCCGCCCCCGCACCCGCCGGCCCCGCCGGTGCGCGTGCGCATGCACGCCTGCACCGACACGGGACGGGTGCGTCCCCACAATGAGGACACCTTTCTGGTGGCGGATCTGGAAGCGGGGGCGCCCGTCAGCTTCCAGGCGGGGCCGCAGCAGGCCACCGTGCCCCCCCACGGCCTGCTCCTGCTGGTGGCCGACGGCATGGGGGGGGCCGCCTCGGGGGAATTGGCCAGCAGCATGGGGAGCGCCTTCCTGCTGGAGGCGTTGCTGGCGCAGTGGACCCCCGCGCCGCCCGCGGTGGGCACCTTCGTGGAGGCGCTGCGCGACGCCACGGTGGACGCCAACCAGCGCCTCCATCAGTACGCGCTGGCGCATCCGGAGCACCGCGGCATGGGCACCACCATGACCGTGGCCGGCGTGCTGGACGACCAGCTGTACCTGGTGCAGGTGGGCGACAGCCGGGGCTACCTGGTGCGCGACGGCGTGGCGCGGCAGCTCACCAAGGACCAATCGCTCATCCAGCGGCTGGTGGAGCTCGGGGAGCTCACGGCGGAGCAGGCCGAGGCGAGCACGCGCCGCAACATCATCCTGCAGGCGCTGGGCCCCGAGGCGCAGGTGGTGGTGGACCTCACCCACCAGCCACTCCGGGACGGCGATGTGCTGCTGCTGTGCAGCGACGGGCTCTCCGGGCTGGTGCCCCCCGACGAGCTGGCCGAGCTGGCCGCGGCGCACGTGGACGAGGCGGCGCTGTGCGAGGCGCTGGTGGCGCGCGCCAACGACCGAGGCGGGCACGACAACATCACGGTGGTCGTGGCGCGCTTTCGGGGCGAGGGGCTGGGGCCGGCACAACCCGGCGACGCCGTGGGGTACGCGGTGTATCCGCTGGCCGGCACGCTGAACGACGGCGCCGTGCCCACCGCCCTGTCCCCCTCCTTGGGCGCACAGCTGCGGGCCGACCCCACCCCACGCTTTGGCACCCCGGCCCCGTCCCCGGAGGTCATCGCCGCCGCCCGGGCCGCCCAGGCGGCGGCGCTGGCGGCCCCGTTGGCCGGCGAAGCGCTCCCGGCGGTTCGGCCCCCGGTGACCGCGGTGGCGGCGGAGACGGCCCGCCTGGAGGAACGCCGGGCGCGGGCGCTGCCCATCCAGGTGGCCCTCGGGTTGCTGGGGGCGGCCGCCCTGCTGTGGGCGCTGGCCAACCTGCTCCAGCACTGACGCGGCGCGCGATTCAGCCCCCGCCGTCGCGCGCCGCCTGACCTACCGGGTGCGCAGCAGCGCCCGCGCCGCCGCCTGCTGCATGCCGCGATCCCCACTCCACGCCACCAGCACGGGCGGGGGCGCCGGAAGACGGTCCACCACCTGCTGCGCAAACCGCGGATCGCCCAGCGCCACCAGGATGAGCGGGCGCCGCGCAGCGACCGTCCCCTCCTGCAGCGCGGCCACGCGGGCCACCGTGCGTTCCAGCGGCTGGCATCGCCCCTTGGCGGGGAGGTAGTCGGCAAACAGCGCCACCACCAGCGGCCCCCCGGACGCCGGTGTGGGCCCTTCCCCCACGCGGGCGTCGTGCCCCGCGAGGCGCAACGCCGCCACCAGCTGCTGGCGATCGGGGTGCTCCCCAGGCACCTCGGCGTCGTCGTCCACCACCACCACCTCCGTCACCACGCCGAGGGAGGGCAGCGGGCCGTGGTCCACCCGCACCGCGCGGTCGGCCACCAGCCCGCCCCACGCCGTGTCGGCCCCGCTCGGACGCCGCCACTCGTTCGGCGGCGCCGCCCACTGCGCCCACTTGAGACGGCGGCGGTGGGCGCGCTCCACCTGCACCCGGTCCAGCACCCCCGCCTCCAGCGCGTCCACCAGCGCGTCCACCGCCGCCGCCAGTGGCCCCGGCTCGAGCACCAGGTCGCACCCGGCGCGCACCGCCTGCACGACCACCGCCGCCGGCGCCAACGGTGCGTCCCCCTCGTCGGCCACGGGCACGCGCAGTGCCTGCTGCGTGGCCGGGCCGGCCACCACCAGCTGGTCGTACTTGAGCTGCTGGCGCAGCAGCCACTGCACCACCTCGCGCGATCGCGCCGCCGGAAGGCCGCTGGGGTCCAGCGCGGGATAGGCCGCGGGCCCCACCAGCAGCGACGCGACCCCGGCGCCGATCGCCGTCCGGAACGGGGGGAGGTCCAGCTCCTTGAGGGCATCTCCCGAGGCCTCAATGGTCAGCGGCGCCAGCAGCGGGTCGGCATCGCCACGCCCCACCCCCGGAAAGTGGCGGGCGCACGCCAGCACCCCCTCCCCTTGGCACGCCTCGATCCACCCGGAAATGAAGGGCGCCACCTGCCGCGGCTCGCGTCCCAGGGAGGCGGTTCCCACCACCGGATTGCGGTCCCGCACCGCCAGGTCGCACGCGGGGCCCAGGATCCAGTTGATCCCCATGGTGCGCGCCTCGCGGGCGGTGAGCCGTGCGGCGCGGCGGCATGCCTCCAGGTCGCCGAGCGCCGCCAGCGCCGCCAAGGGCGGCAGCGGCGTCCCGCCCACGATGCGCTGCCCCGCCCCGCGGTCCAGCTGCGCCCCGATCAGCAGGGGATGAGGCGCCTGGCGCTGCAGCTCCTTGACCAGCGCCCGCACCGCCCCCTGCTCTCCCCCCTCCAGCAGGAGGCCTCCCACTCCCAGCGCCATGGCCTCGTCCAGCAGCGGGCGCGCCGCCTCGAA
>JBEIJM010000078.1:0-14532 GCA_040380205.1 Gemmatimonadaceae bacterium
CCTCACGTCCCCCGTGGTTTCGCCCGCCGCGTCGGCTCCGCCGCCAGCGGGTCCTCCGGCCACGGATGCCGCGGGTAGCGCCCCCGCAGCTCCTTGCGCACCTCGAAATACGACGACCGCCAGAACCCCGCCAGGTCGCGCGTCACCTGCACCGGCCGCTGCGCGGGGGACAGCAGGTGCAGCACCACCGGCACCCGCCCGTCCAGCACCGCGGGCGACGTGGCGCAGCCGAACAGCTCCTGCAGCTTCACCGCCAGCACCGGCCCGTCGCCAGTGGCCGCGCACGCCGCATAGTCCAGCGCGATGCGGCTCCCCGTGGGCACGGTGAGGTGCGTCGGCGCCAGCCGCTCCACCGCTGCCCGCAGCGCCCACGGCAGCCGCTCCAGCAGCGCGCCCTGCCAGTCCAGCTGCGCCAGCTGCTCCTGCGTGCGCACGCCGTCCAGCCACGGCGCCAGCCACTGGTCGGCCTCCGCCGCCAGCGTGGCGTCGTCCCACGCGGGGAACCCCTCGCCGGCCAGCACCCCCTGCGCCTCCACGAAGCGCAGCCGCGCCAGCAGCCGGCGCGCCCCATCGGACAGCGGCCACGCCGCAAGGCCGTCGCGGCGCAGCATGGCCAGCACCGCCGCGCGCATCGCCTCGCGCAGCGCCTCGGGCGACGCGTCGCGCCACGGCCCCTCGTCCAGCACCAGCGCGCCCAGCCGCGTGCGCACCACCGCCGTCACGCGCCCGGTGCGGTCGTCCCAGGCCACCGCCTGCTCGCGCACCAACGACGCGGCGAACAGCGCGCGCACGGTGGCCTCGTCCAGCGGCGCCGCCTGCGCAATGCGCGCCTCCGTGCGCGCCTCGCCGGTGCCCCCCTCCAGCTCGGCCACCGCCAGCCACGGCGCATCGGCCAGCGCGTCCCCCGGCGCCAGCACCGCCCCGCTGCCGTTGCGCAGCAGGTAGCGCGCCGCGCGCCCCGGCTCCCCGCCGGCGCGCCGCTGCGCGATGCGGTCAGGGTACGCGCGCGCCACCAGCGCGCCCACGTCGGCATCGTCCCACCGCCACGCGTCGTCGCCGCGAACGCCCACGGCCCGCGCCAGCGCCCGTGCCTGCTCGTGCACGCGCCGCACCCCGTCACGGTCCACCGTGGCAGCGGCCACCACGCCGCCCACGTCGCCACCCTGGTGCAGCAGCTCCGTGCGCAGCCGCAGGTCCGCCGGCGGCCGCACCGGCCCCTCGCCGCGCAGCACATCGCGCTCCTCCAGCAGCGCCGCCAGCACGCCCCCCAGCGCCCCCATCCCCTCCGCCTGCGCCGCCAGCAGCAGCGCGGCCAGCCGCGGCTCCACCGGCAGCGCGGCCATGCGCGCCCCCAACGCGGTGATGCGCCCCGCCGCGTCCAGTGCCCCCAGCTGCGCCAGCAACGCACGCCCCTGCGCCAGGGCGCCGGCGGGGGGCGCGTCCAGCCACCGCAGCTGCGCCGCGTCACGCACCCCCTGCTCCGCCAGCAGCAGCGCCAGCGGCGCCAGGTCGGCCTCCAGGAGCTCCGCGCGCGCGCGCGGCAGCAGCATCGCGTCCTCGTGCGCCTCCCACAGCCGGTAGCAGGCGCCCGGCGCCACGCGCCCCGCGCGCCCGCGCCGCTGGTCGGCCGACGCGCGCGTCACGCGCACGGTGTGCAGCCGCGTGAGCCCTGCCGCCGCGTCCACGCGCGGCACGCGCGACCACCCGCTGTCCACCACCACGCGCACCCCCGGCACCGTGAGGCTGGTCTCGGCCACGCTGGTGGCCAGCACCACCTTGCGCGTGCCGGGCGCGGCCGGCGCCAGCGCGCGCTCCTGCGCCTCCAGCGGCAGCGTGCCGTGCAGCAGGTGCACGCTGGCGCGGTGCGCCGCCAGCGCGTCGTCCCCCTCCAGCAGCGCCGCCGTGCGCCGCTGCTCCGCCGCGCCGGGGAGGAACACCAGCACGTCGCCCGCGTGCGCGTCCAGCGCCTCGCGCACCACGCGCGCCACCGCGCGCTCCGGGCGCTCGTCGCGGCGTGGCGGCCGGTGGTGCGTTGCAATGGGAAACATCCGCCCGGCGCTGCGCACCACCGGCGCGGGGCCGTCGGTGTCGGCCAGCAGCGCCGCCACCGCGCTGCCATCCAGCGTGGCCGACATCACCAGCACGCGCAGGTCGGGGCGCAGCGCCTGCTGGCTCTCCAGCACCAGCGCCAGCGCCAGGTCGCCATGCAGGCTGCGCTCGTGGAACTCGTCCAGCAGCACGGCACCGACATCCTCCAACGCGGGGTCGGCGGCCAGCAGCCGCGCCAGCACCCCCTCGGTCACCACCTCCACGCGCGTGCGCGCCGACACGCGCGTGTCCCCGCGCACGCGGTACCCCACGGTGTCCCCCACGCGCTCGCCGCGCTGTGCGGCCATGTAGTGCGCGGCGGAGCGCGCCGCCAGGCGGCGCGGCTCCAGCATCACCACGCGCCGCCCCGCCAGCCACGGCGCGTCCAGCAGCGCCAGCGGCACGCGCGTGGTCTTTCCCGCACCGGGAGGCGCCTCCAGCACCGCCACCGACCGCACCGCCAATGCCGCCTGCAGCGCCGGGAGCGCCTCGTCGATGGGGAGCGCGCCCCCGCTCACTCCCGGCGGCGCCCCGGGGGGCCGTCCAGCGCCTGCTGCAGCCACTGCAGCGCGCGCTCCAGCACCTCGTCGCGTCCCACCCGCACGCCGCGCACGGTGCGCTCCGCCGCCACCTGCGGCGGGATCCCCACCCGCTGCACCGCCGCGCCGTCGGGGCGCCGCCATTCGGCCAGCGGCACGGTCACCGTGAGCCCCCCCGGCAGCGCCACCGGCATCACCTCCGACGGCGACCCCGCGCTGGGCGACCCCACGAAGGTGGCCCCCGCCAGCACCTCCAGCCGCATCGCCAGCCGCTCCATGGCCCCCTGCGTGCGCGCATCGATCAGCGCCACCACGCGCGGCGCCGGCGCCCCCGGACCGGGCGCCCCCGCGCCATCGACCACGGCCGGCAGCGTCACCTCCAGCGGCCGCACCTCGCGCAGCTCGGCGCACTGCTGCGACGCCTCGCGCCACGCCGCCGCCAGGCAGGGGCGCCGCTGCCACCGCACCACCTCGCGCGCCACCACGCCGCGCCGCGCCGAGGGCGGCGCCACCGCCGACACCACCGCGTCCAGCGCGGCGCCGGCCACCGGCTCCGGCAGGAAGCCGCGCAGGTCCAGCACCACGCCACGCCCGCCGCGCGCACCGGCCAACAGCGCGCGCACCGAGTCCAGCGGCAGCCGCTCCACGTCCACGTAGGTGATGCCGGCCGCCGGCACGCGCACCGCCGGCTGCAGCGGCCGCTCCATCCGCGGCAGCTGCGCGCGGTGCGCCTCGCGCCGCGGCACGTCCAGCTGCCGCTCACGCCCCGACGCCTCGCGCAGGCGGAACAGCGCACGCCCCGGCGGGCCTTCGGGGAGGCGCCGGAGCAGCCGCTCCTCGCGCACCCAGGGGTTGGGGGCCGACAGGTCGCGCCGATGCTCCGTCAGCCACGCCGGCAGCGGGAACCCGTCGGCCGCGGTGACCTCCTGCCCCTCCACGATCCCCAGTGCGCGCACCGCCTCGTCGCGCACCACGGCCGTCACCAGCGGCACCCCCTCCACCGCCTCCACCCGGAACGGCGCCCACGCGCCCCCGGCCAGCGCGTCGGCGACGCCGCCGGTCAGCGTCACCTGCCCGTCATCGAACGCCGCCACCATGCCGCGCAGCGCGGCGGCGTACTCGGTGGCGTTGCGCGCCCCCTCCAGCAGCGGGATCGCGCGGACCCACCCCTCGTCCACATCCTCGTCCATCTGGTCGCGGTGGGCGTGGCGCGTGCGCAGCGCGGCCCACACGCGCGCCCCCGCCAGCACACGGGCCCCCAGGAAGGGGTACGGCTCGCGATCGTAGTAGCGCGGCAGCGCGGCCGCGGCCGACACGGGCGGCACCGGGCGCGCGGGCCACGGCCCCTCGCGGCGCACCCACGCCAGCGCCGTGCGCAGCGCCGGCGCGCTGTCGGCGGGCATCCCCTGCCCCCCCGCGCGGCACCACGGTGTCCACCGGGATCCCGGTGCTCCCATCCCCGTGCCACAGCTCGCCCAGCCGCAGGCGCACCGTCACCCCGGGGCCCACGGGGACCACCACACTCTGCACCTGCCGGTCGTCGCGCACCCCCTCCTCGGCCACCAGCACCGCCTGCCGGCTCCCCACCAGCGCCAGCAGCGCCGGCGGCACCACCGAGGCGGTGTTGGCCACCAGCACCACTCGGCGCGGCGTCCCGCCGGCCGCCGGCAGCAGCGCCCCGTCGGGGTGCGCCCAGCCGTCCTCCGGCGCGGCCACGCCGTCCACCGTGCGCGCGCCCCCCACCACCCGCTGGCGTTCCACCGGCAGCCGCGTGGGGCGCCACGCCAGCGCCGACGCCACGCCGGTGCGCGCCACGAACTGCGTGAAGGCTTCCGACCAGGCGTCCGGCGTCTCCCCCGCCCCGCCGCGCACATCCAGCACCACGCGGGCGGCGCCGCGGCGCAGCGCCTCCGTCACCCGGGCCTCGGCGTCGGCGCTGTAGGCCGGGGCCGGCGGCAGGCGCACCATCAGCACGCTGTCGGCGTCTCGGGTGACCGCCACCCCCTCGGGGGCCGGCGGCGGCGGCGGGGCGCCTTCCTGCTCCACCCGCGTGAGCGGGTCGCCCACGGCCCGCAGCAGGCGCGCGTACGCGTCGGCCAGCGCCTCCGGGGTGTCGGCGCGGCTCACGCGCGTCACGGCGCGGACGAACGCCGAGTCCCATGCCACGCGTCCGGAGGCCACCGCCGGATGGTGCGCGGCCACCAGCTGCCACACGAACGCCAGCTGCTGCAGTCGCGCCACGCCGGCGGCGTCAGACGGGACCGGGTCGGGCTCGGGCTCCTGCGGGTCGGCGGGCACCGGGGCGCGCACCACGGGCGGCGGCTCCAGCGGCGGTGGGGGCACCGGGGCACCGCTGCCGCCCCCCCATCCCGCGCGCAGGGCGCCCGAACAGCCGGCCGCCATCAGGAGCCCGGCCACCGCGGCCGCCCGCGGGGCCATCCGAAGGAGAGAGGCGTGGGACATATTGCGTCAATTCTACCACACCCACCCGATCTCCCCGGCATGACCGACCGCCTCTACTACGCCGACGCCGGCGTGCTGCAGTTTGACGCCACCGTGACCGGCGTGTCCGCCGACGGCCGCCAGCTGGCGCTGGACCGGTCGGCGTTCTATCCCACGTCGGGGGGGCAGCCCCATGACACCGGCCTGCTGGCGGGGGTGGCCGTGGTGGACGTGACCGAGGCCGAGGGGGACGGGGACGCCGATGGCGCGGTGCTGCACCACCTGGCCGCCCCGTACGGCGGGGCGGTGGGGGACCGGGTGACCGGCGTGGTGGACGCGGCGCGGCGGTTGGACCACCAGCAGCAGCACAGCGGGCAGCACCTCCTCTCGGCGCTGGCCGAGGACCGGTTCGGGTGGCGCACCGTGGGGATGCACATCGGGGCGGCGGGGTGCACGGTGGACCTGGACACCGCCGGGGTGGGGGACGAGGCGCTGGCGGCGCTGGAGGCGCAGGTGAACGACGCCGTGGCGGCGGCGCTGCCGGTGACCGTGTCGTTCGAGGCGGCGGCCACCGCCGCGGGGCTGCGCAAGCCCAGCGCCCGCGGGGGGACGCTGCGGATCGTGACTATCGCCGGGGTGGATCGGAACGCCTGCGGCGGCACGCACGTGGCGCACAGCGCGCAGGTGGGGCTGGTGCGGCTGCTGCGCGGCGAGGGGATTCGCGGCGGCACGCGGGTGCACTTCCTGTGCGGCGGGCGCGCCCTGCGGCAGGCGCGGCAGGCGCACGCGTGGCTGCACGAGGCGGCGCGCACGCTGTCGGCCGGGGTGGAGGAGCTCCCCGGGGTGGTGGCGCGGCAGGCGGACCGGCTGGTGGCGCAGGAGCGGGAACTCACGCGGCTGCGCGAGACGCTGGGGGCGCACGAGGCGCGGCTGCTGCATGCCACCGCGGCGCCGGACGCCGACGGGGTGCGGCGGCTGGTGTACGAGGTGCAGGGGGGGGTGAAGGCGCACGAGCCGCTGGCGCGGGCCGCGGCGGCGCTGCCGGGGTGCGCGCTGCTGCTGTTGAGCCACGACACGGGGGGAGTGCTGCTGGCCGCGTCGGCGGACAGCGGCGTGGACGCGGGGGCACTGCTCAAGGGGGCGCTGGCCGCGCACGGGGGGCGGGGGGGCGGGACGCCGCGGCTGGCGCAGGGGGCGCTCCCGGCGGGGACGCCGCTGTTGCCGCTGCTGTCGGCGCTGGGGTTCGGGGGCGGCTGAGGGGCTCCCTTCGGGGGCCGTTCTGGCAGGGTGTCAAGGGGTCGGCGGCCGGGTGCGGGACACCGGCGAGGCACCCATCCGCCTCCCGAATCCGGTAGATTGCAGGGCTGGGCCGCGCCGGCACCGCGCCGCGGCCTTGTTCCCGCTGACCGCGCCCCAAGGAGCCCGCTGCGTGCCTGCTGACACCCCGGTCGTGACCGATCCGGTCCACCTGGCCATCGACACCATTCGCACCCTGGCCATGGACGCGGTCCAGGCGGCCGAGTCGGGGCACCCCGGCACCCCCATGGCGCTGGCGCCGCTGGCCTACGCGCTGTACGCCCGCCACCTGCGGCACGATCCGTCGGCGCCGCAGTGGATGGACCGCGACCGGTTCGTGCTGTCGGTGGGGCATGCCTCCATGCTGCTGTACGGGGCGCTGCATCTCTCCGGGTACGACCTGCCGCTGGAGGAGCTGCGCCGCTTCCGGCAGTGGGGGAGCCGCACGGCGGGGCACCCCGAGGTGCACCACACCCCCGGGGTGGAGACCACCACCGGTCCGTTGGGGCAGGGGATCGGCAACGCGGTGGGGATGGCGCTGGCCGAGGCGATGCTGGCGGCGCACTTCAACCGTCCCGGGCACGCCATCGTGGACCACTACACCTACTTCATCGCGGGCGACGGTTGCCTGATGGAGGGGATCTCGCACGAGGCGGCCTCGTTTGCGGGGCACCACGGGCTGGGGAAGCTGATCGGCTTCTTCGACGACAACGGCATCACGATTGACGGGAGCACGGCGCTGTCGTGCAGCGACGACGCGGCGCAGCGGTTTGCGGCGCTGGGGTGGCAGGTGCTGCACGTGGCCGACGTGAACGACCTGGCGGCGCTGGACGCGGCCATCGCCGAGGCCAAGGCGGACACGGCGCGCCCCACGCTGGTGATCACGAAGACGCACATCGGCTTCGGCTCCCCCAACCGGCAGGACAGCGCCAAGGCGCATGGCGAGCCACTGGGCGCGGCGGAGATCACGCTCACCAAGGCGGCGTACGGCTGGCCGGGGACGGAGCCGTTCTTCGTCCCCGAGGCGGCGCGGGCGCACTGGCAGGCGCAGGTGGCCGAGCGCGCGGCGGCGCATGCCGACTGGCGCACGCGGTGGGCAGCGTACGCGGCGGCGCACCCCGAGCTGGCGGCGGAGCTGGAGCGGCGGATGCGCGGCGAGCTCCCGGCGGGGATCGACGCGGCGCTCCCCGCCTTTGACGAGAAGAGCGGTGCGGTGGCCAGCCGCGCGGCCAGCGGCGTGGTGCTCAACGCGCTGGCGCCGGTGCTCCCCGAGCTCGTGGGCGGCTCGGCGGACCTGTCGGGGTCCAACCTCACCGTGGTGAAGGGGGCGCCCGTGCGCTCCGCCGCCGAGCCCGGGGGGCGCAACCTGCATTTCGGCATCCGCGAGCACGGCATGGGGGCCATCATGAACGGGCTGGGGCTGCACGGCGGCTTCATCCCGTACGGCGGCACCTTCCTGGTGTTCAGCGACTACATGCGCCCGGCCATCCGCCTGGCGGCGCTGATGGGGGTGCACGCGATCTACGTGTTCACGCACGACTCCATCGGGCTGGGGGAGGACGGTCCCACGCACCAGCCGGTGGAGCACCTGGCGGCGCTGCGGTGCATCCCCAACCTGCTGGTGCTGCGCCCGGCCGACGCCGACGAGGTGGCGGCGGCGTGGCGGCTGGCGGTGACGCACCGTGGCGGGCCGGTGGCGCTGGTGCTCACGCGCCAAAAGCTGCCGTGGCTGGGGGCGCCGGCGCGGGCGCACGCGGGCGTGCCGCAGGGGGCCTATGTGGTGTCCGAGGCGGAGGGAGGCGCGCCGCAGGTGGTGCTGCTGGCCACCGGCTCGGAGGTGGAGGTGGCGCTGGGGGCGCAGCAGCTGCTGGCGGCCCAGGGGACGCGGGCGCGGGTGGTGAGCTGCCCGTCGCTGGAGCTGCTGGCGGCGCAGTCGGCCGAGGCGCGCGCCGCGCTGCTGCCGGCGGGGGTGCCGCGCGTGGCGGTGGAGGCGGCGCACGGCATGTCGTGGTACCGCTGGGTGGGGGACACCGGCGCCATCGTGTCCATCGACCGCTTTGGGGCCAGCGCGCCGTACCAGGTGCTCTACCGCGAGTTCGGGATCACGGCGGAGCGGGTGGCGGAGGCGGCGCAGGCGCTCTGCTGATGTGTGCCGTCATGGCGCCCCGGTCCGGGTGGAGCGGACCGGGGCGCTTATGGCGGGGTTACCGCTCGCGCCGCAGCGCCCGCCCCGACAGCGAACCGGTGGGCGCCCCGTCGGCCACCGCCGCCACCCCGTTCACGAACACCCACCGCATCCCCTCCGCCAGCTCCGTGGGGGCGGTGTAGGTCGCCCGCTCCCGGATGGTGGCCGGGTCGAACACGATCACGTCGGCAAACGCCCCCGCCCGCACCACCCCGCGGTCGGCGATCCCGTACGTGGCCGCCACCTGCCCGCTGGACGACTGGATCATCCGCGCCATGCTGATCACCGGCGTGTCCAGCACGTAGCGCCGGATCTTGCGCGGGTAGGTGCCGTACAGCCGCGGGTGTCCGTCCGACCCGTCGGAGCTGGTCATCACGTAGGGGTCGCGCATGAAGGTGGCGATGTCCGCCTCGGTCATGTTGAACGACGCCACCCCCAGGTCGAGCCCCTCCAGCACCATCGCCAAGGCCGTCTCCACCGCCGGCGTCCCGCGCTCGGCCGCCAGCTGCCGCAGCGTCTTCCCCAGGTACGGCGCGGCGTTCACCCCGCCGCCCACCATCAGGAGCGTGCTGTCCCCGCCGCGCCGCCGCAGGTTGTCGCGCATCTCCGCCAGCATGCGCGCGCGCGTGGGCGCGTCGGCGGCGCGCGCCGCCAGCGAGTCGCGCCCCCCCGCCTGCGCCCACCGCGGCAGCAGCGCCGCCGACAGCCCGGTGCCGCTGGCGGTCCACGGGTACTGGTCGGCGGTCACCGCGCAGCCACGCGCCCGGGCGCGCGCCATGATGTCCAGCACCGCCTGCGCCTGCCCCCACACGTCCACCCCCAGCGCCTTGATGTGCCCCACGTTGGCGGTAAGCCCCGACTCGCACCCGATGCGGATGGTCTCCTCCACCGACGCCAGCAGCCCGATGCCGTAGCTGCTCTCGTCGCGCTGGTGCGTGTCATACACGCCGCCGAAGGGCTTGGCCGCGGACACCACCGCAATAACCTCGGCGGTGCCGGCAAAGCTCTGCGGGGCGTAGAACAGCCCCGACCCCACGCCGTACGCCCCCTCGCGCATGGCCCGCGTGACCAGCGCGCGCATGCTGTCCACCTGCGCCGGCGAGGCCGCCGCCGAGCTGTTCCCCATCACGCGGCTGCGCACGGTGCCGAAGCCCACCATGGCGTACACGTTGGTCCCCAGCCCCAGCGCCTGCGACCGCCCCAGCACGTCGGCCACCTCCACGGGGCCGCGCCCGTCGGCCCCCAGCGCCACGGTGGTGACCCCCTGCATCAGCGCCGAGCGGTGCTGCCGCCGCGCCTCCGACAGCCGGGGGAGCCCTTCGTAGCCGTGCGTGTGCGGGTCGATGAACCCGGGGGCCACGATGAGCCCGGTGGCGTCGATCCGGCGCGCGGCCGTGGTCCCCGCAGGGACCGCTCCGACAAACACGATGCGATCGCCGCGGATTCCCACCGCCGCCACGCGCCCATCGCTCCCGCTGCCGTCGTGCACCGTGCCGCCGGTGATGAGCACGTCGAGCGCCGGCGCGCCGGCCGCCGGCTGCGCCGCGAGGGGGAGGACGGGGGCGACCGCGAGGCACAGCACCGTGGCCCAGCGCGCCCACGGCCGCGGGTCGGGCATCTGTCGAGAGCGGAGAATGGCAGGCATCTTGGGGAACCTATGCCCAATCCGCCATTCCGAAAGCGCCCGCCGGCGCGCGCGAGCCAACCATGAACGTCGTCATCATCGGCGGCGGCGTCATGGGCGCCGCCACCGCCTCCTTCCTGGCCCGCCGCCACGGCATCGCCCCGCTGGTCCTCGAGCGCGACGCCTCGTACGCGCGCGCCTCCAGCGCCCTCTCCGCCTGCGCCATCCGCCAGCAGTTCTCCACCGCCATCAACATCCGCCTGTCGCAGGAGAGCCTGTACTTCCTGCGGCGCGTGGGCGAGGAGCTGGCGGTGGGGGACGAGCGCCCGGGGATCGCGCTGGAGGAGCCGGGCTACCTGTACCTGGCCACCGAGGCGGGGGCGCCGGTGCTGCGCGCCAACCGCGCGGTGCAGGACGCCTGCGGCGCCCGGGTGGCGCTGCTGGACCCGGCCCAGCTGGCACACCGCTTCCCCTGGCTGTCCACCGACGGGCTGGCGCTGGGGGCGCTGGGCGAGCGCTCGGCCACCAGCGGCGAAGGGTGGTTTGACGGCTACCGCCTGCTGCGCGCCTTCCGCGACCACGCGCAGGCGCACGGCGCGCGCTTCCGCGAGGCGGAGGCCACGGGGCTGGTGCGCGAGGGGCGCCGCGTCACCGGCGTGCGCACCGCCGACGGGGCGGTGCACCCGGCCGATGCGGTGGTGCTGGCCGCCGGCGCGTGGTCGGCGCGCGTGGCGGCGCTGGCGGGGTTCGACCTGCCGGTGCGCGCCCGCAAGCGTGACGTGTTCGTGGTGCAGACGCAGGCGCTGCTGCCGCACTGCCCACTGGTGATCGACCCCAGCGGCTTCTGGTTCCGCCCCGAGGGGGCCGCGGGACGCTTCCTGTGCGGCGCGCCGCCGGCACCCGGCGAGGACCACGACGACGCGCCGCTGGAGCAGGTGGACCATGCGCGCTTCACCGACTGGATCTGGCCGCGGATGGCCGCGCGCGTGCCGGCCTTTGACGCGCTGCGGGTGACGGGGGCGTGGGCGGGGTACTACGAGTACAACACGGTGGACCAGAACGGGCTGGTGGGGTGGCTCCCCGGCACCGACAACCTGGTGGTGGCCACCGGCTTCTCGGGGCACGGGCTGCAGCAGGCGCCCGCGGTGGGGCGCGGCGTGGCGGAGCTGCTGGCCACGGGGGCGTACCAGTCGCTGGACCTGACGCCGCTGGGGGTGGAGCGGCTGGTGGAGGGGCGGCCGCTGCGCGAGCGGAATATCATTTGACGGCGCGCCCGGGGGTGGTCCCCGCGGCGCGCCCTCACCTTCCGCACGCCCCGCCATGCCCCGTCATGCCGCCCCGTCCCCCCGCGGCCCCGCCGCCCTGGGCCCCTATTCGCACGCCATCTGGGCGGGCGACCTGCTGTACTGCTCGGGGCAGACCCCCATCGACCCGGCCACCAACCAGCTGGTGACGGGGGACGTGGAGGCGCAGACGCACCGCGTCTTCGACAACCTGCAGGCGGTCGTCGAAGACGCGGGGCTCACCATGGACCACGTGGTGAAGTGCAACGTGTACCTGGTGGACATGGCCGATTTCCCGGCCATGAACCGCGCGTACCAGGCGCGCTTTGCCGCGCCCTTCCCCGCGCGCACCACGGTGGCCGTGGCCGGGCTGCCCCGGGGTGCGCGCGTGGAGATCGAGCTGGTGGCGAGAAAGGGCTAGGGACTAGCGCCCCAGCGTCACCCCCGCGCCCGCCAGCAGCGCCCGCATTGCCTCCACGCGCGGCGCGAAGGCCGCCGCGTCGGCGATGGCCCGCTCCACATCGGCCTTCGCCGACGCGGCCTGCTGTACGGTCCACGCGCTGGGTACTTCCCAGCTGGCCACCACCAGCCCCTTGATGGTGGTGAGCCGCGTGAGCGGGCTCCCCTGGGGCGCCGCGCCCTGCGCCCCACCGGCGGGAGCCTCCCCCTCGGCCGCAGGCGCGCCACCGCCAAAGCCGCCGCCAAAGCCGCCGGCCGTCAGCCGCCCGCGCAGCGCCTCATAGTCGCGCCGGAACGCCGCCCACTGGCTCTTCACGCTGTCAGGGACCGCGGCCCCCAGCGAGTCGGCCTTGGCCCCCGCCGCGCGCACCGCCCCCTGCAACGCATTCAGCGGCGCCACCGCCGCCGCCGCCTTGGCGTGCGTCTCGTGCAGCCCCGCCGCCAGCGCCTGCCACGCACCGCGCTCGGCGGCGGTGAGCGCCACCTTGGGGTCCATCACGATGGTGAGCGGCTTGCTGGCCACCACGGTGCCGCCCGTGACCAGCTCCACGGTGTACTGCCCCGGGAGCACCTGCGGCCCCTGCCCGGCGCCACCGCCAAAGCGCCCAAAGCCGCCGCCCCCCGCGCCACCCGCCGGCGCGCACGGATTCTCCGGCTGGTACCCCACCTCGGGGAGCGGCTCGGGGACGCCGGCCACCGGTCGGCGCGTGGCGGGCGGGGTGAGCCCCGCGCGCCCGCCCGCGGGAGCCGCGGGCGCGTCGGCCACCGGCGCCACACGGTGGTCCCAGCACACCGTCTGGATCCCCGCCACGTTCCGCGCGTCGGGGACCGGCAGCTCGCGCACCAGCGCCCCGGCCGCGTCGCGGATGCGCAGCAGCGGCGACACGGCCGGCTTCTTCAGGTGGAGCTGCAGGACCGCCTCGGTGGGCGGGTTCTCGCCGGTGAAGAACTGGTGCCCCCAGAACTCGTCGTTGCGGTCGTCCTTCCCCTTCCACTGCAGCGACGGCCCCGGGGTGAACAGCGCCGCGTCGGCCTGCTGCGCCGCCGCGTACTCCTGGATCGGCTCCAGGTGGTCCAGGATCCACAGCGCGCGCCCGTGCGTGGCCACCAGCAGCGCGTTGTCGCGCGGGTGGATGGTGAGCTCGTCCACGCGCACGTCGGGGAAGTTGGCCTTGAGGCGCCGCCACGTGGCGCCCCGGTCCAGCGACAGCATGATCCCCGTCTCGGTGCCCGCGTACAGCACGTCGCGATTGCGCGGGTCCTCGGTGAGCGTGCGCACCACCTCGCCGCGCAGCCCGCCGGCGATGGAGCGGAAGGTGGCGCCGAAGTCGGTGCTCACCCACGCGTACGGCGCGAAGTCGTTGTTGCGGTGGTTCTCCACCGTCACATACACGGTGCCCGCGTCGTGCGCCGAGGGGACCACCTCGGAGACGTACACGTAGCCGGCGGGGAAACCGGGGAGGTTCTTCGTGATGTTGGTCCACGTCTTCCCGTCATCCCGCGTGACCTGCACGGTGCCGTCGTCGGTGCCGGCGTACAGCACCCCCGGCTGCCTGGGGGACTCCGCCAGCGTGATGATGGCGGGCCACTGCGAGATGCCGTCGTTCCGGGCGATGGTGATGTCCTTCCCGGCCACGCCCATGGTCACGATGGTGTCGCGCACCGCCTTGGTGGTGAGGTCGGGGGAGATCGCCTCCCACGAGTCGCCGCGGTCGCGGCTGCGGAAGACGCGGTTGGCGGCCACCAGCAGCACGCCGGTGTCGTGCGCCGAGCGCATGAGCGGCGTGTCCCAGTGGAAGCGGAACGCCTCGCCGCGCGCGGCGTTGGAGACGTTCTGCGCGGTGGGGCGGATGGAACGCGACTCGCCGGTGACGACGTTGCGGCGGATGAGGTTGCCGTCCTGCGACTCGGTGTAGACGATGCGGCTGTCGCGCAGGTCGGGGAGCGCCACGAAGCCGTCGCCCCCGAGGATCTGGAACCAGTCCTGGTTGAAGATCCCGCGGCTCATCCGCGAGGCGCTGGGGCCGCACCAGTTGTAGTTGTCCTGCATGCCGCCGCACACGTTGTACGGCTGCTCCATGTCGTAGCTCACGTGGTAGAACAGCCCCACCGGCAGGTTGGGGATGAACTGCCAGGTGCGGCTCTGGTCCCAGGAGACCGCCAGCCCGCCGTCGTTGCCGGTGAGCAGGTGGCGCGGATTGGCGGGGTTGATCCAGATGGCGTGGACGTCGTCGTGGGTGACCAGCGCGGCGTCGGTCTCGAAGGTGCGCCCGCCGTCCACCGAGAGGTGCAGCCCCACGCCCCCCAGGTAGACGCGGTCGGGGTTGACCGGGTCGATGCGCAGCTGGCTGAAGTACATGGGGCGCGCGTTGGTGCTGCTCATCTTGGTCCAGGTGGCGCCACCGTCGGTGGAGCGGTAGGTGCCGGTGGCGCCGGTGGTGGCGCCCTGCGGCGCCATGCCGGGGCCACCCTGGCCGCCCGCCCCGCCCCCGGCTCGAGCGAGTCGCAGTGGTGTGGCCACTTTGGGGTCATGTTTTCGGAGGAGTCTTCCGGCGATGAGAAGATTGCGGCTGCAAGCCGCTCAAGAAGAAGGCGTAGTTATGCAATCACCGCGGC
>JBEIJM010000079.1:0-14508 GCA_040380205.1 Gemmatimonadaceae bacterium
CCCCCACCCGCCTCGCGCCAATGCTTGCTCCCGCTCGCCGCCGTGCCGCCGAGGGCACCCTGAGGCCCCTGGGCACCCTCCTGGCGCTCGTCGCCCCCCTGGCGGCGGTCGCCGTGCCGGTCCGCGCCCAGCGCCCCGCCCCGGAGCGCCAGCCCCTCCCCGCCGTGGCCGCCACCGGCGGCATGGGGGGCTCCGCCCGCGCCCTCGCCTCGGCGGTGGGACGTGACGTCCTCGCCAACGGCGGCAACGCGGTGGACGCCGCCATTGCCACCGGCTTCGCGCTGGCGGTCACCTACCCCACTGCCGGCAACATCGGTGGCGGCGGCTTCATGGTCATCCGCTTCCCCGACGGGCGCGCCACGACCATCGACTTCCGGGAAAAGGCCCCGGCCGCGGCGTCCCCCACCATGTTCCTGGATTCCACGGGGGCGTACTCCTTCCGCACCCATCACGGCAGCCATGTAGCGGTGGGGGTCCCGGGGACGGTGGCCGGCTTTGCCCTGGCCCACCAGCAGTACGGTCAGGTGTCGTGGGGGAAGACCGTGGAGCCGGCGGTGCGCATGGCGACCGACGGCTTCGTGGTGCCCGAGGGGCTGGCGGCGTCGCTGGCGTCGGCGCAGCGGCGGCTGTCCGCCTACCCCGCCACCGTGGCGGCCTACTACAACAAGGGGCAGCCCTACGCCGCCGGCGAGCGGCTCGTGCTGGGTGACCTGGGGAAGACGCTGGCGCGCGTGCGCGACCGGGGGCGCGACGGCTTCTACACCGGGGAGACGGCGCGGCTCATCGCCGCGGAGATGCGGAAGCACGGCGGGCTGATCACCGAGGCGGATCTGGCGGCCTATCAGCCCAAGGAGCGGCCGGCGGTGACCGGCACCTACCGCGGCGTGCAGGTGATCGGCATGGCGCCCCCCAGCTCGGGGGGGGTGGCGATGCTCGAGATGCTCAACATCCTGGAGGGGTTCGACCTCAAGGGGCTGGGGCACAACACGTCGCCGTACCTGCACCTGCTGGCGGAGAGCATGCGCCGGGCGTTCCGCGACCGCGCGGTGCACCTGGGCGACCCCGACTTCTCCGCGGTGCCGGTGGCCCGCCTCACCGACAAGGCGTACGCGGCCGACCTGCGCAAGACCATCGACCGGGAGCGGGCGTCGCCGTCGTCGCCGGCGGACGTGACGCAGGGCCATGAGAGCGAGGAGACCACGCACTACAGCGTGGTGGACGCCAGCGGGATGGCGGTGTCGGTGACGTACACGCTGGAGGCCGGCTACGGGCTGGGGGCGGTGGTGGAGGGGGCGGGTTTCCTGCTCAACAACGAGATGGGGGACTTCAACGGCAAGCCCGGGCTCACCGACACCACGGGGCTCATCGGCACCGCGCCCAACGTGGCGCAGCCGGGGAAGCGGATGCTCTCCAGCATGACCCCCACCATCCTGGCCAAGGACGGGAAGCTCTTGGCGGTGACCGGGAGCCCCGGCGGGCGGACGATCATCAACACCGTGCTGCAGGTGGTGCTCAACCTGGTGGACTTCGGGATGCCGGTGGCCGACGCGGTGAACGCGGGGCGGGTGCACCACCAGTGGCTCCCCAACCGGCTCACGGTGGAGCGCACCGGCTTTGCCGACGGCGTGCTGGCGGCGCTGCGGTCACTGGGGCACGACGTGCGGGTGGGGGGGCAGCAGGGGACCGCGCACTCCATCGCCGTGGACCCGGCCACGGGGGTGCGCTCCGGGGCGCCGGATGCGCGGGACCGGGACGCGGGGGCGGCGGGGCACGACCGGCCGGGGGGTGGGCGGTGAGCGGGGGAGCGCTGCTGCTGGCTGGGGCGCTGGTGGCGTGGCTGGTGGCGGCGGTGGTGGCGTGGCGGAGCCCGCGAGGGGCCAGCGCGTGGCTGCCGCAGGTCTCGAATCCGCTGCTGCCGCTGTTGGTGGTGTCGTTGCTTCCCAGCCGTCGATTGCCGGACCCGCTGGGGTTCGTGCTGAGCGAGTCGGTGTTTGCCCTGGTGCTCCTGCTCACCCTTCGGAGCGTCAGCCACTGGGCGTGGCCCCTGCCGGGAGACAGCAGCCCTGCGCGGGAGGAGGCGTGAACGGGCTCGCGATCGGGGTGGGGTTCTGCGCGATGGCGGTGTGGCTGCTGGACCTGCGCGACCATCGCCGCCTGGGGATTGCCCCCGGGGTCTTGCTGTGGGCGCAGCTCGTCACCGCCGCCACGCTGGTGGCCTTGGGGGTGGCGGGGGGGACCGACGAGGGCGCCTTCGCCATGCTCCCGGTGCCGCTGTGCGTCGCGCACATCATCGCCATGCTGTTCGCCCGCATGCGTCTGGCGCAACGGGTGGGGGAAGGGGAGGATAGACGCGCGGATCGTGGGTCTGTGGCGTAGCACGGGGGGATGACCGACCCAACATGCGGTCCACCCCTCGGCGCTGCCGAGGTCGCTGCACGATCCCGACGAACCATGTACCGTCGCCCGCGACGAGGCCCGTCAGATGCGTACGCACATGCTCCGCTCCATGGCGTTCGCAAGTGTGTTCGTGCATCAGTTTGCGCTCTGCGTCGTGCCGGTGTCCGCGGCCCAGCGTGCGCCTCTCGCGCGCCGGGAGATCGTCCAGATGGCGGATGCCGCCATCCGGGGGGTGCTCACCCCCACCACGCTGCGGGACATCGGTCGCGGGGCGGAGCCCACGATCGGCTTCGATCGGCGTGGCACCATGGAGGCGTTCGGGACGGTCGACAATGCCGCCACGCTGTCCAGCCTGGGGATGCAGGCGGTGGTCTCCGTCGTGACCAAGGAGATCATCCGGGAGTGCGATCAACAGGGGATGGGGACATGCCCGGGGCTGGGTGACACGCTCTATGTCCTCGTGCAGCCCGTCTCGACCACGAGAAGTACCGCGGTGGTGTCGCTGCACCTGCTGCGGGCCACGCGCAGCGGCGGGACTCGCACGTACCTCCACGGCCAGCACATGCAGGTGCACCTCGCACGGTCCGCTGGAAACCGGTGGCGGTTTGTTCGAGCGGGGAGGACTTTGGTGAGTTAAGGGAGAGTGCCCGATCTGGCGACGGCATGCCAGATGGTCCGGGCCTGATCATGTGACCTACGCCAACTCGAGGTGCGAGGGATGAACTGGATGCTCCTGCTGGCCGCCGGCTGTGTCCTGTCGGGCCTCCTGATTCTGCTTACGGGTACCAGGACCCGGGGAACTGTCGGAGGCGGTCTTGGATCGTTTGCCTTGGCGGCTTATTGCCTGGCACAGACCTTGTCCAACGGCATGTTGAGGAACGTGTTCAGCGCGGCGTTCTGGGCACTGATCGTCCTTGCCGTCTGGCAAACGATCCGGCACCGCAACACGCCGTAGCCAGCGCGACCGGTCGGTGACAACACGGGGGGGGCGATCCGCACCCGATCGCCCCCCGCACCACATCCGGCGGCATCGAGGGATCGCCAGGGTCCCCGTGCCCGCGTCACGGCACCATCAGTCACCCGTCATTGCATTCCGGAACCTGAAATGACACTTCGCTGACGCCCCCCGTGCATCATGGGCGCGGCGTGCGGAGGGCCGTACGCCATCACTCTGAATTCGGGCCGCGCCCGGAGGAATCGATGCAGCGAATGACGCGACTTTCTGGAGGTTGGAACGAGGGGGGGGGCTTCGCCTCCTGAGTGTGGTGGCGCTCACCTTGGGGGCCGCTTGCGGCGGGGACCGGGCGGTCGCGCCGGCAGCGGTACCGTCGGTCAGCACCGCCGATCTGCCGCCGGGCACCATCCGGCGGGAGTACACGCCGCCGGAGCAACTGGGGCTCTGGACTCGGGCTGACTCGCTTACGGCGCACCAGGGGATGGAGCGGGCCCGGCGGCAGGCCACCCACTTGACCGCGGCGCAGCGGCGGGCGCTGCTGGCCCATCCACGGCTGGATGACTATCCCGTGCTCCGCGTGGCCATGACGGCCACCAGCGAGGCGGACGTGAACCGGGTGCTGCTGCCGGCCCTGCGCCGGCTGGTCACCGTGTCGTCGCTGGATGGGGACGGTGACGCCGCGGCGGGGAAGGCGCGCGGGGCGCGGTACAGCTACAAGGGGCAGGCACTCCTCAGCGTGCGCTTCCCGGACGCCCGGACGATGAAGGTGTCCGTGGAGGGGACGCCGCACGGAGACGCGTTGTCGGTGTCGGGAGCCATGGGCACCGCGGCGGCGGAGTCCGGCACCATCAGCCTCGAGGAAATGGCCCTGCTCATCGCGGGGATTACGGCCATGGAGATGGATGTGGCGGAACTGCTGGTGCGCAACGAACGAGCACTTGCGCGCCTTAGCAGAGGCGCTCTCGCGAGCTTTCAGCGCGGAGGCGGATCCCCCGGGCTCGGGTGTCAGCGTGGATGGTCGACCATACATGCATCACATAGCTCTGCGCCAGCAACCGAAGGTGTTCTCTTCGCAGGCAGGGCCGACAACGACTGTTTCGATATGCGCATTCGAGCCGGATTGGAAGTTGCTGGAGGGTTAACCTTGGTCAAGGAATTCGGCAGTGCAGGGAGTAGCTTCTTTGCGCGAGCGATTACGACAGGAGCCACCAGGCTTGCGGCGGCCGCCGCAGGCATGTATGTGTTGGGCGCTGCGGCAGCAGCCGCGACTGCCTATGTAGCGTACGCGGCGATCACCTGCTCGGCAGATGAAGCCACTTTTAGGGGTCCGGTGGAGACGCAAAGCGTTCGGGCATCCATGATCCGGTTCAGCTTGGCGCCCGCTCCACCACCCTACGCTTCCCGGACTTGAATCCTGACTGACCCGATTCCCTATGCCGAAGCCGTTGCCCGCTGGGCTCTCCCTCGTGCTTTTCACGGGGGCGCTGATGATCTGGAGGACCAAGGAAGTGCCGCCCCATGCCAAACTTGGTTCCCTCTATCTTTCCGTTGCTCTCGCGAGACTGAGCATTGCAGATGAGGCACCGACCGTGAGTACCGTCCTGAATTACCTGAGCCTCGTGCTGGCTATCGCCGCCGTCTGGCTGTGGTGGCGCTCGAGACGGCGGGACACGCCACAATGAGTGCCCTGTGTGCGGATCGGCCTCATCCGTCCCCGCCACCACCGCGTCCCCGCGTGCAGCCGGTCCCCTACTGACCGCTGCGCGAGGCGCGCAGGCGACACAACACGGGGGGGCGATCCGCACCGGATCGCCCCCCCGCAACACACCCGGCGGCATCGAGGGTCCGCCGTGATCCCCCTCCCCGCGTCACGGCACCGTCAGTCACCCGTCATTGCATTCCGGAACCTGAAATGACACTTCGCTGACGCCCCCCGCGCATCATGGGCGCGGCGTGCGGAGGGCCGTACGCCGTCACTATGAAATCGGGCCACGCCCGGAGGGATGGATGCCGCGAATGACGCGAATTTCTGGAGGTTGGAACGGGGGGGCTTCGCCTCCTGAGTGTGGTGGCGCTCACCCTGGGGGCCGCTTGCGGCGGGGACCTCGCCGTGGCGCCGGCGGCGGTCCCGTCGCCGGCTGAGCGGACGACCGGCGCGGCAACGACCTCGGGAGCGGAGCTGCTGGTGCTGGTGGACGAAACTGGCGCCGCTCGGCGGGTGCTCATCGTGCGGGACGAGCGAGACCCGCGCCGACGGCAGGTGGAGCGACTGGGGTTCCGAACCCTTACGCGAGAGGCCATGGCGGCTGGACAGGTGGACGCGGCAACCCGGGCGGCGTTCGCCTCGGGGGAGGCCAAGGGGCTCCCGGTGCGGTATCAGCGCACTGACGGCGGATGGACGCCAGCGCTGGACGCGCAGGTCGGCGACGTGGTGGCTGCGCCTCGGTCTACCACGCCTCGTGCCGCCACCACGACAGGCGTCAGCAATGCCAGCACCGTCCGGGCAACCGTGGACAGCGCGTTGGCTTCCCTTGAAGCAACCATGAACCAGGTACTGGCCGATGATCTTCGGGAAGGCAGCGACGGATCCGGTCAAGACACTTCGGGAGCCGCGTACCTCTCGCCGGACAGCGGAGATCCCTGTGCGGATGAACGCAGTGATGCCAACTGGGAGAGGTTCTGGCTGATCGGAAAGACCATTGGCATCGCGGTGGGGTTTGTCCTCATGGCCGAGGCACCTGCGCTTTGGCCGAAGCTGCCCGCTGCCACGGTTTCCGCCGCTGCAGCCATGGGCGAGGCGTACGGTGACTACAGCAGGGCCATGCGTGAGTTGCGGCAGTGTGAAGCCGCGCACTAGCTTCTCCGTGCGCACGGTGATGACCGTACACCTGGCATATCGAGGAACGTCACGATGAAGGTGTTTGTGGCAGCCTTGCTGGTCTGCGTGCTGCTTGGGCAGCTCCTCTTCCTGCGCCGTCTTCGTGCGCGTCGCATGGCCATCCCGGCGGTGTCCTGGGCCACGCTGCTGGCCGTCCTGGTGGCACTGGCCTGCAAGACGCCGCTCGTGCCACCCGAAATAGGACACCGGATTTCGGGCACCATAAACGTTGTGGTGTTTGCATTGATCGTGATTGAGGCACGTGTCATCGGGCGGAGCTGGCGCGCGGACTGACCCCCGCGGCGGCTGAAGGGGTGACACGCCTGGCAGGCGTCTCCACGCCTCCAGTCGCCACGCCTCCAGCCGCCGCGCACGCTTCCCCACAAGGCGGGGCACCAGGAGATCTCTGCTTTTGCGCGGATTGGCGGATCAAACTGCACATCGACAATCAGCACACAGGCCCGTTTCTCCATGCCTACTCCGCTACTCATCATCCTGATCCTCGTGTTCCTCGCCGCCGCCGTCTGGTCCTGGCGGGATGAAGCCGCGCCACCGCACGTCACATTGGGCTTCCTCATCCTGTCCTTTGGCCTGGCGGGGGAACGATTGCGGGATCAGGCACCGATGGTCAGCAAGGCCCTGTTGTTCCTGACCATCGTGCTGGCCGCCACGACCATTTGGCAGTGGCAGCGCTGGCGTCGACGGCGCACGCCGTGATGGTTGCTCCGGCTGTCGATCGCCGTCGTCCTCGGCGGGGCGCGGGGGACGCACCGTGTCCTCAGGTACCCCTCAGCACGTTGCGCGACGCGAAAACCCATTGAAACGGGGGGGCGATCCGCACCGGATCACCCCCCCGCACCACATCCGGCGGCGCCTCGCGCCGCCGCCCGGCTCACTTGATCGTGAACGCCGCCACGGCCTTGTACGTGTCCCACGCGATCACGATCTCGCCCCCCTTCCCGGCGGGCTTCACCTGGATCTCCATCTTCTCCACCACCGGGTTGGTGCTGGTCACCGTCATCGGGATCCGCACCAGGTCCTGCTTGGCGTCGTACGCCGTCCCCCACTGCTTGGTCTGCTTGTTCACGATCAGCTCCCACTTGCCGCTCTCCTCGAGCTTCGTGAACAGCGTGTAGGTGCCCGCGGGCACCGCCTTGCCGCCGAAATCCAGCGCCTTGCTGGTGGTGAAGTGCGTGGCCTCGTTGGCCCCGGTGCGCCACACCATCCCCCACTTCATGTCGGCCAGGCCGTTGAAGATCACGCGGCCGCGCTTGCTGGGGCGGCCGTAGTTCACCGCGATCTCGCTCCCCGCCACGGTCACCTTGAGCGAGTCGCGCGGTGACGCCGGCGCCTGCCCCTTCGCGCCCTGCCCCATCCCGGCCATCCCGCCCTGCGCCACCACCACCACGGGCGCCAGCGCCAGCGCCGCAGCCACCAGCGCGCCACCCACCGCCACACGAGCCTGCATCATGGGAGAACTCCTGATCCTGGTTGAGGTCTCGCTGTGCCGCGTTCGGGTCCGCCAACGGCACAGGGGGCCGGCCGATTCCGGCCGACCCCCAATCCTAACCGCCTCGGGCACCCCCCCCAACGGCCACGCCGCCCCGGGGGGGCCCTACGCCCCCCTTACGGCGCCGAGGGGCCCAGCAGCGCCGTCAGCTCCCGCTGCACCTTGTCCAGTTCCGCCCGCAGGAACGCCCGGCGCTGGATCGCGTCGCGCCCCACCTTCTGGTCCACCCGGGCGGTCATCCCCGCCAGGTAGCTGATGTGCGCCTGCAGCCCCGGCTTGCCGTAGCGGATGGGCTGGGTGTTGAGCACCTCGGCCACCTTGGTGAGGCGTGCCGCCGTGTCCGCCGCCGCCCCGGAGGCCGCGCCCAGCCGCTGCTGCGCCGCGCGCACCCGCGCCACCGCCGCGTTCACCTCCTGCACCATGCTGCGCATCGCCACGTTGTGGCGGTACTGCGCCTGCAGATCCGCCTCGGTGGTGCCGTCGGCGGCCAGCCGCGGATCGATGCGCACCCGCAGCGGCACCTCCGCCGCCGTCTTCCCCATCACCACGCGCACGGTGTAGCGCCCCGGCGGGGCGCCGATCCCCTGCTGGTCGCGCATCCCCCACACGAAGCGGTTGAGCCCCGCCGCCGTCCCCACCACATCCGCCGCCGGACCGGCCGCCAGCGCCGCCGCGCGCCCGCCGCGCCCCTCCATCATCGATTCGTCAGGGTCATCCCCCGCCGGCGCCCGCCCGCGTCCCGCCGCCGCCATCGGCCGCACGCCGCTGCGATA
The DNA here is from genome assembly GCA_040380205.1 of Gemmatimonadaceae bacterium. GTDB lineage: Bacteria > Gemmatimonadota > Gemmatimonadetes > Gemmatimonadales > Gemmatimonadaceae > Gemmatimonas. Next base: position 8,514 of record JBEIJM010000079.1, read on the forward strand.
CAGGTTCACCACCGCCCCCATCGCGTCCAGCACCTCGATGTGCACCGTGTCGGTGGCCGCGGCCGGCAGGTAGTACTCCACCGTGGGCGCCACCAGCGTGGACGCCACGTTGCTGCGGTAGCCGTCGCGCGGACGGAACACCGTCAGCGGCGCCGACGCCGTGGCCGGCGCCAGCTGCTGCAGCGACGCGATGTTGTCCAGGATCCACGCCGCCCGCCCCTGCGTGGCCACCACCAGGTCGCCCCGGTGCACCCGGATGTCGTTGATGGGCACCACCGGCATGTTCAGGTGGAACGGCTGCCAGTGCGCCCCGTTGTCGAACGACACGTACATCCCGAACTCGGTGCCCGCGTACAGCAGCCCGGCGCGCACCGGATCCTCGCGCACCACGCGCGTGGGGTTGTCCTTCGCGATGCCGTTCTCCCCCGTGGTGAGCCGCGTCCACGTGGCCCCGTAGTCGTCCGTCCGGTACAGGTACGGCTGGAAGTCCCCCAGCAGGTAGCGGTACACCGCGAAGTACGCCGACCCCTTCCGGTGCGGCGACGCGTCAATCCACGCCACCCGCCCCCCCTCGGGGAGGTCCTTCGGCGTCACCCGCTTCCACGTCTTCCCGTTGTCGCGCGTGACCGAGAAGGGGCCGTCGTTCGCCCCCGTCCAGATCACCCCCGGCTCCAGCGGCGACTCGGCGATCGCGTACAGCGTGCTGTAGAACTCCTCCCCCGTCACGTCGCGCGTGATGGGGGTGCCGCTCCCCCCCTGGCAGCACTTGGGGAAGGCGGTGAGGTCGGGGGAGATCCGCTCCCAGGTGGCGCCGTTGTCGCGCGTGCGGTGCAGGTACTGCGACCCGTAGTACAGCACCTTCGGGTCGTGCGGCGACGTGGCCATGGGGGTGGTGCGCTGCATGCGGTAGATGAGGTCGCCCCCGTCGTTCCCGTACAGCGACTGCCCGCCGATCCAGTAGTTCTTGGTGACCCCGGCCGCCACGTTCATCACGGCGTACTGCCCCTTGCAGTTGCCGTGGATGATGTTGGGGTCGGACGGGTGCGGGATGATGGGCCCCGTCTCGCACCCGGGGCCCGTCCGCACCGCCCCGATGTTCATGGGCATGTTGAGCGACGGCACGATGTACGTGCTGTTGTCCTGCTGCGCCATGTACAGGTTGTACGGGAAGGCATTGTCCAGCCACACGCCGTAGAACTCCGCGGTGGGCTGGATGTCCTGCGAGCTCCAGGTGCGCCCCCCGTCGAACGACACGTTCGCGCCGCCGTCGTTGGACTGCACCATCACCTTCCCGTCCTTCGGGCTGATCCAGATGTCGTGGTTGTCGCCGTGCGGGGTGCGGAAGGGCGCCACCGTCTTCCCGCCGTCGGTGCTCTTGTAGAAGGTCTCGGCGCCCGCGTACACCACGTCGGCGTTGGTGGGATCGGCCCCCAGCGACGTGTAGTAGAAGGGGCGCGTGATGAGCCCCGGCGTGCTGTTCACCAGCTGCCACGTGCGCCCCGCGTCGTCGGAGCGGTACAGCCCGCCCCCCGGCAGCGCCTCCACCAGCGCGTAGAGCCGCTGCGGGTTGGCCGCGGTCACCGCCAGGTTCCCCTTGCCGATGAGCCCCGTGGGAAGCCCGGTGCCGGGCTGCGTCCACGTCACGCCGCCGTCGGTGCTCTTGTAGAAGCCCCCCTCGCGCGAACCGGAGATGATGCTCCACGGCTTCCGCTCCAGCCGCGACATCCACGCGTACACCACGTCGGGGTTCCCCGGCTGCAGCTCCACGTCCATGGCGCCGGTGCTGTCGCTCACCGCCAGCGTGCGGCTCCACGTCTTCCCGCCGTCGGTGGTGCGGTAGATGCCGCGCTCGGGGTTGGGCTTGAAGGCGTTCCCCATGGCCGACACCCACACGATGTCGGGGTTGGTGGGGTGGATGCGCACCGCGCCAATCTGCCCGGCGTCGTACAGCCCCATGAACTGCCAGGTGGCCCCGCCGTCCAGCGACCGGTACACGCCGCGCCCGGTGGAGACGTTGCTGCGCACGCCGTCCGATCCGGTCCCCACCCAGATGATGTCCGGGTTGGTCTCCGCCACGGCGATGGACCCGATGGAGGCCACCGGCACCTTCCCGTCGGTGATGGGCTGCCAGCTCTCCCCGCCGTCGGTGGTGCGCCACACGCCGCCGCTGGCCACCCCCATGTAGAAGGTCCTGGGCTGCGACGGCACGCCGGTGACCGAGGTCACGCGCCCGCCGCGCGAATGCCCCACCAGGCGGTACTGCAGCCCGCGGAACAGCGCGGGGTCCACCGCCGCCATGGCGGGCGGGGCGACAGGGCGGGCGGCCGGGACGGTCCCGCGCGGGGGCAGGCGATTGGCCCCCTGCGCGGCCAGCGCGCCAGCCGCCGAGAGGAGGCAGGCGCCGGCAGCCAGCGCCCGGGTGGGGGAGGTCCAGCGAGTCATGGCGGAAGGACGAGGGTGAACCAGCGAAACACGCGACCAGGCACGACGCGGCGGGCACAGCACACCAACAGGCACGGGGCGCGTCACCGCGCCCCCGGACGAAGTACGCGGCCCGTACCGCCACTGCTGCGCTGCGCCCCCTGCAGGGCGATGGCGCCATTCACCACCACGGCGCTGATGCCCACCGGATACTGGAACGGGTTGGCAAAGGTGGCGGCATCCGCCACGGTGGCGGGGTCAAACACCACCGCGTCGCCGGCCATGCCGGGGGTCAGCGCGCCGCGGTCGGCCAGCCCCACGCGCGCCGCCGGCACGCTGGTCATGCGGGGGATCGCCTCCTCCAGCGACAGCGCCTTCCGCTCACGCACGAAGCGCCCCAGCACCCGCGGAAAGGTGCCGGCGCCGCGGGGGTGCGGACTGCCGCGGCGCGTGGGCCCCTCCACCGCAAAGGCCCCGCCATCGGAGCACACCATCCCCCACGGGTGCGCCAGCAGCCGGTCGATGTTCTCCTCGCTCATCCCGAACCCCAGCATCCCCACCGACCCGCCACTGCGCCGGAGCAGCCCCACCGCCGTGTCGTACGGGTCGGCGCCCAGCGACGCCGCGTAGGCGCCCAGCCGCTTCCCCTCGGCGGCGCGGTCTTCCGCGGCACGCACCGACGACACCTGCACCTGGTCCCAGCTCCCCAGCAGCTCCACCTTGGCCAGCACCTGGCGGCGCAGCGCCGGCGCCTGCGCCGGGTCGGCCAGCCGCGCCAGGAACGCCTCGGTGCCGCCATCCAGCGCCGCAATGGGGAACAGGTTGGACAGCCCCGTGCTGTACGCCTCGTAGGGGTAGACGTCAAACCACGCGTCCACCCCCGCCGCGCGCGCCGCGGCCAGCCGCGCGATGGACGCGTCCAGCTTGTCCCAATTGCGGCGCCCCTGCTGCTTGAGATGCGAGACCTGCACCGGGCACCCCGCGCCGCGCCCCACCGCCAGCGCCTCGTCGATGGACTCCAGCAGCCGGTCGTCCTCGTTGCGCAGGTGCGACGCGTACGGCAGGCGACGCGCCGCCAGCGGGCGCGACAGCGCGATCAGCTCCTCCAGCGAGGCGAACGCCCCGGGGGCGTACTCCAGCCCCGTGCTGGCCCCGCACGCCCCCTCGGCCAGCGCCCGCTCCACCATGGCCACCATGCGCGCCAGTTCGTCGGCGGTGGCAGGGCGGTTGGCCGCGCCCACCACGGCGCCACGCACGCTCCCCAGCCCCACCATGGCCGCCACGTTCACCGCGGGGCGATGCCCCTCCACCGTGGCGGCCCAGGCGGCGAAGCCGCGGTCCTGGGCGCCGGTGAACGACGAGCTGCCGTCGGCCCCCACCACCACGGTGGTGATCCCCTGCCGCACCACCGACTCCAGCCGCGGGTCGTCGGCCAGGTTCCCCTCGGCGTGCGAATGGATGTCCACGAACCCCGGCGCCACCACCAGCCCGCGCGCGTCGATCTCCTCCTCCCCCTGCCCCACCACCCGCGGGGCCACGTCCGCCACGCGCCCGGCGCTGATGGCCACGTCCACCACGCGCCCCGGGCCGCCCCGCCCGTCCAGCAGCAAGCCGCCGCGAATCACCAGGTCGTGCGCGGGGAAGCGGCGGATCGCCGGCGCCGCCAGCGTGCCACGCGACACGGCCGCCAGCGAGGCGGCCGCCGCCGAGGCGGCGAGGAAGGCGCGACGCGACGGGCTGCCGTGGGGGATGTCGCTCACCGGCGGGCCCCCGGCCCCAGCACCACCCGCCCCGGCGTGGCGCCGGTGTGCTCGCCCCCCCGCAGCACGGCGGTGCCGTTCACGAACACGTCGCGCACCCCCGTGGCCAGCTGATGCGGCTGCTCGAAGGTGGCGTGGTCCTGCACCGTGGCCGGGTCGAACACCACCACGTCGGCGAAGTACCCCGGCGCCAGCAGCCCGCGGCGCGCCAGCTTGAGGTTGGTGGCCGGCAGCGACGTCATGCGCCGCACCGCGTCGGGGAGCGTGAGCACCGAGTCGGTGCGCACGTACTTGGCCAGGATGCGGGCGAAGGTGCCGTAGGCGCGCGGGTGGGGGTTGCTCTTGAGGAACACCCCCTCCGGCGCCAGCGAGGCGGCGTCGGAGCCCACGCTCACCCACGGACGGCGCAGCTGCGCGGCGATGTTGTCCTCGTTGATGATGAAGTAGATGGTCCCCACCCGCGAGCCGTCCTGAACCACCAGGTCCATCGCCGTCTCCTCCACCGAGGTCCCGCGCAGCTTGGCCACCTCGGCCAGCGTCTTCCCCGTGAACTTCTTGAGGGAGTCGGCCTTGAACCCCGCCAGCACCACGCGGTCGGGGGACCCCGAGGCCAGCAGCAGGCTCTCCCACTGGTCGGTGGAGGTGCGCATCTCGCGCGCCACGCGGGCGCGGATGGCGGGGTCCTGCAGCCGCTTCGCCCACGCCGCGTAGCCGCCCTCCTGCACCCAGGGGGGCATGGCGGCGTCCAGCCCCGTGGCGCCGGCGGTGTACGGGTAGATGTCGGCGGTCACCGGCACCCCCGCGGCGCGCGCCGAATCCAGCCGCGCCAGCACGCGCGCCATCTTGGGCCAGTTCCCCTCGCCGGCCGCCTTGAGGTGGTAGATCTCGGCGCGGATCTTCGCCTCCCGCGCGATGGTGAGCAGCTCGTCCACCGCCTCCTCGAACCGCGCCCCCTCGCTGCGCAGGTGCGAGATGTACATCCCGTCATACTCGGCGGCCACCTTGGCCAGCGCGATCAGCTCGGGGGTCTTCGCATAGAACGCCGGCGCGTAAATGAGCGACGAGCCCACCCCCAGCGCCCCCTCCTCCATCGCCTGCCGCACCTCGGCCTGCATGGCGTCCAGCTCCGAGGGGGTGGGGGCGCGGTCGTCCCACCCCACGTGGTTCATGCGCACCGTGGTGGCGCCCACGAAGGAGGCGATGTTGGTGCTGATCCCCTTCTTCACCAGCGAATCCTGGTAGCCGCGCAGCGTGCGCCAGGTGACCGGGTACTTGATGTCCCCCTGCTCGGCCACCAGCTCGGCGCGCACCGTGTCGGAGAGCGGGCCCATGGACGTGCCCTCGCCCATCACCTCCAGCGTGACCCCCTGACGGATGCCGCTCAGCGAGCGCCCGTCCTCGATGAGCGACTCGGTGGCCCAGCTGAGCATGTTGATGAAGCCCGGGGCCACGGCGAGCCCGGTGGCGTCCACTTCGGTGCGCCCGCGGCCGTCCACCGTGCCCACGGCCACGATGGAGTCCCCCACGATGGCCACGTCGCCCGTGCGGGGGGCGTCACCGCTGCCGTCCAGGAGGGTGCCCCCGCGGATGACCACGTCATAGGCGGGGGCGGGGGCGCAGGCGGCCAGCGCGAGCGCGGCCAGGAGGGGAGGGAGGCGGAGTGTCATGCGCCATATCATGCGCCGCGCCGCGCACCTCGGCTACTGTCCCGCCGGCGCCCGCGGCCGCCCCCCCCCCCCCCGGGGCCCCGGGGGACGAGCTGTACGGGGATGTCGTAGACCTCACCCCCCCATCCCGCGCGCCCCCGGGCGCGG
>JBEIJM010000080.1:0-14475 GCA_040380205.1 Gemmatimonadaceae bacterium
CGCCGCGGGGGCGCCGCGCCCTCGGGGCCCCGGCCGACGCGCGCGCGCAGGCCACGCTGGGGAGCGTGCCCCCCGAGGTGCTGGAGGCCGCGCTGGCCACCTGGAACGCCCCGGCCACGCGCCGCCTGGTGGGCGACACCACGCTGGCGGCGGGGGACACGGTGCGCGGCGCGCTGGCGCTGCGCGACGGGACGCTGCGGCTGCTGGGGGTCGTGCTGGGGGAGGTGGTGGTGATCAACGGCGACGTGCAGCTGCTGGCGGGCGCCGCGGTGCAGGGGCGGCTGACGGTGCTGGGCGGACGCGTGAGCACCGGCGACCGGCCGGCGATGGCCGGCGAGATCCGCGCGTGGCCGGCCCGCGTGCGGGTGGAGCCGTCGGGCGATTCGCTGGTGCCGCTCCCCGAAGGGCTGGCGCGGTGGGCGCGCTGGTCGCGCGAGGTGGCCCCCGCCGGGGTGGCCTCCGCCACGCGGGCGTCGGCCACGCTGGTGCGCCAGCTGTTCGTCACCACGGCGCACACGTACAACCGCGTGGAAGGGTTGCCGCTCATGGCAGGGCCGCGGGTGCGGCTGCGGCGCGGCGACTGGGCCATGGCCACCGAGTGGCTGGGGGTGTTCCGCACCGGCGACGGGCTGGCGTGGCGCGCCGAGAACCTGGGGCATGACGCGCGGTTGTCGGTGCGCCGGGGCAGCGCGGGGGGCACCGGGCGCGGCGTGTCGGTGGACGGGGCCTGGTTCAACGTGGTGGCGCCGGTGGAGCGGTGGCAGCTCACCGAGGGGGAGGTGGGGCTGGCCGCCGTGCTCTTCGGCCGCGACTACCGCGACTACTACGGGCGCCATGGCGGAGAGGGGGCGCTCAGCTGGCATGCGTCGGCACGCAGCGGCCTACGCCTGGCGCTGGGGCAGGAGCGGTGGACCACACGGCGGATGCGCCCGGTGTGGGCGCTGGGGGGCGGGGACGTCGATTGGCGGCTCAATCCGGCGGCCGACGAGGGGCGCATGACGCTGCTCACGCTCGCTGGCACGGTGGACACGCGCACCAGCGCCGCCGACCCGCGTTCGGGATGGTACGTGCGCGCGGAGGTGGAACGCGGGTCGGGCGCGCTGGGGCGGCGTGCGCCGCTCACCGACGTGGCGCTGGCGGGGGCCAACGGCCCCACGCGCTATGTGCGCGCCTTCGTGGACGCGCGGCGCTACAACCGGCTGGCGCCCGGGGTGCAGCTCAACCTGCGCGCCGTGGCGGGGGGGTGGGCGCACGGGGATCCGCTCCCCGCGCAGCGCCGCCTCGCCGTGAGCGGACTGGACGCGCTGCCGGGGTACGACTTCCGGCGCCTGCGCGAGGCGGACGGCATGGACGTGGGCACCTGTGCCACCGGCGGCGACGCCAGCTATGCGCTGGTGGGGCGCCCCGCACAGTGCGAGCGGATCGCGCTGCTGCAGGGGGAGCTGGCCGGCGACTTCCGGGTGCTGCTGGGGGGCGACCCCGGGGCGCTGGGTGACCGGCGCTGGGTGCTGGAGCGACTGCGCTTTGACGGGCGGTGGGTGCTGTTTGCCAACGCGGGACGCGGCTGGCCGCTGCCGCCGTCGGGGAAGCTGTGGGAGGCGCCGGCCTTTGGCACCTGGCGCACTGATGTGGGGGGCGGACTCGACTTCGGCTCCGTGGGGGTGTACGTGGCCCAGGCGGTGGGGGAGCCGGGACACGCCCCCAACGTGTATCTGCGGCTCGGGCGGCGGTTCTGACGGCACGCCGGACCGTGGGGATGCGCGGGCTCGGGCTGGGGCTCCTGCTGCTGGCGGGGGCGGTCCTGCGCACGCCGGCGCACGCCCAGCCGCCCGCCGCGCCCCCTGCCCCCGCGCGCGAGACGGAGCGCCCGCGCATCGACCTGCGCGTGGAGCCCCGCGCCGACAGTGTGCGGGGACGCGCCACGGTGGGGGCCACGGTGGCGGTGCGCGGCGTGCTGGAGGCGGCGCGCTTTGACCCGCTGCTGCGCGCCGGCTTCCCGGCCCGGCTGTACGTGCGCACCGAGCTGTGGAGCCAGGGGCGGTGGGTGGACGACCTGGCGGCGGAGGCGAGCTGGGAGGTGGTGGTGCGCTACGATGCCGTGGACGCCAGCTACGAGGTGGTGCGGCTGGACGCGGGGGTGGCGACGCCGCTGGGGAACTACCGCCGCTTCAGCGACGCGCGCGCGGCGATGGAGCTCCCCCATCAAGGCGCGCTCCGCCCGCGCCGCGGGCGGCAGGGGTACGTGACCGTGCTGGCCGAGCTGCAGGTGCTGGAGGTGAGCGACCTGGACGAAGTGCGGCGGTGGCTCAGCGGGGAGGCGGTGCCGGCGGTGCGCGGGCGCCGCAATCCGGGCGGGGCGCTGCTGGGCGGGGTGCGCACGCTGGCGTCGCGCGTGCTGGGGGGGGAGGTGCGCCGGCTGGAATCGCGGTCGGGGACGACGCGCTGGTAGCGGCGCCGCGCCCTAGGTGGCGGGGGGCGCGGGGAGCGCGCCCTCGATCCGCTCCAGCTCGCGCAGCGTGTCCTCCCCGTAGAAGGTGCGGATGTAGCGCGACTGGATGGGGGTGAGGCGGCGGACCGCCCACGCGAGGTGCACGAAGTGCGGCTCCGCCGGCGGCGCCAGCGGCTCCATCCCGATCTCCGACGGCAGGCGGTTGGCCTTGCGCGTGTTGCAGGGGCTGCACGCGGTGACCACGTTGGTCCACTCGTTGGTGCCGCCGCGCGAGAGCGGGATGAGGTGGTCGCGGGTGAGCCCCTCGCGGGGCTTGAGGTCGGTGGCCGCGCGCCCGCAGTACTGGCACCGGTAGCCGTCCCGCGCGAACAGGAAGGTGTTGGTGACCTGCCGCCGGAAGCGCCGCGGGACGTGCACGTAGCGGGTGAGGCGGATGACCAGCGGACGCGGGAAGGCGCGCCGCTCGGAGCGCACCGGGGCCTGGCCGTCGGCCTCCACGATCTCCGCCTTCCCGTCGATGACCAGCCGCAGGGCCCGCCGCAGCGGGACCATGGTGAGCGGCTCGTAGGAGGCGTTGAGCGCGAGGCAGGCGGCGGTCATGGGCGGCCAGCGGGGGTCGGAGCGCGGAGGGTGTCCACCGGGGGAATGATCCGCCCCGCCGAATCCTGCAGGATGGGGAGCCCCGGCATGGGGGCGGGGGGATCGGTGCAACTGCGCGTGGGTTCGGTGCCGCGCGCGAAGAACTCGGTGACCACGTTCCCCAGGCAGGCGCTGGTGGCCAGCCGCCCGGTGGCGGCGTCCACCTCGCGGGTGATGATGCCGTCGGGGCGCGGCCAGTCGGGGGGCTGCGGCTTGCGCCGGTACACCTCGGTCATGAAGGCGGTCCACGCCGGCGCGGCCAGCTCGCCCCCCTGGGCGTTGCCCTTGATCTTCTGCGGCTTGTCAAAGCCCATCCACACGCCGGCCACCAGGTCGGCGGTGTAGCCGATGAACCACACGTCGGCGCCGTCGTTGGTGGTGCCAGTCTTCCCGCCGGCCGGGATGCGGAACCCCGACCCCCAGATGCGGGCGGCGGTGCCGCGCACCACGACGTCCTTCATCATGCTCACCATGAGCCACGCGTCCTCGGGGGCGAGGGCGGTCTCGCGCTCCGGCTGGGGCTGCCAGACGACCTTGCCGCGCGCATCCTCCACGCGGAGGATGGCGTGCGGCGTGGTGCGCTCCCCCAGGTTGGCGAACACCGAGTACGCCCCCACCATCTGGATGGGGTACACGTCGGCGGAGCCGATGGCGGCCGACGGGACCGCGGGGATGGGGGTGGTGATCCCGAAGCGGCGCGCGGTGGCCACGAGGGCCGACGGCCCCACCGCCAGCCCGGTGCGGATGGCCGGGAGGTTGCGCGACTGGTACAGCGCCTTCCGCAGCGGCAGCGTCCCCTGGAACTTGAGGTCGTAGTTCTGCGGGGTCCACGGCTCGCCGCTCACCTGGTCTATGGTGAGGGGGGTGTCGTCGAGGAGCTGCGCGGGGGTGAAGCCCAGCGAGAGGGCGGTGGCGTACACCAGCGGCTTGAACGTGGAGCCGGGCTGGCGCAGCGCCTGGACGGCGCGGTTGAACTTGGAGTCATCGAAGTCGCGCCCCCCCACCAGGGCGCGCACGGCGCCGGTGCGGGGCTCGATGGCGATGAAGGCCCCCTGCAGGTAGGGGGCGTTGGCGGCACCGCGCTCGCCCCCCTCGGCGGCCCGCGCGGTGTACGCCTCGTAGGTGAGGTGCTTGTACGCCCCGTGGCGCCCCCCCTCGATGGCCTGCAGCTGCGTCTCCAGCGCGCGCTCGGCGGCCCCCTGCATGTCCACGTCCAGCGACGTGTACACCCGGAACCCCTCGTCGTACAGGCGGCGCCCGAAGTGCCCCTCCAGCTCCTGTCGCACCCACTCCACGAAGTACGGCGCGATGTCCCCCGACTCGGCGCGCGCCGCCAGCTGCAGCGGGAACGCCTTGGCCAGCGAGGCCTCGGTGTCGGTGATGGCGTCGGCGCGCCGCATCAGCTCCAGCACGGTGTTGCGGCGCTGGATGGCGCGATCGGCGAAGCGGCGCGGGTTGTAGCGCTCGGGCCCCTTGAGCAGCGCGGCCAGCATGGCCCCCTCGGCCACCGCCAGGTCGCGCACCTTCTTGCCGAAGTAGCGCTGCGCCGCCGTCTCCACCCCGTACGCGCCGTTCCCCAGGTACACCTGGTTGAGGTACAGCTCGAGGATGCGCTGCTTGGGATAGCGCCGCTCGATGGCCCGCGCGACCTTGGCCTCCTTGAGCTTGCGCAGGAGCGTCTTCTGCCGCGAGATGCGGTCGGGGAAGACGTTGCGCGCCAGCTGCATGGTGAGCGTGGAGAACCCCTGCTCGTAGCGGCCGGCGCGGACGTTGCGCGCGGCGGCGCCGGCGATGCGGAACCAGTCGATCCCGGCGTGCGCGAAGAAGCGGCGATCCTCGGTGATGACCACCGCGTCGCGAACGTGGCGGGGGACCTCGGCCAGGGTGACGAGCGTGCGTCGCTCGAGCCCCAGCTCCGTGATGAAACGCCCGTCGGCCGCGTACACCTTGGAGGTCTGCCGGGGGGCGTAGGCCTCGAGCCCGGCGATGGAGGGGCAGCGCCCGGCGCGGCAGATGACCGTCCATGCTCCCCCCACGGCGCCCGCCCCCGCGGCGCCGCCGAAGGCGCCGAGGACGAGGAGCCACCCGAGCACGGGATGGCGGCTGAGAAAGGAGGGCGCGGCCATGGCGATCCCGAACGCTACCGCCCCCGGCAGGGCGCGCCAAGAGCCCCGGAGCCGCTATCTTTCGCGGCCCGCCCACCCCTGCCTCCGACCCATGTCCGACCAACCGTCCCTCCTCGCCGAACTCGGCTGGCGCGAACTGGTGTCCCAGCACACCGACGGCCTCGCGGCCGCCCTCGCGGCGGGGCCCGTGAGCGCCTACTGCGGCTTCGACCCCACCGCCCCCAGCCTGCATGTCGGGAACCTGGTGCCGGTCATGGGGCTGGTGCACCTGCAGCGCGCGGGGCACCGGCCCATCGCCCTTGTGGGCGGCGGCACCGGGATGATCGGCGACCCCAGCGGGCGCAGCAGCGAGCGCACGCTGCAGACCCGCGAGGCGATTGACGCCAACGCCGAGGGGCTGCGCGGTCAGCTGGCGCGCTTCCTGGACTTTGACGGACCGCACGGCGCGCGGCTGCTGAACAACGCCGACTGGCTGGCGCCGCTGTCGCTGCTGGACTTCCTGCGCGACACCGGGAAGCACTTCACGGTGAACTACATGCTGGCCAAGGACTCGGTGAAGTCCCGGCTGGAGGGGGGGCTGTCGTTCACGGAGTTCAGCTACATGCTGCTGCAGGCGCACGACTACCTGGAGCTGCACCGGCGCGCGGGGGTGACGCTGCAGGTGGGGGGGAGCGACCAGTGGGGGAACATCACGGCGGGGATGGAGCTGATCCGCCGCACCACGGGGGGGGAGGCGCACGCGCTCACCTTCCCGCTCATCACCAACGCCGACGGCACCAAGTTCGGGAAGAGCACGGGGGGCGGGTCGGTGTGGCTGGACCCGGCGCGCACCTCGCCGTACCGCTTCTACCAGTTCTGGATGGGGGCGGACGACCGCGACGTGTCGCGGTACCTGCGCTACTTCACGCTGCTGCCGCGCGAGGAGGTGGAGGCGCTGGACGAGGCGGTGCGCACGGCGCCGGAGCGGCGGGCGGCGCAGCGGGCGCTGGCCGCCGACGTGACGGCGCGGGTGCACGGCGAGGGGGCGGCGCGGGTGGCGCGCGAGGTGTCGGCGCTGCTGTTCGAGAAGGCGGATCCGGCGGCGCTTTCGGCGGAGGCGCTGGCGGCGCTGCGCGAGGAGATCCCCTTTGCGCGCTACGCCCCCCCCGAGGGGGCGGCGCCCGACGACGGCGCCGAGGTGGTGGAGTGCCTGGTGCAGCTGGGGCTGGCGGCGTCGCGCGGCGCGGCCAAGCGACTGGTGGAGCAGGGGGGGGTGCAGGTGAACGGCGCCAAGGCGTCGGCGGCGGAGCGCACGGTGCCGCGCGAGCGCGCGCTGCAGGGGCGCTACCTGCTGGTGAAGAAGGGGGGGCGGGAGTTCGGGCTGGTGGAGTGGGGGTGAAGGGGCGGAGGTAACGGCCACACGGGGCCGCGCCCGCCGCCGCTACCCCTCCAGCAGCGCCAACGCCTGGTCCACCTCGTCGGCTGTGCTGTACGCGTGCGGTGACAGCCGCACGGCCCCCTCGCGCACGGTGTGCACCACGCCGGCGGCGGTCAGCCGCGCGACAGCACCGTCCAGGTTTGGCGGGGCCACCGCCACAATCCCCGCGCGACGCGCCGGGTCGGCCGGCGTGACCAGGCGCACATCCCGGCGCCCCTGGGCCCACGCCACCACGCGCCCGGTGAGCGCCACCAGGTGCGCGGCCACCGACGGGATGCCGGCCTCCAGCAGCACGGCCGCCGCCGCGTTGGCCACGGCGAAATCGTGGTACGCCAGCGTCACCACCTCGAAGCGCCGCGCGTCGGGGAGGAAGTCGAAGGCATAGTCGGTGAGACGCCGGTAGTCGGTGGCGGTGCCGGTCATGCACGCCCACCCCACGTCGTGCGGCTGCACCACCTCCAGCAGTCCGCGCCGCACGTACACGAAGCCGGTGCCCCACGGGCCCAGCAGCCACTTCTGCGCGCCGCAGGCGAACACGTCCACCGGCAGCGCGTGCAGCTCCAGCGGGCGCGCCCCCACCCCCTGGATGCCGTCCACAATGCAAAACACCCCGCGCGCGCGACACGCGGCCCCGATGCGCGCCAGGTCGGCCACATACCCGGTGGCGAACTGCACCCACGACACCACCACCGCCACCACGTCGGGGCGGTCGATGGCCGCCACCAGCGCGTCCTCGTCGGGGAGGCCATCCCGGCGCGGCACCCGCTCCAGCGTGATCCCGCGCGAGCCCAGCGCCTCGAAGGGGTACACGCAGCTGGGGAACTCGCCGTCAAAGGTGAGCACCACCCCCGGGCGCAGCGGGAGCCCGCGCGCGGCCAGGTTGAGCCCGTACGTGGTGTTGGGCATGAGCGCGATCTCGTCGGCGTCCGCCCCCACCAGCGCGGCGAACTGCCGCCGCGCCGTGGCCGCCACCTCCAGCAGCGCCTCGAAGGGGATGGTGTGCGGGCGCCCGCGCGCCTCGCTCCAGTGGGCCGCCGCGGCCAGCGCGCGCCGGGGGTGCGGCCCCACCGAGGCCGCGTTGAGGAACGCCCCCGGCTCGGTGTCCATCCACGGAAACTCGGCGGCGCGCAGCGCGGCGGGATCAAGCGGCATGGCCATATCGGTGCCGGTCAGGCGGTGTGAGGGGACGAAGGCGCGGCGGCCAGCGGCGCGCGGTCAAACTGCAGCGCGTGCAGGCGGGCATACGCGCCCCCCTGCGCCAGCAGCTCGGCGTGGGTGCCCGCCTCGGCCAGCCGCCCCCCCTCCAGCACCAGGATCCGGCTGGCGTGCTGGATGGTGGCCAGCCGGTGGGCGATGACGAACACCGTACGCCCGGCCAGCAGGCGGTCGATGGCCTCCTGCACCAGCCGCTCGCTCTCGGCGTCCAGCGCCGAGGTGGCCTCGTCGAGGATGAGGATGGGGGGGTCGGAGAGGAGCGCGCGCGCGATGGCCAGCCGCTGCCGCTGCCCGCCGGAGAGGCGCGTGCCGCGCTCCCCCAGGTTGGTGTCCCACCCCTGCGGGAGCGCCTCGATGAACGCCAGCGCGTTGGCGGCGCGGGCGGCGGCCTCCAGCTGCGCGTGGGTGGCGTCGGGGCGCCCGTAGGCCACGTTGGCGCGCACCGTGTCATTGAACAGCACCGTGTCCTGGCTGACGATCCCCGTGAGGGCCCGCACGGCGTCCAGGCGGAACTCCCGCAGGTCCACGCCGTCCAGCGTGATGCGCCCGGCGGTGGGGTCGAGGAAGCGCGGGAGGAGGTCCACCAGCGTGCTCTTGCCGGCGCCGCTGGGGCCCACCAGCGCGATCACCTCGCCGCGGCGCGCGGTGAAGGTGATCCCGTCCAGCGCGGGCGGCTCCCCGGGCGCGGTCCCCTCGTACGCGAAGCCGACCCCCTCGAAGGCGATGGCCTCGCGGAAGGGCGCGGCGGGGCGCGTGCCGCGGTCGCGCACCACCTCGGTGGGGACGTCCAGCACCGCGAAGATGCGCTCGGCGCTGGCCAGCGACTGCTGCGCCACCGCGGGGGCCTGCGAGAGCTGCTTGAGCGGCTGCAGGATGCGCATGACCTGCAGCAGGAACACCATCAGCTCCGCGCCGGTCATGGTCCCCGCCACCAGCACCAGCCGCGCCCCGTACCAGAGGATGGCCACAGCGGTGACCGTCCCCAGCGTCTCGATGGCCGGGCTGGCCAGCAGCGCCAGCCGCCCCACCCGCACCAGCCGCCGCGTGTAGTCGGCGTTGCGCGCGCCAAAGGCGGCCGCCTCGCGCCCCTCGGCGCGGTACGCCTTCACCAGCCGCACCCCGCTCACCACCTCCTGCACCGTGCTGGTGAGCTCCCCCTGGTCGTCCGCCAGCCGGTGGTAGCCGCGCCGCAGCCGCCGCAACACCGGCTGCACCGCGCCAATGGTGAGCGGCGCGATCACCAGCGCCGCCAGCGACAGCCGCCACGACGTGGCGAACATCGCCACCAGCGTGGCCAGCAGCTGGGCCAGGCTCCACAGCGACCGCGTGACCAGCTCCGTCACCACCGTGCGCGCGGTGGCCGTGTCGTTGAGCACGCGGGTGAGCACCTGCCCCACCTTGGTGCGCGTGAACCAGGGCAGCGGCAGGCGCAGCAGGTGCCCGTACACCAGGTCACGCAGGTCGCGCACCACCGACTCCTGCAGCTTGACCCCCGCCTGCCCCCCCAGCCACACCAGCGCGTTCTTGAGCGCCACCGCCCCGATGACGATGAGCATCACCCGCTGGAGCGACCCCATGGTGTCGCGCTCGTCGAGCAGCGCCCCCACGGTGGCGGCCAGCAGCCGGGTGACGCGCCCGTCGCCGGGGATGAGCTGCTCGCTCCCGAAGAGGGCGTTGAAGAACGGGATGAGCAGGGTGAAGGAGAAGACGTCGGCCACGGCGGCGGCCACGTTGAGCGCCACCACCACCCACAGCAGCCGCCGGTGCGGGCCCACCACGCGCCAGAGGCGGCGCCAGGTGGCGGCGGCCGGCGGCGCCGACGACGGCACGTCCACCGCCACCTACCGGCGCGGGGTGAGGAGCGCCACGGGGAGGATCACCTCCTCCGGCGTGACGCCGCCGTGCAGGAAGGTGCCGCGATAGCGCGCCTGGTACTCGCGCAGCCGGGTGGGGTACACGAAGAAGCTGTCGCCGGCGGCCAGCAGCGTGTTGTAGCCGGCGGGGCGGGGCGGGAGGCGGAGCGCGGCCGGGTCGGTGAACAGCAGCGCCTGCTCGGGGCGCTCGGCGCGCAGGTCCTCGGCGAACTTGTAGCGCAGGTTGGCGGAGGCGTCGCGCCGCGCGAACACCGTGGCGGGGGTGTCGCACCGCAGCGCGCCATGGTCGCTGGTGACCACCACCGGCACGCCGCGGCGGGCCGCCTCGGTGAGCAGGGTGCGCAGCGCCGAGCGCTCGAACCACTGCCGCGTGAGCGCCCGCAGCGCCACCTCGTCGCGCGCCACCTCGGCCAGCACGCTCGACTCCGCCCGCCCGTGGATGAGCTGGTCCACGAAGTTGAACACGAAGGCGTGCACGCCGTCGCCGGCGATCGCCCCCGGCAGCCGCCGCGCCAGCTCGTCGGCGTCGGCCGCGGTGTTCACCTTCACGTAGCGCACCGGCACCGGGTGCCCCAGCTCCGCCAGCTGCGCCACCAGCAGCTCCCGCTCGTGGGCGTTGAGCGACTCGTCGTCGCGCTCCCCCCACCACTCGGGATGGCGCTCGGCGATCTCCGCCGGGAAGAGCCCGCTGAACAGCGCGTTGCGGGCGTACGGCGTAGCCGTGGGGAGGATCCCGAAGTAGTGCGTCACCTCCACGTCGAATTCCGCCGCCAGCAGCGGCGCCAGCACGGCCCACTGGTCCAGCCGCAGGCAGTCGATCACCACGAACGCCACCTTGCGCGCGCGCGCCAGCACCGGCACCACGAATTCCGCCACCATGTCCACCGACAGCGGCGGGCGGTCGCCGTCCAGCGCCCGCAGCCACTGCGGGTAGTGCGCGCCCATGTACTCGGCGAAGGCGCGGCGCAGGTCGGGGTAGAGCCCCTGCAGCGACTCGTGCAGCCCCTGCTCCCCCGCCTCGGCGAGGTCCACGTCCCACTGCGTGAGCTCCGCGTAGCGGTCGATCCACCCCCGCCAGTCGAGCCCGCGGTTCCCCTCGGCCTCGATGGCGCGGAACCGCTCCACGAACGCCCGCGCCAGCGCCTGCGAGCGGATGAGCGGCCCCTCGAGGATGCGCGTGACCACCGCCAGCAGCTGCCGCGGCGTGACCGGCTTGACCAGGTAGTCGCGGATGTTGGCCCCGATGGCCTCCTTGAGCGTGGCGTCCTCCTCGCTCTTGGTGACCATCACCACCGGCAGCGCGGGAGCCAGCTCGCGGATGGCGCGGTGCGCCTCCAGCCCGCGGGTGCCGGGCATCTGCTCGTCCAGGAGCAGCAGGTCCCACGGCCGGCGGCGCAGCAGCTCCAACGCGTCGTCGGCGTTGGTGGCGGCCACCACCTCGTACCCCTTCCCCTCCAGGAGCAGCCGATGTGGCTCGAGGAGCTCCGCCTCGTCGTCCACCCAGAGGATTGCCTTCGCCGCCAGCGCCATCCTCCAAAGCTATCGCGTCCGGAGTACATTCGGGATGTGTCACCCGAGCTTTCTCCCCTCCCCTACGCGCTGGCGTCGCCGCAGTTCCCCTTCCCCGCGCTGGTGGCGCTGGCCGCCCGGCTGCCGCTGGGGGGCGGGCGCGAGGTGGCCCTGGCGGCGCTGCAGATGGCGCGCCTCGCGCACGACGCCGCCCCGCTGGTCGCGCGCGCCACGCCGCCCTTGGGGGCCGCGGAGCGCGAGGTGCGGGCCTCGGCGGCCCGCGTGTGGCTGGCCTCGCTGGCGCTTCCCACCCCGGTGCGCAACGCCTGCACCCGGTGCGCCGACGCCAGCGCCGGCCCCGCGGAGGGGATCGCGCCGGCGCTGCGCGCCGTGCTCCATGCCGCGGGGGCGCAGCTGGACGCCGCCGCCGTGCGCGAGCTGGAGCAGCTGGTGCGCGCCCTCAGCCCCGTGGCGGGCGTCCCCTGACAGGCGTCCCCTGACGCCCGCGCCCTGACCGCCATGCCCGACGCCCTCCCTCGCCCTGACGACCCGTACACCGCGCTCCTGGCCCGCCTGGCGCTGGGGGTGGAGACCGTGGACCCGTCGCGCCTCCCCACCGGCTTCCCCTCGGTGGACCAGGCGCTGGGGGGCGGCTTTCATCGGGGCGACCTGGTGGTGCTGGGGGGGGATGTCGGGGCGGGCGCCTCGGCGCTGGCGCTGGGGATGGCGCTGCGCGCACCCGGGGAGGCGCTGCTGTTCACCGGCGAGCACACGCCGGCGCGCGTGCACCGGCGGGCGCTGGCCGCCGAGGCGCGGGTGCCGCTCCCCGCGCTGGAGACGGGCGCCGTGGACGAGGCGGCCCATGCGCGCCTGACCGCTGCCGCCGCGCGCCTCACCGTCCGGCTGCCGCAGGTGACCACGCTGGGGCCCCAGGGGATGGCCGCCGTGGAGGCCACCGTGGCGGCGCACCCCGAGGCCGCGCTGGTGGTCATCGATCCGCTGGAGGCGCTGCTGACGGCCCCGCACCACCCGGCGGAGGCGCTGGGGTATGCGCTGCTGGCGTGCAAGCGGCTGGCGCTGGCCCGCGACCTGGTGGTGCTGGTCACCGCCCACCTCCCCCGCATGGACGGCGCGCGGCTGGACCGCCGCCCCCGGCTGGCGGACTTCGGCGCCGACGGCGCAGCGGGGGTGCACGCCGACGTGGTGCTGGGGGTGCATCGCGAGGAGCGGTACGCCGACGGCGACCGGGGGGTGGCCGGCGGGGCGGAGCTGCACCTGCTCAAGCACCGTGCCGGGGCGGCGGGGTACGTGGACCTCTACTTCGACGCCCCGGTGGGGCGCTTCGAGGACGTGCTGGACGACTGACCCCGCGGCGGGGCGCAGTTCACCTCCCCGCCCCGCCTCGGCATATTTCGTCCCCGGTCCACCCCCGACTCCGAGGACGGCATGGCAGGTCACAGCAAATGGAAGCAGATCAAGCACTACAAGGCCGCGACTGACAAGAAGCGCGGCGCCCTGTTCACGCGCCTGATCCGCGAAATCACCATGGCCGCCAAGCTGGGCGGCGGCGACCCGTCCGGCAATCCGCGCCTGCGGACGGCCATCGACAACGCCAAGGCCAGCTCGATGCCCAAGGACAACATCGAGCGCGCCATCAAGAAGGGGACCGGCGAGCTGGAGGGGGTGGACTACACCGAGGTGCTGTACGAGGCGTACGGTCCCGGCGGGGTGGCCATCATGATCCAGGCGGTCACCGACAACCCCACGCGCACCGTGGCCGACGTGCGCCACAAGCTCTCGCGCAACGGCGGCAACATGGGGACCGCCAACTCGGTGGCGTTCATGTTCGACCGCAAGGGGCAGATGACGGTGCCGGCGGCCGGGGTGACGGAGGACGCGCTCATCGAGGCGGCGCTGGAGGCGGGGGCGGAAGACGTGGTGAACGAGGGGGAGCTGTTCGTGGTGTCCACCGACCCGGGTGCGCTGCACGCGGCCAAGGAAGGGCTGCAGGGGGCGGGGTACACGGTGGAGAACGCCGAGCTGGCGTGGGTGCCGCGCTCCGCGGTGAAGGTGGAGGGGGCCAACGCGCAGCAACTGCTCAAGCTGCTGGAGGCGCTGGAGGAGCTGGACGACGTGCAGAAGGTGGACGCGAACTTCGAGATGGACGACGACGCGCTGGCCGGCGCGTGACGCCGCCGCGGCCGGCGCTGGTGCTGGGGATCGACCCCGGGACGGCGGTGACCGGCTACGGGGTGGTGGCGTGCGGCGGCCGGGCCCCGGCGCTGGTGGAGTGCGGGGTGGTGCGCACCACGGCCGACGCGCCGCTGGCCGAGCGGCTGGCGGCGATCCATGACGGGGTGGCGGCGCTGCTGGCGCGGCACCGCCCCGACACGGTGGCGGTGGAGGGGGCGTTCTATGCGCGCAACGTGCGGACGACGATCGTGCTGGGGCACGCCCGCGGGGTGATCCTGCTGGCGGCGCAGCAGGCGGGGGCGGCCATCCGCGAGTACGCCCCGGCCGATGTGAAGAAGACGGTCACCGGCACCGGGGCCGCCACGAAGGCGCAGGTGCAGTTCATGGTGGCGCGGCTGCTGCGGCTGGCGCACGCCCCCGAGCCGGCGGACGCCGCCGACGGCGTGGCGATCGCGCTGTGCGCGGCGCTGGCGCCGCCGCCGCTCCCGTCGCTCCCCCGCGTCCCCCGACTTCCCTCTCCCCGGACCTCTCCGCGATGATCGCCCAAGTGACCGGCACGCTGGTGGCGCGCGCCCCCGACCGCATCGAGGTGATGACGGCGGGGGGCGTGGCGTACGAATGCCTCATTCCGCTGGCGGTGTTCGAGGGGCTCCCCGCCGAGGGGGCGCCGGTGACGCTGCACACGCACCTGGCGGTGCGCGAGGACGCGTGGCAGCTGTACGGCTTCGGGTCGCCCTACGAGCGCGCGGTGTTCCAGCGGCTGCTGGCGGCCAAGGGGGTGGGGCCGGCGCTGGCGCTGGGGATCCTCTCGGCGCTCACCCCCGAGCGGGTGGCGCGGGCGCTGCGGGAGAAGGACGTGACCACGCTCATGCGGGTGCCGCGCGTGGGGCGCAAGAAGGCGGAGCAGATCATCCTGGACCTGGCCGACTCGCTGGACGCGCTGGGGGCACCCCCCGCGCCCGGCGGCGGGCGGGCCCCGGCGGCGCCGGCCGCCGACGACGCGGTGCGCGCGCTGGTGGCGCTGGGCTACGGGTTGCCGGAGGCCGACCGGGC
>JBEIJM010000081.1:0-12762 GCA_040380205.1 Gemmatimonadaceae bacterium
GTGCAGGTGTCGCACGCCGACGCCGAGGCGTACTGTCGGTGGGCGGGGAAGCGCCTTCCCACGGAGTCGGAGTGGGAACACGCGGCCCGCGGCGGACTGGAGGGCAAGCGGTTCACGTGGGGGGACGCGCCCATCACGCCGGCGCTGGCCAACAGCTGGCAGGGGACCTTCCCCGTGCGCGACCTGGCCGGGGATGGCCACGCGGGAACCGCGCCGGTGGGGAGCTACCCTGCCAACGGCTACGGGCTGGCGGACATGGCGGGCAACGTGTGGGAGTGGACCGCCAGCACAGCCGCCCCGGACCAGCGGGTGATCCGGGGCGGCTCGTTCCTGTGCCACGAGAGCTACTGCGAGGGGTACCGCGTGGCGGCGCGGATGTCCGCCACGCCCTCCACCGCACTGCAGAACACGGGATTCCGCTGCGCGGCGTCCCCCGCCCGCCCCGTCACATCGCCGGCGCCCGCAGCCCCTGCAGCGCGCCCTTGAGCAGGTCGCTCTTCCTGGGGTCGCAGCTGCGCTCGGCCTCCACCACCGCCAGCGCCTTCCCCAACGCCGTGTTGCGCGCGCCGCCGCTGGCCTTCTCCGCCTCGGCGATCCCGGCGCGCAGCGCGCCGAGGCGCGCCGGGGCCACGCACCCCTTCCGCTCCAGCTGGTCGGTGTACGCCTTGGCCAGCGCGAAGCTGGCCGGCCACTCGATCTTCGGCTGCCCCTGCGCGTTGAGCTCGGACCAGCGCACGGTCTTCGCCGCGTCGATCTCGTTCTGCGTGAGGAACGGCGACGGCACCAGCTCCGCCACGTCGAGGCCGCGGGCGATCTCCGAGCTCACGATGGCGCCGTTGTACCAGTACACCGACCAGGAGCCGCCCATCTCCATGCGCGTGCCGTCCACCGGGCCGCGGTCGAACGACGCGATCTCGAAGGGCTTGGCGGGGTCGGTCCAGTCGAACACCGAGATGCCCCCCTGGTACCAGGCCTGCACCATGACGTCGCGCCCCGGGATGGGGATGAGCGAGCCGTTGTGCGCCACGCAGTTCTCGTTGGCCGTCTGGTAGGTGGGGATCTTGTAGTAGCTCTTGAACACCAGCTTGCGGTTGACCACCTCGAAGATGGCGTTGGCGCCCCACTCGGGCTTGTCCAGCGGACGGCACTTGGGCGCACCACCGCCGCCCCACTCGTCGCTGAAGAGCAGCTGCGTGCCGTCGTTGTTGAAGGTGGCCGAGTGCCAGTAGGCGAAGTTGGAGTCGGCCACCGCGTCGAGGCGCACCGGATTGACCGGGTCGCTGATGTCCAGCAGGAGGCCGTGTCCCTCGCAGGCGCCGCCGGCGAGGCCGAGGGCGGGGTACACGGTGATGTCATGGCACTGCGCGCTCTCCGCCAGCGACGCGCCCGGCTTGGGGATCTCCATCCCCTGCGCCTCCAGCATCTTCATGACGCGGGCGGTGATGAGCGGGCGCGCGGCGGCGCTGTCCGCCGCGGTGGGGGCGGTGCCGCCCCGCGCCTTGACCAGGCTGTCGATGACCGGGGCCACGAAGGGGGGCGGCAGCACGATCTCCTCCCCCAGCGCGGGGATGGACACCGTGAAGGCGCCCGAGGCCCGCGCCTTGGACATCGCCGCCTCGTCGGCGGGCGAGGGGCCGTGCGGGGTGGGGTTGGTGAGCCCGGCGAAGATGTTGGCGCGGTTCACCACCGCCGCCTTGGACGGGTCGGCGAGCGGCACCTTGATGACCTCGATGCGCAGCCGTGACGAGCCCGGATCGCCGGCCGGGAGCTGGGCGCGGCACTCCGTCACCTCTTCCGCGGAGCGGATGGGGGACGAGCCGGACACGTAGATGTAGACGTTGGCCTTGTCCTTGGGGTCCTCGAGCACCGTGTGCGTGTGCGACCCGCGGCAGGTCTGCACGTTGGCCACCAGCTTCGGGGACTTGATGTCGGAGATGTCGAAGATGCGCACGCCGCGCATGCGCTCCTTGCTGGCCACCTCGGGGACGCCGCCCGGCTTGCAGTCCACGCGCCCGTTCATCGCCTCGGCGGACATGAACATGAGGTTCTTGTACACCGACACGTCGTTCTGCGACGCCGGGCACTCGTACGCCACCACCAGCTGCGGCTGCGCCGGGTTGCTGATGTCCCAGACCACGGGGCCGTTGTAGTTCCCCTGGATGACGTAGTTGCCGGTGAAGGCCAGGTCGGAGTTGGTCTCCCCGAGGAACCCCTTGGGGGAGGCGACGCGGGCCAGCACGCGCAGGTTGGAGACCGCCTCGCCGGCGTCGAAGAGCCCCGGCTTGAGGGCGTTGCGGGGGTCGGTGGCGGGGGCCGGGGCGAGGGCCGGCTTGGCGGCGGGGCGGCAGGCGGCCAGGGCCAGGAGGGCCGCGGCGGCCGCCGCCGCGTGGCGGGCGGGTCCTGCAGGCATGAAGGGCATTCCCGTGGGGAGAAGGGTGACTGGCGCGGGTAACCGTCACTTTACGGAAAAACGGCGGCGGGGGTTTCGCCAGACCGGTCCCCGCGGGGCACCCCGCCCTTGTCCGCCGGCGGGCCGCGAGGGCATAGTCCAGCGCATGGACGCCCTCATCGCCTACTTCAGCACCATCCCGTCCAGCCACCGCGCGCTGATCCTGGCCGGCGGGATCGCCATCTTCTGGCTCTGGGAAAGCGCCGCGCCGCTGGTGCGCTTCTCGTACGTCAAGTGGTCGCACGCGCTGGTGAACGTCTTCTTCACCGCCACCACCATCGTGGTGAACTTCGCGCTGGCGTTCCTGCTGCTGCGCACCAGCGAGTGGGCGGTGGCGCACGAGGTGGGGGCGCTGTTCCTGCTGGGCGACCTGCCGGTGGCGCTGCAGGCGGTGGTGGGGCTGCTGCTGCTGGACCTGGTGGGGGCGTGGCTGCCGCACTTCGTGGAGCACCACGTGCCGTTCCTCTGGCGGCTCCATCTGGTGCACCACTCCGACCAGGCCGTGGACACCACCACGGCCAACCGCCACCACCCCGGGGAGAGCGTGGTGCGCTTCGCCTTCACCGCGCTGGCGGTGGTGGTGGCGGGGGCGCCCATGTGGCTGGTGTTCCTGTACCAGTCCGTCAGCGTGGTGCTGAGCCAGTTCAACCACGCCAACATCGCGCTGCCGCGGTGGCTGGACCGGGCGCTGGCGTGGGTGTTCGTGTCCCCCGACATGCACAAGGTGCACCACCACTACGTGCTCCCCTACACCGACACCAACTTCGGCAACGTCTTCTCGGTGTGGGACCGGCTGTTCCGCACCTACCGCGAGATGGAGCGGACGCAGGTGGTGTACGGGGTGGACACGCACATGGCGCCGGCGGAGCACACCACCGTGGGGGCGCTGCTCACCATGCCGCTGCGGCGCGGGACCAAGGGGGCGGGGCGCCCCGGCTGACCGCGCCGGCCGGGGCGCCCGCCGCGCCGCCGGCTAGTAGCGCCAGCTGGTCAGGTCGGCCCCCGGGGGCGCGGTCATCCGCATCCGCTCCACGGCCCACGGCAGCACCATCTGCGGGTAGCGCAGCCGCGAGTAGGCGTTGCTCCGCGTGTGGTCGCCGTTCCAGCAGTGCTCCGCGCGGTCGCCGTAGTCCACCACCGCGTCGGCGGCGGGGACGGCGGTGCGCAGGAACTGCTCCACGCCGTAGACCGCGTTGTTGAGGTAGTAGTTGTCCATGTCGCCCACGTAGATCCGCAGCTTGCCGCGCAGCTTGGGGCCCAGGGTGGGCCAGTCGCGCCGGAGGATGTGGGCGAGGTCGTAGTGCTCGCGCCAGTAGGCGGCCACGGTGGTGTCGATCACGCCGGTGACGCGGTCCCAGATGCGGGCGGGGTAGCCGTCTTCGCCCACGGGGGAGAAGACGCTCTCCCACACGTCGAACTGGTCGCCCGAGCGCGCGCGCGAGCCCAGCGCCAGCTCGCGCCGGTTCATCTGCTCCAGGGTGGCGGTGACGTGCCCCAGGTAGTTGCGGTGCCCCGGGCGCGGGACGCGCTTGAAGGGCCCCTCCTGCCAGTACGCGTTGCGGTCCTTGTAGAGGTCCACGACGGTGTAATGGCGGAAGTCGATGGGGTCGGGGCAGGCGATCCAGGCGCCGTTGAACTCGTCGGGGTAGAACATCTGCACCGCCATCGACTCCCACCCCCCGGTGGAGCCGCCGTAGACGAAGCGCGCCCACCCGGCGCCCAGGCCGCGGAAGCGCCGCTCGATCTCGGGGATGAGCTCGTACATGATGGCGTCGCCGTAGGGGCCGTTGTTGGCCGAGTTGACGGCGTACGAGTCGTCGTAGAAGGGGGTGGGGTGCTGGATCTCCACCAGGAGGGCGCGCGGGAAGCCGGGGCCGGTCCACGCCTTGTAGAAGTCGTGGGCCAGCTCCTGCTGGATGCGGTTGTACCCCGCCAGGTTGAAGCGCGCCGAGAAGTCGGGGGCGAGGGTCGGGTCGGGGGGCGTCTCGCGCCACCCCGAGAGCGAGGCGGGGAAGTGGCCGTGGTTGATCACCAGCGGGTAGCGCGCTCCCGGATGGCGGTCGAACCCTTCGGGGAGCAGCACCCAGGCGGCCAGGTGCATGTCGGTCCCCCAGAAGCGGCTGAGGCGCTCCGAGCGGATGCGCACGTGCTTGACGTACTTCGTCTCCTGCAGCGCCGGGGCGGGGAGGGCGGGGATCTCCTCGGTGAGCGCCAGCTGCAGGCGCCCGCTGGCGGTGACGGTGACGGTGGCCGGCGCCGAATGGAGGTTGCCGGGCTTGGCGTTCATCTGCTGCCCCTCGCCGCGGTCGGGCGGGAGGAGCACGGTGCGCCCGTCGGCGCGGGTGAAGCGCTCGTAGCGGTTGAACAGCGCCTGGATGCGGTAGCGTCCGGGCTTGAGCTCCCGCAGCGACTCCAGCGGGTAGCCCACGGCGGCGGCGTCCACCAGCTGCGCGGTGCCGGGGCGCCAGTCGGTGACGTCCACGCCGAACACCTGGGCGGTGGAGGCGTTGTCGGAGACCTGCGTGCGCGGGGTGCCGGTGGTGTCGGTGGACACGTAGAGCAGCAGGCGCCCCGACAGGGGGGCCTGCGCACGCGCGGCGGGGAGCGTGATGCTGGCGCGCGGCTGGGCGCCGAGGAGCGGGGCGGCCAGTGCGAGGGGGGCGACCAGCATGGCGATGCGCGCGGGGATCCCCACGGCGGGCGGCGGGCGGCGCGTCATCCGCGGGCCCGCTGCTGCAGCCGCTGGAACATGGCCACCATCTGGTCGGTGGCCACCCCCCAGCCTGCGTGGAACCCCATGTCGCGATGATGCTCGGCGTCCGTGGCGGTCCAGTGGCGGGCGCGGGCCACGTAATGCGTCCCGCCTCCCTGCGTGGCGGTGAAGGTGAGGATGCCGGTAAAGAAAGGCTTCTCGGCAGGGACCCACCCCGAGCGGTAGGCGTCGGTGAACACCAGCTTGCGGTCGGGGATCACCTCGAGGTAGACGCCGTGGTTTTCCTCCGTCTCGCCGCCGGGGCCCTGCATCACGATCAGGCTCCCGCCGCCCACGCGCAGGTCCACGTGCGCCGAGGCGGTCTTCCACGGGGCCGGGGTGAACCACTGGGTGATGAGCGCCGGTTCGGTCCACGCCCGGAACACCCAGTTGGGGGGGAAGGGCAGCGTGCGCTCGAAGACGAGTTCACGCGGGTCGGACGTGGGGATGGAGCTCATGAGCGCCCTGGCTGGCGGTCGTGGGAGTGCGGCGCACCCCGGCGCGATGCGCGCCGCCGGGCACATTGGCGCACCGACTGGCGCGCCGCACGGGGATTGGCTGGCTTCTGCTGAAATATGCCAGCGCGCGCCCCGCCGCGAGGGGGGCGCGCGTCACGATCCCGGCATTCGGCGCCCCCGCGGGGCGCCGGCGTTACCGCCCGCCCAGCGCGTGCTCCCACACCACGCGTGCGCCCGTCTCTGGGTCCACGCCGGGGACCAGGCTGCTGCGGGCGGCGCGGGTGGTCACGGTGACCTGCCGCCCCTGCTCGGCCAGCCCGCGGGCCACCACCAGGTCGGCCACGGTGGCCACCTCCGCCTCGGCGCTGGCCAGCACCACCGGCCCCTCGGCGGGGACGGCCACCTGCCGCCACCCGGCCGTGCGGTCCAGCAGGCGCGTCACCCCGGTGCCGGCGCGCGCGAAGGCCACCTCGCCCCCGAGAATGACGGAGCGCACGCGGGTGGGGTAGGGGATCACCCACGCCTCCACCGGGCCCTGCGCGGGCGTGTAGGGGACGATGAAGAACGGGCGCCCCTGCTTGCGCCACGCCGCGGCCACCTCGCGATTGGCGTCGCGCGCGAGGTGCGCCTGCCGGGCGATGCGCGCGGTGTCCACGCGGTCGGTGTGGCGGGGGCGGGCGCCGTCCAGTCGCACCAGGGCCAGGCGCTGCACCTTGGCGAAGGTACTGTCGATGTCGAAGACGCCCCCCACGGGGACGCCATCGGGGGTGCGCTCGCAGTGAAAGAGGCGGGGGGCGCGCGCGGCGGGGCCGAAGGTGCCGCTGGCGCGCAGCCGCGACAGGGTGGCGGCGCACGCCTGGTAGAAGGCGATGGTGCGCGCGCGCGCGTCGTTGGCGCCAAAGGCGGCGCGGAAGCCCGCGGGCATGACATCCGGGGGGGGCGGCGGCTCCGTGCCGGGTGGCAGGGCGCGCACCCCGGTTTCGGCAGGTGCCGGCGGCGCCTTGGGGGCGGAGGCGCAGGCCCACAGCACACCCACGGCGAACAGGGTGACGGCGGCGCGCGGGATGGCGGATCGGGTCATGGGGTGTCGAAGCGGGCCGCGTCCAGGCGCAGCACCGCCTCCAGCAGGACGTTGGCGCCGGTGGTGATCGCCTCCGGCGTGGAGTATTCGCGCGGGGAATGGCTGATGCCGTCCACGCTGGGGATGAAGATCATCCCCATGGGCCCCACGCGCGCCATGTTCTGCGCGTCGTGTCCCGCGCCGCTGGGGAGCGACCGCGTGGCCATGCCCCGCGCCGCGGCGCTGTCGCCGATGAGCGCGCGCACGCGCGGGTCGCACAGCGCGGGGTCGTGCACGGTGAGCGGCTTGTAGGCGAAGCTGGTCCCCGTGTCGGCGGCAATGCGCTCGGCGCCCGCGCGGATGGCCTCGTACAATCGCACCACCTTGCCCTGGTCCAGGTCGCGCAGCTCCAGCGTGCACACCACCTTGCCGGGGATGACGTTGGGGGCGCCGGGGTACGCCTGCATCCGCCCCACCGTCCCCACCTGCCGCCCGGGCTCGCCGCGCACGGTGCGGTTGACCAGCTCGGTGAAGCGCGCCGCCGCCAGCATGGCGTCGCGCCGCTGATCCATGGGGGTGGTGCCGGCGTGGTTGGCAAACCCCTCGATGGTCACCTCCCACTGGTGCAGCGCCACGATCCCTTCCACCACGCCAATGGGGATCCCCGCGCCATGCAGCGTCCCCCCCTGTTCGATGTGCAGCTCCAGGTAGCCGTGCACCGTGCCGGGGCGGATGCGCGTCTCCTCCAACAGGTCGGGGTTGCCTCCCAGCATGGTGACGCCGTCGCGCAGCGTCACGCCGCTGCGGGCAGTGAGCGCCAGCTCCTCGGCGGTGATGCGCGCCGCCGTGGCCATGTTGCTTCCCCAGGTGCCCCCCTCCTCGTTCTGCCAGACGACCACGTCCAGCGGGTGGCGCGTGGTGACGCGCTGCTCGTTGAGGGTGCGCACCACCTCCACGGCGCCGATGACCCCCACGTTGCCGTCGTAGTTCCCGCCCTCGGGGACGGAGTCCACGTGCGAGCCGAAGACGATGGGGCGCGCGGCGGCGTCGGTGCCGGCGCGGCGGCCGAAGAGGTTGCCGGCGCGGTCCGTGCGCACCGCCAGCCCGGCCTCGCGCATGCGGTCCATGACGTAGCGGCGCGCCTGCAGGTCGGGCTCGGTGTAGGCCAGGCGGGTGACGCCCCCCTGCGGGTTGCGGCCGAAGGCGGCCAGCGCGGTGAGGTCGCCGTTGAGGCGGGCCCCGTTCACGGCCAGGGCACGCGGAGCGCGGCCGGCCCAGGTGGCGCGCGGGAGCAGGGCGCCCGCGGCGGCGCCGGCCAGCAGGCGGGAAAAGTGGCGGCGGTGCATCCCCGCAAGTTGCCCCATCGGGTAGCTTCCCGCCATGACCGACTCGGAGCAACCGACCATCTCGTGGGGGCGGGCGGCGGTGCTGGCGCTGGTGGCGTGGCAGGCCGCCGTCCCCCTGCGCGACAGCGACTGGGGGCTGTTTGGCGGGATCACCTTCGGGGTGCACGAACTGGGGCACCTGGTGTTCGCCCTCACGGGGAACGAGTACCTGACCATCCTGGGGGGGTCGCTGCTGCAGCTGCTGGTGCCCCTGGGGGCGGTGTGGCTGATGCGCGACCGGGACGACGCGCTGGGGGTGGCGGTGGCGGTGCTGTGGCTGGCCGCGTCGCTGGGGAACCTGTCCTGGTACGTCGGCGACGCCCGCGACCTGGAGCTGCCGCTGGTGAGCATGGGCGGGGAGGGGGACGACCACGACTGGAGCTACCTGCTGCGCACGGTGGACCTGCTGGAGCAGGAGAAGCGGATCGCGGCGGCGGTGCGCGGGGCGGGGTGGGTGGCGTGGGGGGGCGCCCTGCTGCACGGGGTCCGGCACGGGGTGCGGCGTCGCCCCCGCCCCCGCTGGTAGTCCCGCGGGTAGCTTTCCCGCATGTACGCCGTGATCGGAGCCGGCCCCATGGGGCTGGCCTGCGCCCGCAACCTGCAGCAGCTGGGGATCCCCTTCCGCGGCTATGACCGCCACACGGGCCCCGGCGGGCTGTGGGACATCGACAACCCGCACAGCACGCTGTACCAGTCGGCGCACCTCATCAGCTCGCGGCACATGACGGAGTTCGCGGAGTTCCCCATGCCCAAGGGGCCCGCGTATCCGCACCACACCGAGCTGCGGCGGTACTTCCGCGACTACGCCGCGCACTTCGGGCTGACGGGGCACTACGCGTGGGGGACGCGCGTGGAGCAGGTGGCCCCCCTTCCCGACGGGCGGTGGGCGGTGACCACGGTGCCCGAGCCCGGGCGCGACGCGTTCGTGTCCGCCGACGTGCCGCGCACCACCACGGCGCACGACGGGGTGCTGATCGCCTCGGGGGTGCTGCACCACCCCCACTGGCCCACGCTGCCGGGCACGTTCACGGGGCGCGTGCTGCACTCGGCGGAGTACCGCACCCCCGACGTGTTCGAGGGGCAGCGCGTGCTGGTGGTGGGGTGCGGCAACAGCGGCGCCGACATCGCGGTGGACGCGGTGCACCGCGCGGCGCGCGTGGACCTCTCGGTGCGGCGGGGCTACTACTTCCTCCCCAAGTTCATCATGGGGCGCCCCACGGACACGCTGGGGGGCGCCATCCGCCTGCCGCGCGCGCTCAAGCAGCGGCTGGACGCGCTGCTGGTGCGCGTGGTGATGGGGAAGCCGTCGGACTACGGGCTGCCGGACCCCGACTACCGGATGTACGAGGCGCACCCGGTGATCAACTCGCTGGTGCTGCACCACCTGGGACAGGGGGACATCACGCCGCGCGCGGGGCTCCGCGCCATCGAGGGGCGCACGGTGACCTTTGCCGACGGCGCCCGCGCCGACTTTGACATGCTGTTGCTGGCCACGGGATACCAGCCCGAGTTCCCGTTCATTGATGCGCGGCTGCTGAACTGGGCCGAGGGACCCGCGCCGCGGCTGTTCCTGAACACGTTCCATCCCGACCGTGACACGCTGTTCCTCATGGGCATGCTGGAGGCGGCGGGGCTGGGGTGGGAGGGGCGCAACCGGCAGGCGGAGCTGGTCGCGCTGTACATCCGGCAGCTGGCGGCGGGGGCGGCCAGCGCGCGCGCGCTGCAGGCGCGCAAGCGGACGGTGGACGCCCCCGAGGTGCGCGGGGGCTATCGCTACCTGCCGCTGGACCGCATGGCGTACTACGTGCACAAGGAGAGCTACCTGCGCGCGGTGCAGCGGGAGATCGACGCGCTCCGCGCCGACCTGGCGCCGGGCGCGAGGGGCGCGGCGTGAACGACGCGCTGCCGCTGCAGCTGGCTCCCGGCGGGCTGGCAGCGCTGAACGTGATTCTGGCGTGCCTGATGTTCGGCGTGTCGCTCACGCTGACCCCCGAGGCGTTCCGCGCCGCGTGGCGCGCGCCGCGCGCGGCGGCGGTGGGGCTGGCGGCGCAGTACGTGGCGGTGCCCGCGCTCACCTGCCTGATGGCGTGGGCGCTGCAGCTGGATGCACCACTGGCGCTGGGGATGATTCTGGTGGCGGCGTGCCCCGGCGGGTCGTTCTCCAACGTGCTCACCTGGATGGCGCGCGGGAACGTGCCGCTGGCGGTGGGGCTCACGGCGGTCTCCAGCGTGGCCGCGCCGGTGGTGATGCCGCTCAACTTCGCGCTGTACGGGTGGCTCAACCCCGTCACGCGCCCGGTGCTGCGCGCCATCGAGATCCCCGCGGGGGGGATCCTGTCGCTGGTGCTCTTCGTGCTGGTGGTGCCGCTGCTGCTGGGGATGGCCGCGGGGCGCCGCTTCCCGCGGCTGGCGGCGCGCGCGGAGCGCCCGCTGCGCGCGGTGGCCACGCTGGTGTTCCTGGCGTTCGTGGCGCTGGCGTTCGCGAAGAACACCGACCTGTTCGTGGCGCGCTTCGGGCAGTTCTTCTGGCTGGTGGTGGGGCAGAACCTGCTGGCCATGGCGGTGGGGTACCTGGCGGCCACGGCGGCACGCCTCTCGGAGGCCGACCGGCGCGCGCTCACCATCGAGGTGTCCATCCATAACACCGGGCTGGGGCTGGCGGTGCTGTTCACCTTCTTCCCGCAGGCGGGGGGGATGATGCTGGTGACCGCCTTCTGGGGGGTGTGGCACCTGGTGTCGGGGCTGGCCATCGCGCAGTGGTGGGCGCGGCGTCCCATCCCCGCGGCCTAGCCCATGGACGCGGCGGCGCCGGTGCCCCTGCGCGTCTGCCTCACCGGCGCGTCGGGGTACGTGGGGACGCTGCTGGGGGAGCGGCTGGCCGCGCTCCCGGGGGTGTTCGTGATCGGCGTGGACGTGCGCCCGCGTCCGGGCGGCCCGGTGCCGGTGCGCGCCCTGGACATCCGCGACCCGGCGTTGGCGGTGCTGCTGCGCGACCAGCGCATTGACGCCGTGGTGCACCTGGCGGCGGTGCTGGAGCCCACGCGCGACCGGGCGCGCGACTTCGACATCGACGTGAACGGCACGCGCCACGTCATCGCGGCGTGCGTGGCGGCCGGGGTGCGACACCTCACGGTGACCAGCAGCGGCGCGGCGTACGGCTACCACGCCGACAACCCGGTGCCGCTCTCGGAGGACGATCCGCTGCGTGGGGACGCCGCCTTCTCGTACGCCGACCACAAGCGCCAGGTGGAGGCGCTGCTGGCCGAGGCGCGCGCGCGGCACCCGGCGCTGGGGCAGCTGGTGCTGCGCGTGGGGCCCGTGGTGGGGGCGGCCACCCGCAACCAGATCACGGCGCTGTTCCACCAGCGCGTGCTGCTGGCGGTGCGCGGCCACGATGCCCCCTTTGCCTTCGTGTGGGACGAGGACCTGGTGACGGTGCTGGCGCACGGCGTGGCGCACGGCGTGACCGGGGTGTTCAACGTGGCGGGGAGCGGGGCGCTGACCCTGCGCGAGATTGGCGCGCTGCTGGGGAAGCCCGTGGTGGCGCTCCCGGCCGGGGTGTTGCGCGCGGCGCTGTGGGCGGGGCGGCGTCTGGGGGTGTCGCGCTACGGCCCCGAACAGGTGCGCTTCCTGCAGCATCGCCCGGTGCTCTCCAACGCCAAGCTGCTGCGCGAATTCGGCGTGCCGCTGCGGAAGACCGCGCGCGAGGCGTTCCGGACGTTTGCCGAGGCGCAGGGGCTGTGGAGGGGAGGGTGAGCGGGGGCTCCGTGCGCGTGGCGTGCGTGACCGGCGCGGCCGGCGGGTTGGGGTGGGCGCTGGTGCGGGCGCTGCACGCCCGGGGCGACGCGGTGGTGCTGACCGACCGCGACGAGATCGGGCTCAAGGCGCGGATGGCCGCGTTGGCGGACCCGGCGCGCACGCTGGCGGTGGCGGGGGACCTCACCGACGCCGACGCGCGGGCGCGGCTGGTGGCGGCCATCGCCGAGCGCTTCGGGCGGCTGGATGTGCTGGTGCACAACGCGGGGATCACGCACCGCTCGCCGGCCAAGCGCACGGACCCCGCGGTGATCCGGCGGGTGATGGAGGTGAACTACCATGCTCCCGTGGCGCTCACGGCGCTGGCGCTGCCGCTGCTGCGCGCGTCGCAGGGGAGCCTGGTGGGGGTTGGCTCGATGGCGGGGTGGATGCCGGTGCCGGGGCGGGCGGGGTACGGGGCGTCCAAGGCGGCGCTGGCGCAGTATCTGGAGGTGCTGCGGCAGGAACTGGTGGCCGACGGGGTGCACGTGCTCATGGCCTATCCCAGCTTCCTGGACACGCCCATTGAGCGGAACGCGCTGGGGGCCGACGGCGGCGCGGCGCCGCACGCGCGCAGCACCGTGGGGCGCATCCGCACGGCCGAGTGGCAGGCCGGGCGGATTGTCGCGGCGCTGGCGGCGCGGCGAGCCGAGGTGCCGCGGGAGTGGCTGCCGGCGTTTGGCGCCTGGCTGTGGGCCACGTGGCCGGCGCTGCACCGGCGGCTGATGCGGCGGCGGTTCGCGGGGGAGCTGGGGTAGGCATGGCGGGGGGGGGGGGGTGTCGGGCCCCCCCCCCCCCCGAGGGCGGGGGGGGGACCCCCGGCAAAACACACTTGGGCGCGACCCCCCACACAGGGGCCCCCC
>JBEIJM010000082.1:0-14233 GCA_040380205.1 Gemmatimonadaceae bacterium
ACGCGCGCGTGGTCGCGCGCGCTGGTGGGGATGCCGCCGGCGTGTGCCACGCGCGCCGCCTGGCGCTGGATGGCCTGCGCGTGCTCAGCGGTGGCACCGTCCGCTGGCATCGGCCAGTCGCGCTGCGCCAGCGCCACCTGCACCGTGCGCAGCGTGCCCGGCGCCGCGGTGGCGGCGGCCTGTGCGGCCATGGCGAGGTCGCGCCATTCGGCGGCCTCCCAGGTGGGGCTGTTGCGCGTGACCGACCGCAGCGAGGCGCGCATCCGCTCGGCCAGTGCCACGGCGTTGGGCAGCAGCCCCTCGGTGCGCCGCGCGTCGCGCCACCCGGCCAGCGACCAGGGCTCTCCCACCGCCACCACCACGTCGCTCCCCCAGGTGCGCGGCGCCTCGTACTGCACGCCGAAGGGGACGATGGTGAGGTCATCGATGGCGCCGGCCTCGAAGGCGTCCAGCACCATGCGCGCCACCCCGGTGCGCAGCACGCCGATTTCGGGGGTATCGGCCACGCCGCCCTCGGGGAACACCCCCACCGCGTCACCGTTGGCCAGCGCCTGGTGCAGCGCCGCCGCCGCCTCGCGGTTCATGGCGGTGATGTCCAGCCCCAGCGCCTTCATCTTGCGCACGTCGCGCGCGCGGGCCACGGGGACGACGCCCAGCCCGCGGTACACCCACCGCGCCACGGGGTTGGTGGCCGCAGAAATGGTGGCCACATAGCGCAGCGGCCGCGCGGTGGTGGCATACCCCAGCAGGACGTCGGGAAGGTCGTTGGGGTGGTTGCCGATGAGCAGCACCGGCCCGTGCGCCGGGATCCGCTCGCGCCCGATGACAGCCTGCTCGCGGTAGAACCAGCGGAGGCAACGGCGGGAAATCCACGCCACGAGGCGGTGAAAGAGCGGGGGGCGACTCATCAGGCGTTGCCGCAGGATTGGGGCTGGGTTTGGGATAGTGGCAACCTTTTACTGCCTGAGGCTGCGCCGAGGGGCCCTAGGTTTGAGGCATAGACCTGAGGCGATGGGTGCCATGGGTGGTGCGCATCATACCGATCGCCTCGAACCTCTCCCTCCTACCTAGGGCCCCTCGGCGCAGCCTCAGGCGGTAGAAGCCAGGAGTCAGGCACCAGACTGATCGTCACACCGTCCCCTACGCCCCCTTCGCGAGCGCCTCCTTCCATCCAGTCTCGTCGACACCGATCCCGACCCAGGGGCCGATGCGCACCAGCGGTTGGCGTAGCAGCAGCGGCTCGTCCACCAGCAGCGTCAGCCAGCGCTCGTCGCCGTACATCGCCGAGCGGAGGCCGAGTTCGGCGAAGCGCTTGCTGTCGCGGTCGATGAGCGCCTGCACGCCGTGCTTCTGGGCGAAGCGGCGCAGTTCGCCCAGCGAGGCGCCCTTCTCCGCGAGGTCCACGAAGTGGACCGGCACGCGGCGTTCCGCGAAGAAGCGCTGCGCCTTGCGCGTGTCGGCGCTCTTCTTGGTGCCGAACAGCTGCGGACGGATGCCCGTGGTGCTCATGGTCGGCCCGTCCTACGCCGTGGCCGGCAGCGGGGTCATGCCGGCGGCGGCCTCCGCCTCGGCGCGCATGGCGTCGTCACAGGCGCCTTCGCTGCGCGCCACCACCAGCGTGGCCACGCCGTTGCCGATCACGTTGGTGATGGCGCGGGCCTCCGACATGAACCGGTCGATGCCGAGGAGGAGCGCGACCCCTTCCAGCGGCACCGTGCGGGTGGCGGCCAGCGTGCTGGCCAGCACGATGAACCCCGACCCCGTGACGCCGGCGGCGCCCTTGCTGGTGAGCATGAGCACCCCCAGCAGCGCCAGCTGGTCGCCCAGGGTGAGCGGCACGTTGTACACCTGCGCGATGAAGATCGCCGCCATGCTGAGGTAGATGCTGGTGCCGTCCAGGTTGAACGAGTAGCCCGTGGGGATCACCAGCCCCACCACCGGGCGGGCGCAGCCGTAGCGCTCGAGCTTCTCGATCATGCGCGGGAGCGCCGCCTCGCTGCTGCTGGTGCCCAGCACGAGCAGCAGCTCCTCCTTGATGTAGCGCAGGAAGCGCAGCAGCCGGAAGCCGTAGAGGCGGCAGATGGCGCCCAGCACCACGAAGATGAACACCGCCATGGTGGCGTACACGTCCAGCATGAGGCGTCCCAGCGGGAGCAGCGTCTTGAGGCCGAAGTTCCCCACCGTATAGGCCATGGCGCCGAAGGCGCCGATGGGGGCCACCACCATCACCATCTTCACCACGCGGAAGAACACCACCTGCAGCTTGAGGAGGAAGTCCACCACGTCGCGCCCGGCGTCGCCCACGGCGGTGAGCGCCACGCCGAAGAGCACGGAGAAGAACACCACCGGCAGCAGCTCGCCGCCGGCGAAGGCGGCGACGATGTTGCTGGGGACGATGTGCATGAGGAACTCCAGCGTCCCCTGCGACTGGCCGGCGGCGGTGTACTTGCTCACGTCGCCGGTGGGGAGCGAGGCGAGGTCGAGCCCCTTGCCGGGCTGCGTGAGGTTGACGATGACCAGCCCGATGGCGAGGGCGAAGGTGGAGACCAGCTCGAAGTAGAGGAGCGCCTTGCCGCCCACGCGCCCCAGCTTGCGCAGGTCCGCCATGCTGGCGATGCCGTGCACGATGGTGAGGAAGATCACCGGGGTGATGACCATCTTCACCAGGTTGATGAAGGTGTCCCCCAGCGGCTTGAGCGCCTTGCCGAGGGGCGGGTTGACGACCCCCAGGAGGACGCCGAGGCTGACCGCCAGGAGGACCTGGACGGTGAGGTTGCGGGCGAGGCGGGCGAGCATCGGGGCGGGGGCGGGGTGGGGGCGACGGGGGCGCGACGGGCGGGGCGCGCGCCGGGCGTCAGGGGGGCGTGGAAGCCGTCAGGTGAACTTCCGGAGGGCCAGCAGCCCCAGCCAGGTGGCCAGCACGCCGGCGGCGGCGAGGAGCAGCGCCAAGAGTACCCCAACGGACGGCACCGCGCACGTGATGCCCGGGCAGGTGAGCCACCAGGTGGCCAGGACGCCGCCGGTGGTGCCCAGCAGCAGGGCGCCCAGCAGCAGCACCGGGGAGGCCCCCAGGGAGTCGAGCAGCGTCCAGGGGCGCACCCCCCGGGCTTCCAGGAAGGTGCGGAGGAGGGCGTGGGTGACGGCGGCCACCAGCACCAGGGCGCCAACCCCTCCGATCAATGCGGGCACAAATTGCATGGTCATCTCCTTGGCATGGGACATGATCCAACGATAGCACGATGCCCACGACGACCTCCTCCGCCTCCGCCGCGTTCCGCCCCGCCTACCGTCCGGCGTGGTGGCTCCCCGACCCGCACACCGCCACGCTGTGGGGGCGCGTGGGGCGTCGGGAGCCGTCGCTGCTGACCGACCTGCCCGTGACGCTGGAGCGGTGGGACACCCCCGACGGGGACTTCGTGGAGGTGGCGCGGCTGGCGGCGCCGGCGGGGGCCCCTGCGGCCCCGCGGCTGCTGCTGCTGCACGGGCTGGAGGGGGGGACGCACTCGCACTATGCCCGGGCGTTGTTCCGCGAGGCGCAGCGGCGGGGGTGGGCTGCCGACCTGCTGCTGTTCCGGAGCTGTGGTTCGGCCCCGAACCGTTTGCCCCGCAGCTACCACTCCGGGGAGACGGGGGACCCCTTGTTCGCCCTCGAACGGATTGCGGTGGCGCACCCGGGCGCGCCGGTGGGGATGGTGGGGGTGTCGTTGGGGGGGAACGTGCTGTGCAAGCTCTTTGGCGAGCAGGGGGAGCGGTTGCCGGCCAGTGTGGTGGGGGGGGTGGCGGTGTCGGTGCCGTACGACCTGGCGCGGGCGTCGCGGCACATCGGGCGGGGGTTTGGCGCGGTGTACGAGCGGGCGTTCCTCAAGTCGCTCATCCCCAAGGCCATGGCCAAGGTGGCGCGGCACCCGGAGCTGTCGCCCATGGCCCGGGTGCGGTACGCCCGAACGCTGTGGGAGTTTGACGACCTGTACACCGCGCCCGTGCACGGCTTTCGCGACGCCGCCGACTACTACGCCAAGTCCAGTTCGCTGTCGCGGCTTCGGGGGGTGCGGCGCCCGCTGCTGCTGCTCAACGCGGTGGACGATCCGTTCCTGCCGCCGGCGGTGCTGGACGAGGTGCGGCAGGTGGTGAGCGGGAACCGGTCGGTGGAGGTGGAGTTCCCGCGGCGTGGGGGTCACGTGGGGTTCACGGCGGGTCGGTGGCCGTGGCGTCCGTTCTATTATGCGGAATGGCGTGCGCTGGATTTCCTGGGGGCGCGGCTGGTGGAGCGGGGTGGGGAAGCTGCCGTGGCGCCGGCGCCGGTCCAGGCGATGGGGTGACGGGTGTCACCTGGGGGAGATGCGGGGGGTTGACGGTACCTTGACGCGAGCCGGCTAGGCATTCGGCACGTTCCGGAAGCGGAACATCCCGCTCGGTGCACCCTTGCGCCCGGTTGTTCCGGCGCGTTGGATACCCCGTGGGGTTGATGCGCCTCGTCCAACGACGGACGGGGCGGTCGTGTACCCCACCTACTGGCACTCACTGGTCGCGTGACGGATTCAGGCACGCCCGAGAATTCCCCCGATTCCCCCGACACGGGCCGCAAGATCCAGGCGCGGCTCGAGCAGGTGCGTTCGCGCAATACGGGGGGGCGCAAGCGCCCGTCGCGCGCCAAGGGGGTGAAGGCGGCGGCAGGGGAAGCGGAACCCGTGGAGGCGCCGGTGGCGGAGGCGCCGGTGGCGGAGGCGCCGGTGGTGGAGGCGCCGGTGGCGGAGGCGCCGGTGGTGGAGGCGCCGGTGGTGGAGGCGCCGGTGGTGGAGGCGCCGGTGGTGGAGGCGCCGGTTACGGTCGCCCCGGAACCGACACCGGAACCGGCACCAGCGCCCATGCCGGAACCGGAGCCGGAGCCAGGGCCCGCCCCGGAGACGGAGCAGGCGCCGACGCCGGAGCCGGCGCCCACCCCCACGCCCGCCCCCCTGACGGCCACGGTCCCCACCCCGCTTGGCACCACCGCGGTCCCCCCCGCCCGAAAGAAGCCCAAGGGGGAGCGCCGCGTGGAAATGCGCCTGTCGGGCTCACGATCGGACAACAAGGAGCGGCAGGTCCGCCGCGAGTTCATCATGGCGCTGGTGGCCGCCGTGGCCGCCTTTGGCGCCATCTGGGTGGCCACCGGCGCCCTGGGACGCTGAGGCGGTCGGCACCGTCGCCGGCGGCGCATCCAGCCCGCCACGCAGCGCCGCCTGCAGCGCGGCCATCCCCTCCTCCCAGGCGGTGGCCATGTCGTCAAACAGCAACGTCACGTCCAGCGGACGCGTGGTGCTCACCCCGCGCGCGCCCTTGAGGATGAAGCTCTTGCACCCCTGACTGAGCCGCAGGAACGCCGACGCCGCCTGTTGCAGCGCGGCATGCGTAGCCGACCCCGGCGCCGCGTACTCCTGCAACCACCACAGCTCGGCGGCCAGCAGCTCCATCGCCGCCCCCATCTGCCGCGTGGTGGCAAAGGCCCACGCGTGATAGCGCGCCAACCCCCCCGCCTGCAGCTGCGGCAGGTCGGCGGCGAAGCGCACCCCCCAGCGCCAGATGGGGTTGCTCTCGGGGCGCCGCGCCACGTGCACCGCCAGGCGCCCCCACGCCAGCGCGGCCAGCTCGCGCAGCGGCCGGTGCACCACGCGGTCGATGCGGATGAGCTCCGCGTACAGCGGCAGGTACGCGGGGTCGTGGGGGGCGTGCAGGCGCAGCAGCCGCTCGAAATCCTCCCCGGTCACCTCGTGATAGCCGGCGTTGTGGAAGTACCCCAGCCGCCCGCCGGGCACATCCAGCTCGGCCATGATGACCGACGTCTTCACATGCTGCCGGTGATAGTCGGTGCCCGCGGTGTCGGGAAGCCAGTACGCGTCCACCTCGGCGTTCACCAGCCGTCCCATGGCCAGCTGCTCCTGGGCGTGCGCCACCAGGGGCCTGTACAGCGTGAGCTCCTGCACGTCGAGGCCGTAGAAGTGCCGCAGCTCCTCCAGCGACGGCTTCACGAACGTCACGTGGTCCCCCTCGAAATCCACGGCGGCGCACACCCCCAGCATGGCGCGCGGCTCCAGCCGCAGCGCGTGCAGCAGCTCCACCAGCACGTCCACATAGCAGTTGCGCTCGCCCCACAGCACGCCGGGACCATGCAGCGCGTGCGGCTGGTAGCCGGCCACCTGCAGCCAGGGGATGGGGCGCGCGACCGCCGCGGCCACGGCCACGGCCTCCGGCGCCACGGACTCCGCCGTTGCCCCAGCGGTGTGGGCTCCGTCCGAGCGGGGATGGTACACGGTCACGGCGCGCCCCCTGCGCCCCCGTCGGGCCACAGCTGCGCCTGCACGGCGTCGGGCCACGCCACGGGGTCCAGCCCGTGCGCACGGAACAGCGCCAGCACCACGCGCTCCATCCCGAACCCCAGGCAGGCGGTGTGCGCCACGCCACCGGCGGCCAGCCGGATGTCGAAGGCGCTGCCGAACTTGTCCAGGTGGTAGTTGAAGGAGCAGCACGCGGTGGGCGCGCCGTTGTCGTTCACCGGCACCAGCAGCTCGAACTTGAGCTGCTGCTGCCGCTGCCCATTGGCCAGCATCCGCCCCGCGCGCCCGAAGAACGGATCGCTGGCCGCATCGGCGCGCACGTCCAGCTGCAGCCCGCGCAGCAGCGTCTCGCCGCGCACGCGCCACGCATCACGCCACGCCAGCACCTCCGCGGGCGCCCCCACGCGAATGAACTCGCGCACGCGAAAGGCGCGCATCCGCGTGGGCTCGGCGGAGGGCTCCTGCCGGAACACCCACCCGCGCATGGTCACGTGGCGCCCGTCGGCGGGGAGGATGCCGCGACAGGTGGGGTAGAACGGATAGCACGCGGCCGGCGTGAGCACGAGGTCGGTGGGCGCCATGGCCCCGTCCCACCCGTCGCCGCGCGCCACGCGCGCCGCAAAGGCCGTGGCCTCGGCTTCGGTGCCCTCAAAGGCGTGCACGCTGCCGCACAGCGTGGGAAACCCCTCCAGGTAGCCGGTGCGCTCCAGGATGGCACGGTCGATGACGGGCGGGAACAGCAGCGCCTGCGCGCCATCGGTGTGCGCGGTGCGCATCACCAGCGCGTCGAACGCGGACAGCACGGCCTCGAAGACGGCACCACGCCCGGGCACCCCGAGGGGTCCGGCGGGGACGAGCAGCCCCTGCTCGACCAGCGACTCGGCAAAGGGGACGGCAAGCACGGTGGGCAGCATGAGCACTCCGGGTGCGGGTCGATGGTCCGCCGCGCGGCGGGGCGCGCGGTCTGCAGGGATGCGTGCGGCCGCGCGCCGACGGGGCGCGCGGCCGGTTGACGGGGGGCCGACGGCGCGTCAGTCGTCCTTGTGCACCAGCAGCATGGCGGCGTTCTTGGCCAGGATCCGCTCGTTCCCCACCATGAGCGACGCGGAGAGCACGTCGCGGTAGTGGCGCCCCACGCTGTACGGGGTGTCGTTGCGGTAGCCCATGATGCCGGTGACCTGCAGCGCGTGATGCACGACGCGCGCGGCCCCCTCGGAGGCGGCCACCTTGAGGTTGTTGCACCGCAGCGCCCACGCCATGGTGCGCAGCGGCCCACGCGCCTCCCCCAGCGCGTCCACCTCGGCGGCCAGCCCCCACACCTGCTGCCGCAGCCCCTGCAGCCGCACCGACAGCTCGGCCAGCCGCAGCGCAGTGGGCGGGGTGGCGCCCGGGGTGCGGCGCGCCGCGGCGCGCACGAACGCGGCGGCCCGCGCCACAGCGTCAGAGGCGATGCCGGTCCACAGCGCAGCCCACAGCAGGTGCGACACGGGCACCATGGTCTCCATGGACGCGTCGGCATACGGCACAGGGAACAGCTGCGCGGCGGGGGCGCGCACGGTGACCAGGAAGGGCGGGCTGCAGGTGCCACGCATCCCCAGCGTGTCCCACCCGCCGCGCGGCGTCAGCATGAACTCGCCGCGCCGCGCCAGCAGCAGCACCTGATCCCCCGACGCAGCGTCCTCGGCGCGGCGCGCGGTGAGCAGCAGGTCGTCGGCGTGCGCACCGTAGCTCACGGTGGTGGCGTCCTTCTCCAGCGTCACCATGTCGCCCTCGCGCGCCACCGCGCAGCGGCTGGTGCGCGTGTCGCCCCCCACCCCCACCTCGGACGTCACCGAGCCAAGCAGCCGCTGCTGCTCCGCCACCACGGCGAGGTGATCGGCGATGGCGGGGACCTGCCGCGCGTGCCGCACCAGCAGCGCCACCTGGATATGATGCATGGCCAGCACCATCGCGCTGGAGCCGCACACGGTGCCCAACGCGTGGCACATCTCCACCAGCGCCGTGAGCGGGGCGCCCGAGCCCCCCAGCTCGGGGGGGATGGCGGCCGACAGCAGCTGTCGGTCACGCGCGCCGTCGATCGTCTCGGCGGGGAAGCGCGCCTCGGCGTCCACGCTGGCGGCGTGGCGGGCGGCCAGGGGGCAGAGGTCGTGTGTACGGTCCAGCAACTGCGCCGGCGTGGCCGGCGCGTGGGTCACGAGCATGGCGTCACCTGGCGGGGGAAACCCGCGCGTGCAGCGGCATGGTGCGCACCCCATCCAGGGCCAGCAGCCCGTCGAGACGCGCGTGGGTGTGGCGAGCCAGGGGATACCGGCTGCCGCGGACGGGGTCGAGGCTTCGCACGAACCGTTCCCGATACACGTCGGGGGCGATGGCCTCGATGGCGAACAGGTGGATGGCGCCGCCATAGCGCCGCGCACACGCCTGCCCCAGCCGATAGGGACCACCGGGCGCCTCCAAGATGGCCCCCGCCATGCGCGATCCGTCCAGGCCGTGACGCAGTGGGCTGGCGGGGTGCCGCTGCCACGGCCCATGCAGCGACGGGGCGACGTACAGCTGCAGGTG
The DNA here is from genome assembly GCA_040380205.1 of Gemmatimonadaceae bacterium. Lineage (GTDB taxonomy): Bacteria > Gemmatimonadota > Gemmatimonadetes > Gemmatimonadales > Gemmatimonadaceae > Gemmatimonas. Next base: position 8,874 of record JBEIJM010000082.1, read on the forward strand.
GTTGTCGTGGTTGCCGCCACGCGCGTCGGTGACGAAGAGGTACCAGTGCCCCTCGTGATGCCACACCACGGGATCGGCGCCCGCCACCCCGGGGATGAGCGGCGGCAGCGGCTCCCACCGATCGGGGAAGCGCACGCTGCGGTGCAGGCGCACCAGGCCGGCGCTCCCCTCCTCGCACAGCAGGTACAGCGCGCCATCGACGGCATGCACCGTGGGGAACGACAGGTGGTGCGCGTGGCGCAGCACCACCTGGCGCGCCTCGGGATCGGCGCGCCCGTCGGCGTCCAGGGGGAGCGCGGCAATGACGCCGTGCCCGCCCCCATGCGGCACCTCCTCGAAGAAGAGCCAGCGCGCGCCCTGCCAGGTGAAGAGGAAGGGGTCGGCAAAGCCGCGGTCGGCGGGTGGCTGCAGCCACCGGATGGCCTCCGGGCGCGGGTCCATGCCGCCGTCCACGGGCGCCACGCCGATGGCCCACTGCTCGGCTTCGTCAGGGCGCCAGCGGCGGACGACGGTGTCGCGCAGCAGGTGCGCGCCATAGCGAAGCGCCGTGGTCAGCGCCCCGCCGGTTATGGCCGTTCCTGACCGCCCGTTGATGAGCGAACTCCGCGTGTGGTCCGGGCGGGCGTCGGTGGCGAGCACGTCCGCGATGAGCAGCGGCGCCCCCTGCAGCAGCGCCCGCACGGCACGGCCGGCGCGCTTGCGATGGGCGCGTCCCTCCCACCGCGCGAGCAGTGCGCCGTCGGCGTCGCGCGCTTCCAGCGCGAGCAGCGCCGGGGAGGCCAGCACGGCGCGCTGCCCGGGCACCAGGGTGGGACGCACCCACAGCTGCGACAGCGGCAGCGCCACCAGCGGACGAGGCGCGCCGTTCTGCTCCAGGTAGCGCAGCGTGACCAGGCGTGCACCAACCGGCACGCGGGCGCGCACCGCATCGTCGTGCTGCGCCGACAGGTTGAGCACCACCGCACACGGTGCGGGGAACGGGGCGCGGTCCAGGTCGCTGCTGACGTGCAGCTGCAGCCGCGGATCGGCGGCGAGGGCGTCCCGCACGGCGTACTGCACGCGTGCGGCAAAGCGGTTGTGCCAGGGCGCCGGTGGCGCCACCACGAGTCCGACAGCGGTCATGCGCCGCCGGGGAGGGCAGGAAGCGCGCCGCGGCGGGCGAAACGGCGGGGCTTACCCGATGCGCATCATCCGGCGGGCATCATCCGGGGTGCGCGACGGCGAGCGCGCTACACGGGAAGCGCGGGGGCCCCGGCCCCCCAGGCCAGCATGGCGCCGCAGCCGCGCTCCTGGTACAGGTCGATACGGTCGAGCGCGGGGAGCAGCGGCTCGGCCTGTGCCCGAATGAGGCGCGCCAGCGACAGGACATCGCTCTCCGCCTCCTCCAGCAGGTGCAGCGGCTGATGGTCCAGGCGCGCGAGGACGGGCGCGAACAGCTGCTTCACGTCGCCGAAGTCCACGGTCCACCCCAGCACGTCGTCCAGCGGCGCCGACAGGTGCAGCCGCAGCGTGAAGGTGTGCCCGTGCACCCGGTGCCGCGGGTCGGCGGCAGGGGCGTGCACGAGGCGCACGGCGCTGTCAAAGCTGAGCTCCTTCCAGATGCGGTAGTGCGCGCCGTCAAAGTGCGCGCCACTGCTGCCGGTTTCGTAGCAGCTCACCCAGGACAGCGCAGGGAGCTCAGGCTTGAGGCGCGCCCAGACCCAGCTGGCCAGCAGCTCGGCGGTGGGGTTCTCCAGCCCGGGGATGTCATTGAGGCACCGGTGGTGCAGCTGCTCCTGCAGGGGGGCCCAGCAGGCGTCGAGGTGGTCGTAGTCCACCCCCAGGTCGCGCGCGCCAAGGTCCTGGTTGGCGTGGAGGATGACCTCGAAGCCGTGCCCATGCAGCCGGCCGCACTGGTGCCCGGGTGCCACATGGGGCAGCCAGTGCGCGGCCTCGAAGCGGTAGCGACGCCAGCAGTGCGCCTGGTCGCTGCGGTCGAGATCGACGCCGGCGTGCGCGGTGCTCTGGATGCCGACCTGCGCGGGTTCGGCCACCCCGCGCTCGGCCAGCCCGCGGCGGATCCAGCGTGCGAGGTTCTCGTCGGTGGGGATGTCGAGGTGATCGTTGAGCAGCGCGTAGTCCAGCGGCGCCACGACTGCCGCGAGCGCGTCGCGCAGATGGTCCACCTCCCCGCCGGGAAAGGGGGCCCACCCCGGAGGGAGCACGGCGCGCACGCGGGCGAGATAGGAGTGCCCGTGCAGCTGCCGCGACCGGTGCCCGTGGGGGAGGGTGGGGAGCCGGCAGGCGGCCTCGAAGGGCGCGGCGGCGGTGTGGAACGCAAGCATGACCGAATGTAGCCTGCGGGTGAAACTGTGCCTCGGTGCTGTCGTCTGGCTTCTCCTGCCTGAGGTGGTTAGGGGCCCTAGGTGGGAGCAAACTGCTCGAGGTGGTTAGGGGCCCTAGGTATGAGGGAGAGGAACCGAGGTGGTAGGGACGAAAACGGAACCCGTCGTATCTACGACCTCGGTTCCTCTCCCTCATATCTAGGGCCCCTCGGTTCCTCAGGCAGTAAGAGGGTGCGAGGTAAGCGATGAGCTACCCGGAAGCCGTCGTCTCTACCACCTCGGTTCCTCTCCCTCATACCCAGGGCCCCTCGGTTCCTCAGGCAGTAAGAGGGTGCGAGGTGAGCGATGAGGTACGAGGCACCAGTCACCAGGGTGGACCCTACCCCGGCGGATCCGCGTCCAATGCGTCCAGGTAGGTGCGGACCTGCGCGCGCATCCCGGGGGTGGTGTACACGTCGGGGGCGCGGGAGGCGATCACGCCGGCGATCACTGCCGCCACCTCCTCGGCGGATTGCGGCGTGCCCAGCGGGCGGGCGTTGGGGGTGGCGTGCACCGCGTTGCGGCTGAACGCCGTGTCCACCGGCCCGGGGGAGACCAGCGACACCGCGATGCCGGGGTGCGTGGCGGCGAGCTCGTCGCGCAGCGCCCCGGTGAGGGCGTTGAGGAAGTGCTTGGCGCCGCAGTACGCCGAGCGGATGGTGGCGAAGGGGATGCGCCCCAGCACGGACGAGACGTGCACCAGGTGCCCCGTGCCGCGGGCGCGGAAGTGGGGCAGGATGGCCTGTGCGCCGTACAGCGCCGAGTGGACGTTGACGCGCATCATGCGGTCCAGGTCGTCATCGGTGAGCTGCGAGGGGAGACGCGCGATCCCCTGCCCCACGTTGTTGACCCACGTGTCCACGTGCCCGAGGTTGGCCAGCGCCTGGGCGGCGGCCCGGTCCACCTGCGCGCGCTCGGTGCAGTCGGCCACGATGGCCAGCGCCTGCGGGCCGCAGGCGGCGGCCACCTGGGCCAGCGCGTCGGGGCGGCGCGCCACCAGCGCCAGCTGGTGCCCTTCGGCGGCCAGATGGCGGGCCAGGGCGGCGCCGATGCCGTCGGAAGCGCCGGTGATGACGATGGTCTTCTGGGAAGGCATGGGGGAATGGTAGCGCGTCAGCCGTCCCACCGCCCCCGGGACGCGCACGACGGCCCGACACGCGGCTGGCCGTTTCCCCCGTGCGCGCGCATGTTCGGGGCTGTTCTGGCATCCCCGACCTCTCCCATCGGTCCCGCATGCACGACAGGACGCTCCGCCTCGCCGCCTTCCTCGCCCTGGTGGCGTGTACGCACCCCGCCGCGGCCCAGTCCGCGCCGGTCCCGCTGCCCCCGGCGCCGCCCACCCACGAGACGATCGTGGAGCAGGAGGTGTTCGTCCCGATGCGCGACGGCACGCGCCTCGCGGCCACGATCATCCGCCCGCGCGCACCGGGGCGCCACCCGGTGGTCGTGCGCTACTGGCCGTACGGCCGCGACCTGGACCCCTACTTCGCGGAGCGCGGCTACGTGACGGTCCTGGCCGAAGGGCGCGGCACCGGCAGCTCCGGGGGCGTGATGGCCGACTACTTCGATGCCACGTCGTTCCGCGACGGCTACGACGTGGTGGAGTGGGCCGCGGCGCAGCCGTGGTCCACCGGCAAGGTGGGGATGTGGGGGATCTCCTACGGCGCCATCAACGCCACGCGCATCGCCGCGCTGCGGCCGCCGCACCTCGCCGCGATCGCCGTGAACAGTTCGTACGCCAACTTCTACGGCGACCACTGGTACCCGGGCGGGGTGCGCTCCAACCACCCCTACGTCTGGCACGGCGCCTCGAACGTGCTGTCCACGATGCTGCGCGGCCCCGTGTATCCGGGGGCCGACGGCCAACCCGTGCTGGACCTCGAGCGGTGGCGCCGGAAGATCCGCGACAACCGGTGGGAGGGGTTCTTCGCGCCGCAGTGGACGCACGACACCTACGACGCCTACTGGGAGGAGAAGGACCTGCGGAGCAAGTACGCCACCTACGAGGTCCCGACCCTCCAGGTGGGCAACTACTTCGACCATGCGCGCAACCACGACGAGGCGTACCTCACGTGGCAGGTGCTGAAGGCGAAGGGGATCCCGCAGAAGCTCATCGTCGGCCCCTGGACCCACGGCGGGGGCGGTCCCTCCCACACCATCGACTTCCCGCGCACGGCGCTGGCCTGGTTCGACCACTTCCTCAAGGGGATCGACAACGGCATCACCCGCGAGCCGCCGGTCACGCTGTTCGTGATGCGGCAGAACGCGTGGCGCACCGAGGACAGCTGGCCGATCGCCCGCACGGTGCCCACGACCTACGTCCTCGGGGGCGGCGGCACCCTGTCGCAGGGGCCGCCGCGCGACACCGCGTCGCAGCGCTTCACCTACCGCCCGTGGGTGGGGAGCGCCGCGGGGCCCTTCGGCACGTGGTTCAACGCGCGGTACGACGACTACCTCGTGCTCCCCGACCAGCGGGTGGACGAGGCGGAGTCGCTCACCTTCACCTCCGAGCCGCTGGCCGCCGACCTCGAGTCGACGGGGATGCCCGAGATCGCCTTCGTCGCGACCTCGACCGCCGCGAACACCGACTTCACCATCAAGCTCAGCGAGGTGCTCCCCGACGGGCGCTCGGAGCTGGTGACGCGGGGGTGGATCAACTCCTCGCACCGCGAGTCCAACGTGAACCCGCGCACGCCGGGGGAGTGGCAGGTCGCGCCGCCGAGCGCCATCACGCCGGGGGTCCCCCACCGCTACCGCGTGACGCTGCAGAACGTCTCGTACCGCTTCCGGAAGGGACACCGCCTCCGCGTCACGATCGCGTCCAGCGACTGGCCGTCCAACTGGCCCAACCCCCTCCCGGCCACGAACACCATCCACGTGGCGCAGGGGGGAACGATCGGCGTGTCGACGTTCGTGCTCCCGGTGGTCCCGGCCGCGCCGTCGCCACGTCCGGCGCCGCGGCTGGCGCTGCGCCCGCCCGCGCCGCCGCGCGCGCCG
>JBEIJM010000083.1:0-13932 GCA_040380205.1 Gemmatimonadaceae bacterium
ATGCTCCCCCCGCGTGCCTCGGCCGAGGGGGGCGCGACAGCGTCGGCCGCCTACGCGGTCGCCGCGTCGGTCGCCCCGTGCGCCGCCGCGTACTCGTCCAGCAGCGCGGCCGCCGCCCGCATCCCGCGCCGGTAGTTGTCCACGCTGATCCACTCGTCGGGCGCGTGCGCGTTCTCCCCGGGCAGCCCGAACCCCATCAGCAGCACCGGCGCCCCCAGCAGGCGCTCGAAGTCCCCCACCACGGGAATGCTCCCCCCCTCGCCGGTGATCACCGGCTCGCGCCCGAACGCCGCCTGCAGCGCCCGGCGCCCCGCGTCGATCACCGCCCCGCGCAGCTCGGCGCGCCACGGCCGCCCGCCATGCAGCGCCGTCACCTCCACCGTCACCCCGGGGGGCGTCACGCGCGCCACCTGCGCGCGCAGCAGCGCCACGATGGCGTCGGGGTCCTGGTCGGGCACCAGCCGGCAACTCACCTTGGCCATCGCCGTGGCCGGCAGCACCGTCTTGGCCCCCTCCCCCGTGTACCCGGCCAGCAGCCCGTTCACCTCGCAGGTGGGGCGCGTCCACAGCCGCTCCAGCGTGGTATACCCCGGCTCCCCCCCCAGCGCCGTCACCCCCACCTCGTGCATCAACGCGGCGTCGTCGTGCGGCAGCGTGCGCATCTGCGCGCGCACCGCGTCGGGGAACGGGCGCACGGCGTCGTAGAATCCCGGGATGGCCACGCGCCCCTCGGCGTCATGGAACGTGGCCAGGATGCGCGCCAACGCCATGGCCGGGTTCACCACCGCGCCGCCGTACATCCCCGAGTGCAGGTCGCCCGCGGGGCCGCGCGCCTCCAGCTGCACGTACGCCAGCCCGCGCAGCGACGACAGCAGGCTGGGGAGCCCGGGCGCGAACATGGTGGAGTCGGAGATCACCACCGCATCGCACGCCAGCCGCGCCCGCTCGCGCTCGATGAACGGCGCCAGGTTGGCGCTCCCCACCTCCTCCTCCCCCTCGGCCACGACCACCACGTTCACCGGCAGCGTGCCGCGCACCGCCAGGTGCGCCGCCAGCGCGCGCAGGTGCAGGTGCAGCTGTCCCTTGTCGTCCACGCTGCCGCGCGCGTACAGCCGGCCGTCGCGCACCGCGGGCTCGAAGGGGGGCGAGGTCCACAGCGCCAGCGGCTCGGCGGGCTGCACGTCGTAGTGCCCGTACACCAGCAGCGTGGGGGCGCCGGCGGGGGCGTGGCGCCATGCGCCCACCACGATGGGGTGCCCCGGGGTGGGCTCCACCGTGGTGGCAAACCCCAGCCGCTCCAGGCGGTCCGCCACAAAGCGCGCCGCCGCCGCGCAGTCCTCCGCATGTTCCTGCCGCGCCGACACCGACGGGATGCGCAGGAAGGCGTCCAACTCGGCCAGCGCGGCGTCGTCGTGGGCGTCCAGCCAGGCCGCCAGGTCGGCGGCCAGCGCGGGGGGGGCGGATTCAGCAGGCATGACGGGTAAAGATGAAGGGATCAGGGCACCAGGAGCTCACCACGCGGCGGCCGATGCTGCGGACCCGTGCGCCGTCAGCGCAGCGCAGTCCACGCGGCCGCCACGCCAGCCACCACGCTGGCTAGCACGTACACCGCGGCGCGTCCGGGGCGCCCCGCCTGCAGCAGCGTGACCACCTCCACGCTGAAGGCGGAGAAGGTGGTGAAGCCGCCGCACAGCCCCACCGTGAGCGCAGCGCGCACCGCCGGTCCCGCCGGCTCCAGCGCAAAGCGCCGCAGCAGCCACGCCAGCAGCAGCGACCCCACCACATTGATGGCCAGCGTGGCCACGGGGAAGTCTCCGGGGTGCGGGCGCGGCACCCACACCCCCACCAGGTAGCGCAGCACCGAGCCAGCCGCGCCGCCGGCCGCCACCGCCAGCGCCACCGTCACCGACCACGCGGGGGCGCCGCTCACGGTACGGCCCCGGCCGCGACGCCGAGGCGAACGCCGGGGGACGCGAGGCTGGCCGCCGCCGACGCCGAGCGCGGCCACGCGCCCCGGCGATCCGTGAAGACCCACACGCGCCGCGTGGTGACCTCCCCCGCCTCGCGCCGTAGCGACACCGTGGCCACCGGCCGCGCGTCGGCAAAGGCGTCCCCCACGGCGCGCGCCAGCGAGTCTTCCCGGGCCGTGGCCTGGAACACGGCCACCAGCGCGCCGCCGAGGCGCACCACCTGGTCGCCTCCCGGCCACAGGTCGTACTGGTTGGGGCGGCTCTGCAGGCTGAGTGCGAGCACGCGCGGCCGGTCGGGGAGCAGGAACGCCAGCACGGCGGCCTCCTGATAGCGGTTGGCGGCCACCGCCGGCCACGGCGCGCCCGATGGGACTGCCGCGCGGCGCGCCTCCTGCACGGCCTCGGCCAGCGTCGACCAGCCGTGCGCCCGGGCAATCGGGTCGCGGGGCGCGGCCAGCGGCAGCAGCGGGCGCCATGCCTGCGCCATGGCCACCGCCGTGAGCCCGGCGGCCACCGCCACGCCGGCACGCCACCACCGTCCGGTGGCCCACGGCGCGGTGGTGGTGGCCAGCAGCGCCATGGCCGCCGGGTACAGCATGGCCGGCCAGTTGGCCTCGGGCGACCGGCGCCAGGCGCTCACGGCAAAGAACGCCAGCGGCACCACCGCCACCATGGCCAGCGCAAAGCGGCGCACCGCCGGTGCCGTTGGCGGGTCGGTGTGGCGCGCCCGCCATCCGGTGCGCAGGGCGCTCCCCACGGCCATCGCCAGCAGCCCGAAAAGGAGCGGCGAGGCCAAGCCGGCCTGGCCGCCCAGCAGCTCCAGCTCGCGCCCCAGCGGCGTGCCCCGCGGCGTGCCCGAGAAGCCGTGCCCCAGCTGGAAGCGGAAGGAGACCCAGTCGTGCGTGGCGTTCCACCACACCACCGGGGCAAACAGCGCCAGCGCCACCGCCGATGCCACCCACGGCCCCGGCTCGGCGAAGCGGCGGCGGAGCGCCGGGTGCACCAGGCACGCCAGCACCAGCCCTGCGGGGAGGAGGACCGCCATGTACTTGGCGACAAAAGCCCCACCCAGCGCCACGCCCGTTGCCCCCCACCACCCCAGCGCCCGCGCCGAGCGCGGCGGCGCCGCCAGCGCCCGTTCCACCCCCACCATGGCCAGCGCCGTGGCGGCAAAGAGCGGGGCATCGGGGGTGGCCAGCACCAACCCCAGCGTGGCCAGCGGCAGCACGGCCACCAGCACTGCCGCGCGGCGGGCCGCGACTGCCCCGCCCTCCCCTCGCCCCGCCAGTTGCCACGCCAACGCCACCGCCCCCAGGTGCGTGACCAGTGCGGCCAGCGCCGGCGCGCTGCGCACCGCCAGCACGGAGTCCCCCAGCAGCGCGCGGCTGGCGGCCAGCAGCAGCGCAATCCCGGGGGGGTGGTCGAAATACCCCGGGGCCAGGCGCCGCGTCCACTCCCAGTAGTAGGCCTCATCGGGGAAGAGGGGGACCAGCGTCGCCAGCAGCGCCCGGCACCCGGCCGCCCCCGCCACCCACAGCAGCGCCCACCGCCATTGGGCGGCCGTGCGGCCGGCGGCAGCGGCGGACCCCGCGGCGGGGTGGACCGCGTCCGGGGCGTTCCCTGGGGATGCAAGGCGCTCGACGGCCATGCGGGCAAAGATAGCCACGACCGGACGGAACCGATCTTGCCTCCTGTTGCCGCCGCTCCGCGCCGGGCGTCCAACGAGGGTCGGACGGCCGCGTCTGTAGCCGCCCATTCACGCCTCTCCCGTGCCATGACCGCCGAGTTCCGGACCCAGCCGCGCCACCGCCTCCCCGCCGCCCGGCGGATGTTTGCCGCCGTGGCGACCACCGCCCTGCTGGGCGGGTGCCTCGACCTCAAGCCCCCCGAGGCGTGCTCCGTGACCGTGGCGCCGGCCACGTTGACGATTCCCATCAACGGCACCGCCGCGCTGGTGGGCACCGCTTTCGACTGTGCCGGCAACTCCATCCGGGATCGGCGCCTCAACTACAGCTCCAGCAACAGCACCGTGGCCACGGTGACCGCCGAAGGGCAGGTCATCGGGGTGGGGGTGGGGAGCGCCACCGTGTCGGCGGTGACCAACGGCAAGACCGGCAGCGCCACCGTGACCGTGACCCCCGAAGTGGCGGCGACGGTGGCCGTGACGCCGGGCCCGGTCACCCTGCGCCGCACGAACACGCGGCGACTCACCGCCACTGCGCGCAACGCGCAGGGGGTGGTGATCGCGGGACGCACCTTCCAGTGGGCCAGCAGCAACAGCGCGGTGGCCAGCGTGGACCAGACGGGGCTGGTGACGGCCGTGGCCGCGGGGCAGGCGGAGATCACCGCCGAGAGCAACCAGACGGTGGGGCGCGCCACGGTGACCGTGACCGAGATCCCCATTGGCAGCTGCGCGCTGGCCCCGTCGGCGGTGCGGCTGACGGTGGGGGAGAGCGTGCAGCCGGTGCTCACGCTGCGCGACACGGCGGGGGGGGTGCTGCCGGCCACCGGCCGGGCGATTGTCTGGAGCAGCGACAACGAAACGGTGGCCACGGTGTCCCCCACCGGACTGGTGGCCACGCGGCGCGCCGGCGCGGCACGGATCCGCGCCGCCTCCGCCGAGTATCCGTCAGTCACCTGCGAGTCGGCGGTGACGGCGGTGGACCCGCGCATCGCGCAGGTGGTGATCACGCCGCGCACGGGTGCGCTGCGCATCGGCATCCCGCGGGGCTTCAGCGTGACGCTGCTGGACAGCGTGCAGGGGGCGATCCCGCCTGGGCGCGTGGTCACCTGGTCCACCCCCACGCCCACGGTGGCGTCGGTGACGGCGGCGGGGATCGTGACGGGGCTGTCGCTGGGGACGGCGCGCATCGTGGCCACGGCCGAGGGGGTGGCGGACACGGTGGCGCTGGCGGTGACGCGCATCCCCGTGGGAGGGGTGACGGTCACGCCGCTGCAGGCCACGGTGTACGAGAACCAGCAGCAGGCGTTCCGCGCCACGGTCACCGACTCGGTGGGGACGGAGGTGACCGATCGCCCGGTGGAGTGGACCTCCAGCGACCCGGCGCGTGCCAGCGTGTCGGCCGCCGGGGTGGCCCGAGGGCTGGCGTCGGGGACGGTGACCATCGGGGCGACGGTGGAGGGGCGCACGGGCACGGCGCAGCTGGTGGTGTTGCCCACGCCGGTGGACACCATCGTGGTGGCGGACACGGCCTTCACCGTGGTGCGGGGGCTCACGACGGCCTTCGCGATCACGCTGCGCGACTCCACCGGGGCGACGCTGCGCGGGCGGGCGGTGCTGGTGACCTCGGACTTCCCGAACATCGCCGACGGGGTGGCCAATGCCGCGTCCGACCGGGTGGACGTGCGGGGGCTGGCGGTTGGCACGGCGCGGTTTAGCCTGCAGGTGGTGGACGCCAACGGCCGGAACCAGGGGAAGGTCTCCCGGGTCCGCATCACCGTGGTGCTGCCGCCCGCTGTCACCGATCCTGCTCCCGCTCGCGCCTCCCCGCCGCCTCCCTGACCCGCATGTCCTCCGCCGCCGCCCCGTCGTTCCTCCGCCAGCTCTTTGCCGGGGAGATCGCCACCGACCTCCTGTTCCCGTACCCGCCGCCGCTGGACCGGCGGGACCCGGAGGAGGCGGAGACGGTGCGGCGGCTGTGCGCGGCGCTCAACACCATGGCGGCGTCGGGGGTGGTCGACTCGCGGCGCTTTGACGAGACGGAGCAGGTGGACGAGGCGGCGATCCGCGCCTTTGCCGAGGCGGGGCTGCTGGGGATCAGCATCCCGCGCGCGTATGGCGGGTTGGGGTTGTCGGCCACGGGGTACGCGCGGGTGTTTGGGGCGGTGGCCGCCGTGGACCCGTCGCTGGCGGTGCTGGTGGGGGTGCATTGCGGGCTTGGGGGCAAGGCCATCGTGCTGTACGGCTCCGAGGCGCTCAAGCAGCGCTACCTGCCGGCGCTGGCGCGGGGCGAGACGCTGGGCGCGTACGCGCTGACCGAGCCGGAAACGGGGTCGGACGCCGCCAACATCGTCACGCGCGCCGAGCGCGACCCTGAGGGGCGCGGGTGGCTGCTGACCGGGCGCAAGCACTGGATCGGCAACGGGCACCGCGCGGGGGTGCTGGTGACCTTTGCGCAGACGCCGGTGGAGCGGGACGGGGCCACGGTGCTGCGCCCCACGGCGTTCGTGATCCGCCCCGACTTTCCCGGCTTCCAGGTGGCGGGGACGATCCGCAAGCTGGGGATCCGCGGGTCCGCGCAGGCCGAGCTGGTGTTCGACCGGATGCTGGTGCCGGACGACCACGTGCTGGGGGAGGTGGGGAAGGGATTCCGCGTGGCCGTGCACGCGCTCAACGCGGGGCGGCTGTCGCTGGCGGCGGGGTGCGCGGCGGCGGGGAAGCGGCTGCTGGGGGAGTTCACGCGCTACGCCGAGGCGCGCGTGCAGTTCGGGGCGCCGCTGGCGTCGTTCGAGGTGACGCAGCGGAAGATGGCGACGATTGCGGCGGAGACGTACGCGACCGACGCGATGGTGGGGGCGCTGGCGGCGGCGCTGGAGAACCCGGCGGTGGACGCGTCGCTGGAGGCGGCGTGCGCCAAGGTGTTTGCCAGCGAGATGGCGTGGCGCACCGCCGACGAGCTGGTGCAGCTGGCCGGCGGGCGGGGCTACGTGCAGCCGTGGCCGTACGAGCGCTACCTGCGCGACGCGCGCATCCAGCGGATCTTCGAGGGGGCCAACGAGGTGCTGCGGCTGTTCGTGGGGCTCAACGGCGTGCAGGGGCCCGCGGCGGAGCTGCAGGAGCTGGCCACGGCGCTGCGGCGTCCACTGCAGCACCTGGGGACGCTCACCGGGTACGCGGCCGAGCGGGTGGCCTCGGCGCTGGGGCAGCGGGCGGGGTTGGAGGCGCCGCTGCATCCCGCGCTGCGCCCGCACGGGGAGGCGTTTGAGCGGCAGGCGGCCGAGCTGGCGGCGGCGGCGGCGGACGCGGTGATGACGCACCGCCGCGAGGTGGTGCACCGGCAGCTGGTGGTGGAGCGGCTGGCGGACCTGGCCATCGAGCTGTACGCCCGGGCGTGCACGTTGGCCCGCACGCAGCAGCTCATTGGCGAGCGGGGGATTGGCGCGTGCGGGCACGAGGTGGCGCTGGCCGAGCTGTTCTGCTCGCAGTCGGCCCGCCGCTTCCGCACGGTGCACCGGGAGCTGACCGGACAGGGAGGCGCCGCGGTGGACCGGCTGCGCCTGGCGGTGGCTGAGGCGGTGCGGTCGCAGGGGGGGTACCTCCCCGCGGATGCGCTGCTGGACGTGCCGCTCCCGCCGCCCCCGGCGTGGGGGCTGTCGCGGGAGGCGCAGGAGGCGGCGGTGGGGCTGGGGCCCGCGCCGCGGCCGGAGGATGCGCCGGCGTCCTGACCGGCGCCGCCCGCTACGACTGCTGCAGGAGCCCCAGCCGCAGCGCGAACTTCACGTAGTCGTGGCGGTGCGCCAGCCCCAGCTTCTCGCCGATGCGCTGCTTGTAGGTGTCCACCGTCTTGGGGGAGATGGTAAGCTGCTCGCCGATTTCCGGGGCCGTGTAGCCTTCGGCAATCAGCCGCAGCACCGCCTGCTCGCGGTCGGTGAGCTTCTCGAAGCGGGTGCGGTCGTGCGACGTGGCGTCGCGCCGCGCGACGCCGCGGGCGAGGGCGCGGGCGGCGCTGGACTGCACGTAGACGTCCCCCGCGGCCACGGTGCGCACCGCGTCCACCAGCTCGCGATCGGCGACCGACTTGAGGAGGTAGCCGGCGGCCCCGGCCTCCAGCAGCGCCATGAGGTGCTCATCCTCGGTATGCATGGTGAGCACGAGGACGCGGCGCGTGGGGGGCGCATCGTCGGGGGCGGGGCGCTCCGCGGCGGCCCCGGTGAGGGCGCGCGTGGCGGTGAGGCCGTCCATCTCGGGCATGGACAGGTCCATCACGATCACGTGGGGGTCAAAGCGATCGGCCAGGGCGAGGGCATCGCGGCCGTGGCTCCCCTCCCCCACCACCTGAATGTCCCGGGCCGTGGCGAGCACCGCCTTGAGCCCGGCCCGCACGATCTGGTGGTCGTCCACGAGGACCACCCGGATGAGGTCTGGACGCATCCCTCAATACTGCGAGGGTGCACAGCCGTCGCCAACCCCGGTCCGACCCCCGGGGGCTAGCCGGTGGCGTCGAAGGGGGCGCCGGTACGCTTGAAGACGCGGAACAGGTACACGAACGACGGCAGGAGGATGAGCGTCCCCAGCCCCAGCGCCCACAGCGCCAGCTGCAGGGTGACGCGCGGCGCCGCCAGCGACGTGATGGTGCGGGAGGGGGGGATGAGCAGCGGGAACTGCGTCCAGGCCCACCCCCAGAGCAGGAAACTGGCCTGCGCCGCGGCCGCCACGCGCGCCACGGCGAAGCGGCGGCGCAGCAGCGCCCACACCACGGCCACCGTGGCCGCCGAGGTGACGGCGTGCATGGCCAGCGCCGTGCGGCCGCGGAGGAGGCCGGCCAGCAGCGTGGGATCTTCCCACCGGGCCAGCGCCAGCGTGACCAGCGACAGCACCAGCAGGGCGCCCTGCGAGCGGAGCGCCCGGCGGCGGAACGTCTCCCGCAGCGCCGCGCCTTGGGCCTCGAGGGTGAGATAGGTGGCGGCCAGGTGGGCGAACAGGACCAGCGTGAGCGCGCCCACCGCCCACGGAAAGGGAGACCCCGCCCACGGGAGGACGTAGCGCGCCACGAAGCCGCCGGTCGGCGCGCCGTCCATGGGGACGCGGCCGCTGGCCACCGTCCCCAAACACACCCCCAGGATGACCGGGGTGAGGAGGCTGGCCACCGAGAAGATCCGCCCCCAGCGGCGCTGCACGTCGTCGCGGGACCGGTCGTAGCTGCGGAAGGTGAACGCCGAGCCGCGCAGCACCACCCCCACCAGCATCAGCGTGATGGGGAGGTGCAGCGCGGTGGCCAGGTGCGCGAAGGCGGTGGGGAAGCCGGTGAACAGGAGCACCACCACGAGGATGAGCCACACGTGGTTGGCCTCCCAGATGGGGCCGATGACGCGGGCGATGAGCGCGCGCTGGGCCTCGCGATCATCGCCGCGCGCCAGCAGGTCCCACACGCCGCCGCCAAAGTCGGCGCCCCCCAGCAGCACGTAGGCGTTGAGCGCCAGCACCATGGTCCCCGCCACCGCATGCGGGAGCGTCCACGGCAGCTCGGCGATCACGGACCGTACGGGGTGGAGGAGGTGCCGGGGCCCGCGGCGGCGCTGTGAGGGAGCGGGAACTCCCCCGTGAGCCCCAGCGGCGCGGGGGTGACCCCCGTCTTGAGGATCTGCCGCCAGAGCAGGAAGGTGACGGTGACGGCCAGCCCCAGGTACAGCAGGGTGAACAGCGCGAACGACACCCCTACCCCGGGCACGGGGGTCACCGCCTCGGCGGTGCGCATGACGCCGTGGATGATCCACGGTTGCCGCCCCACTTCGGTGACGGTCCACCCGGCTTCCACGGCCACGAACCCCAGGGGGCCGGTGAGCACCAGCGCCAGCAGGAAGGGGCGATCGGCGGGGAGCGGCACCCCGCCCCCGCGCCGGCGGCGCCACGCCCGCCACCCGCCCCACAGCGCCACCAGTGCCATGGCCGAGCCGCACGCCACCATCAGCTGGAAGGCCGCGTGCACGATCCCCAGCGGCGGGCGGTCGGCGGGGGGGACGGCATCCACGCCGGGGATGACCGTGTCCGGGTTGCCCGTCAGCAGGAAGGAGAGCCCGCCGGGGATCTCCAGCGCGCCGCGATGCGTGAGCGTGCGCTCGTCGGGCCACCCCCCCACCACGAAGGGGGCGGGGCCGGTGCGCAGATGTCCCTCCATGGCCGCCAGCTTGACCGGCTGGCGGGTGGCCACGTCGCGCGCGCTCAGGTCGCCCGAGAGCGGCTGCAGCAGCGCGGCCGGCAGCGCCACCCACAGCGCCACCTGCAGCGCGCCGCGGTGGAATGCCGCGTGCGGCGTGCCGCGCCGCAACGCCCACGCGTGGATCCCCGCCACGCCAAAGCCCGTGGCGGCGTAGGCGGCCAGCGTCATGTGCAGCACCTGCGCGGGCATGGCCGCGTTGAACAGCGCCGCGATGGGGTCGATGTCGGTGAAGGCGCCGTCCACCAGCCGGAAGCCGGTGGGGGCGTTCATCCACGCGTTGGCGCTGACCACGAAGATCCCGCTGAGCGCGCCGCTGAGCGCCACCACCACCCCGGCCAGCAGGTGCGCGCGCGGCGGGATGAGCCGCCACGCGTACAGGTAGATCCCCAGGAAGATCGCCTCGGTGAAGAAGGCGAACCCCTCGAGGGAGAAGGGCATCCCGATGATGGCGCCGGCGTGCGCCATGAACGCGGGCCAGAGGAGCCCCAGCTCGAACGACAGCACCGTCCCCGACACGGCGCCCACCGCGAACAGGATGGCGGTGCCCTTGGCCCACCGCTTGGCCAGCTCGAGGTACACCTCCTCCCCCGTGCGCAGCCACCGCCACTCGGCCAGCACCATCAGCAGCGGCATCCCGATCCCCACCACCGCGAACACGATGTGGAAGGCGAGGCTGGTGGCCATCTGGGCACGGGCGAAGAGCAGGTCGTCCATATCCCAAACCAACGCCCCCCCGGTCGGGGCCGGTTCCTGTGCCGCCCGGGCCCCGGGCGGGCGCTACCCGGCGGCCAGCGCCCCCTCCACCACCCCGCGACAGGTCCCCAGCCCGATGCGCACCGCGCCGGGGCGCTCGGCCCACGCCGACAGCACCACCTCGTCGCCGTCCTCCAGGAAGCGCCGCAGCTCCCCGGTGGGCAGCGTCAACGGCTCCGCCCCGCGCCACGTGCGCTCCAGCAGGCAGCCGCGGCTCTCGGGGGTGGGCCCCGACACGGTCCCGCTCCCCAGCAGGTCGCCGGGGCGCAGGTTGCAGCCGTTGCTGGCGTGGTGCGTGATCATCTGCCCCAGCGTCCAGTACAGCTGCTGCGTGCTGCTCACCGACACCACGTGCGGCGCCATCCCCTGGGCACGCATGGCCGCGGTGCGCAGCGCCACCTGGAGGGTGAGCGCCACCCCCCCCTGCGCGCAATCGTCCGGGTGGTCGAGGTACGGGAGCGGCGCCGGGTCCCCCTCGGCGCGCGGCGCCAGCGGCCCGCGGAAGGGGGCCAGCGCCTCCATGGTCACCACCCACGGGCTCACGCTGGTGGCGAAGCTCTTGGCCAGGAACGGCCCCAGCGGCTGGTACTCCCAGCTCTGCAGGTCGCGCGCCGACCAGTCGTTGAGCAGGCACACGCCGAAGGCATGCGCCTCGGCCTCCGCCAGCGGGATGGGGGTCCCCAGCGGATTGCCGGGGCCGATGAACACCCCCAGCTCCAGCTCGTAGTCCAGCGACCGCGACGGGCCCACCGTGGGCGCGGGATCGTCGGGCGCCTTGCGCTGCCCCGCGGGCCGGCGCACGGGGGTGCCGGAGACCACCACGCTGGAGGCGCGGCCATGGTAGCCGATGGGGACCCACTTGTAATTGGGGAGCAGTGGCTGGTCGGGGCGGAACATGGAGCCCACGTTGGTGGCGTGGTGCACCGACGCGTAGAAGTCGGTGTAGTCGCCCACCTGCGCCGGGAGGAACAGCTCCGCCTCCTCCTGCGGCACCAGCGCGTGCGCCACCAGCGCCTGCCGCTCGGCCGGGAGCTCATCGCCCAGCAGCAGGGAGAGCGCGCGGCGCAGCGCACGGCGCGGCGCGGCCCCGCGCGCCATGAGGGCGTTGAGCGCGGGCGCGTTGCAGGCGCACGCGGCCGCCAGCGCCGCCCCGTCGTCGTCCAGCAGTCCCACCGCCACGCAGGCGGTCACGTCCAGGATGGCGTCGCCGATGGCCACGCCCACCCGGGGCGCCTCATGCGTGCCGGCGCGCCGGAAGATGCCAAAGGGAAGGTTCTGCAGCGGGAAGTCGCCCCCGGGCGCGGTGGCGCCGCGCACCCAGCTGCGGCGCGACGGGTCCAGCGTGAGGTCGACGGGAGTGGCGGCGGTGGTGTCCATGCGCGGGGAGGGGTCAGTGCCAGCCGAGGGCGCGGGTCTCCTGCGCCGGGTCGAGGAAGGAGCAGGAGCCGAAGCTGACCAGCTGCGTCTCGCGCAACCGGCGGAGCGCCTCGCGGGAGAAGACGTGGTCGCCGGTCGGGCCGTGCCAGGTGATGCCCTCGTCGGTGACCACGAAGGCCTCGGGGCGCCGCTCCAGCACCAGCTGCCGGGCCGTGTCGCCCGCCTGCCCCGCCGGCGTGTCCAGCAGCGCCGCCGCGAGGAAGAGCGGGGCGAAGCCGAACATCTCGGCCGTGTCGGCGTCGACGGCCTCGGTGAGCGGGTGGCGCCCGCCCAGCACATGGTGCAGGCCGGCGGTGGCCTTGCAGGGGACGCCGTGGGCGTGGCAGGCGCGCAGCAGCGCCAGCACCCCCTCAGCGGGGGGGATGGCATCGGCGGTCACCCCGCCGGTGCGCACCTTGGCGCGCAGCCCGGCGGCGGCCACGGCCGCCACCAGCGCGGGGAGGTCGTCGCCCAGCGGCAGCTCGCAGTAGGCCGTGATCGTGGGGGGCAGCGCCGCGGCCAGCGCCGCCACCGCCTCCGCCGTGGCCACGCGGGTCTCGTAGGCATCCACCACGGCGCTGCACTCGTCGAAGCAGACGCGGTGGCGCTCGTTGAAGGCGGCGATGGCGGCCAGGTCGGCGGTCACGTCGCCGCTGCCGGTGACGGCCAGCCGCCAGGGGATGGCGCCGGCGTCACGGGGGAGGAAGGGATCGGCGGCCTGGGCAAAGGGCCCAAGCCCGGCGGCGGGGCAGATGAAGCGCCCCAGCATCCACCCCTGGCCGCCGGCGCGGTAGTGGGCGAAGCGCCGCACGGCGTCGGCCATGGGCAGCGCCGCCGGGGGGAAGAGGCCGGCATAGTCCACCAGCCCTTCCAAGAGGATGCGGGGGGCGGGATCGGTGACGGGGGGCAGGCGAACCGGCATGGGGCGTCGGGGTAGGAAGCGGAGACCGGACCCCCCAATCTACCGCGGAAATCGCCTGCGACATCGGCCGGAATCCCGTGGGCAATCTCCTGCGAATCCCCGGGGGGATGGTAGATTCCGGGCGCGAAGCCGAGCCGTTTCGTCCCTTCCCCCGACTTCACCCGCTTCAGGAGATGTCATGCGCGTGACGACCGTGGCCAGCGTCGTGGCCACCTTGACCCTTGCCGCCACCGCGGCGGCGCAGCCCGGCGCCGTGGCGTCGGCCTGCTCCATCGATGCCAACTCCCCCAAGGAGCTGGCGATGGCGTCGCTGTCGTTGCAGCAGGCGCGCAGCGCCGGCACCCCCGACCAGCGCAAGAAGCTGCTGCTGGGGGTGATGAAGGAGCTGGACACCAAGCCCGAGCGGTTTGCCAAGAACCCCGGCGGGTACAATTACGTGCTCAGCGACGCGCTGCGGCTGTGGGGGGTGGAGCCGGGGATCCCGGCGGTCCCCACGCGCGGGCAGCTGGGGATGGTGGCCAACCCCGCCGCGCCGTACGACATCGTGGTGCAGATGGACTCCGCGTACCGCCGCATCACCGCCGCGCTGCCGGACTGCGCCGGCGACGTGGCGCAGCTGCGGCAGAACGAGGTGTGGCTGGCCAACACGCAGGCGGCGCTGGCGGCGTCGAGCAGCGGGCAGCTGGACTCCGCGGAGTACTACGCCAAGCGGTCGATGACGGTGAGCGAGGGGAACCCGTACCCCTACTATGTGCTGGCCAACGTGGCCAATTCGCGGAACAACCGCCCCGAGGCGATCCGCAACTGGCAGCAGGTGGTGGAGCGGGCGGGGAGCGACAGCAACTACCGCGACCTCAAGCAGAGCAGCATGTACTACGTGGGGATGAGCCAGCTGGAGATGGCGGGCGGGCAGCAGGGGGCGGAGCAGGCGGCCACGGCCAAGGCGGCGGCGGCGGCGCTGCAGGCGCTGCTG
>JBEIJM010000084.1:0-13863 GCA_040380205.1 Gemmatimonadaceae bacterium
CCTGCGATTCCCCACCCTCCCCCTCGATGCCCTCCCTGGCTGATCCGTTGTCCGCGGCGCCCACGGCGCCGCCCGCGCCCCCCCCGCTGCGCGTGCTGGTGCTGGATGACGACCGCACCAGCCGCACCATGCTGGGGTGGATGCTCCGCACCTGCGGCTTCGCCCCCACGCTGGTGTCCACGGTGGCACAGGCCGAGGCGGCGCTGGATGGCGCCGACTTCGACGTGGTGGTGTCGGACATCAACCTGGAAGGGGAGAGCGGGCTGCAGTTCCTGGCCACGCGGCGGGAGAAGGACGCGGAGCTCCCCTTCGTGCTGGTCACCGGGTCGCCGGCGCTGGAGACGGCGGTGTCGGCGCTCAACCTGGGCGCCTTCCGCTACCTGCTCAAGCCGGTGCTCCCCGACGACCTGGAGGTGGCGGTGCGGCGCGCCGGGATGGCGCGGTCGTTCGCGCGGCTGCAGCGCGAGGCGCTGGCGGCGGTGCGCGCCGAGGACGCGCTGCGGTCGCAAGGACAGGCGCAGCTGGTGTCGGCGATGGCGGGGCTGTGGATGGCGTGGCAGCCCATCGTGCAGGCGCGGGGCACGGGGCTGTACGCCTATGAGGCGCTGCTGCGCACCGACGAGGCGACGCTGTCGCGCCCCGACCACTTCCTGGCCAGCGCGCAGCAGTTCGGGCGGCTGCAGGAGCTGGGGCGCGCGGTGCGCGGCGCGGTGGCGGCGCAGCTGGCGGCGTTCCCCGCGGACGCGCTGGCCTTCGTGAACATCGTCCCGGCCGACCTCAACGACCCCGAGCTGGCCGACCCGGGGTCGCCGCTGTCGGCGCACGCGCACCGGGTGGTGCTGGAGGTGACCGAGCGGTCGCAGCTGGACGCGGCCGCGGGCGCCCGGGTGCGCGTCATACGGCAGCTGGGGTACCGGCTGGCGGTGGATGACCTGGGGGCGGGGTATTCGGGGCTCTCGTCGATCATGCAGCTGGAGCCCGACTTCGTGAAGCTCGACCGGTCGCTGGTGCGCGACCTGCACGAGAGCGCGGCGCGGCGCACCATCGTGGAATCGCTGCTGGCGCTGTCGCGCAGCATGGGGACCATCGTGGTGGCCGAGGGGGTGGAGCTGCGCGAGGAGGCGGAGGTGCTGTGGGCGCTGGGGGTGCCGCTCACGCAGGGGTACTATTTCGGGCGGCCGCAGCGGGAGCTGCGGTGGGCGCCCCTGCCCGCATAGGCGCCTCGCCGGTCAGCCCCGAGGCTCAGCCGGGGCGCGCGGCATCGAGCGCCTCGCGCACCCGCTGCGCCAGCTGGTCCAGGGTGAAGGGCTTGGCCAGGATCCCCTCGGCGTGCGGGTTCACCCCGCCGCGCCGCGCCACCGGATCGTTGACGTAGCCGCTCATGAACAGCGCCGGCAGCCCGGGGCGCGCCACGCGCAGCCGCTCCACCAGCTCGGGGCCCGTGAGCTCGGGCATGCGGATGTCGGTGAGCACCAGATGGATCACGCCGTGGTGCCCCGCCGCCACCGCCACCGCCTCCAGCCCGCGGCGCGCCGACAGCACGCGGTACCCCAGCTGCTGCAGGAACCGCGCGGTGAGGCGGCGGATGGCATCCTCGTCCTCCACCAGCAGGATGGTCTCGCCGCGGGCCGCCACGCCCCCGGCTGCGGCCTCCGACCGGGCGGGCGCCGGCGCGGCGACGCTGGCGGCGGGGAGCGCGGGGAGGCGCACCCGGAAGGTGGTCTCCGTGCCGGGGGCACTTTCCACGGTGATGGTCCCCCCCGCCTGCGTCACGATGCCGTACGCGCTGGCCAGCCCCAGCCCGGTGCCCCCTTCGCCGCTCTTGGTGGTGTAGAACGGCTCGAAAATGCGCGCCGCCACCTCGCGGGGCATTCCCCGCCCGGTGTCCGTCAGCGCCAGCTCCACCCACCCCGGGTGTCCACCGTCGCCGACCAGCGGCGCGGTGACCACGGTGAAACGCCCGCCCTGCGGCATGGCATCGCGTGCGTTGGCGGCGATGTTGAGGAGCACCTGGTCCAGCGCGCCAGGGTCGATGAGGACATCGGGGAGCGACGGCGCCAGACGCAGCTCCAGCGTCACCGCCGAGGTGAGGAGCCGCCGCAGCAGCAGCGCCAGCTTCTCGAGGAGGTCGTTGATCCCCACGCGCTGCGGGGCCACATGGGCGCTGCGCGCGAAGGAGAGGAGGCGCCGCGTGAGCTCCTCGCCGCGCCGCGCCGCGGCCTCCACCTCATCGAGGGCCTCGGCGGCCTCCGCGGGCCCGGCGCCGCCACGCAGGGCGGCGATCGCCCCCAGCACGATGGTCAGGAGGTTGTTGAAGTCGTGCGCCACGCCGCCGGCCAGGAGCCCCACGGCCTCCAGCTTTTGCGACTGCCGCAGCTGCTCCGCCATCTGGTGCATGGCGGTGACATCAAGCCCGGCCCCCACCAGATGGCGCACCCGCCCCTGCGCGTCGCGCACGGGCGTGATGAAGCGCCGGAAATGCCGCAGCGCGCCGTGGCGGTCGGAAAAACTCTCGTCGAACTCCTGTCCCTCCCCCGTGGCCGCCACCGCCGCCAGCCGCGCGGTGCGCTGCGCCACCACCGACACCGGCAACCCCCGGCGGGTGGCATAATCGGCGTCGGTCTTCCCCACCAGCCACGCGCGCGTTTCCGCACTGGGGACCGCGGCAGGATTGAGGTACTCGTACACCCCGGTGGGGGAGAGCACCGCCACCTGCATGGCCAGCGCCCCCAGCACCTGCTCGTAGAACTCCTTGAGCTCGGCCACCTCGGCGGCCAGCCGCTCGCTGTTGAGACGCGGCGCCGCCAGCCCCGCGATGGCGGCGAACACCTGGAGGTGGCGCGGCGTGAAGAACCCCGCCGCGCTGTGCTCGCTGTCGATCACCCCGAGCACGACGTCGTCGTACACGATGGGGACGGCCAGCTCGGAGAGGCGCGCCTGGTCGTCCACGATGTACTCCGGACGCTGGCGCACGTCGTCCACCCGCTGCGCCACGCCGGTGGCGGCCACGCGCCCCACGATCCCCTCCCCCACCGCGATCTCGATGGGGTTGAGCACCGTCATCGGCCCCGACGCCTTGGGGCCGTACGCGGCGGCCTGCACGCACCGCTGGCGCGCGTGGTCCACCAGGTAGATGACGCAGTCCTCCAACCCCAGGACCCCGATGACCTCGCGCGCCACCACCCACAGCACCGCCTCCAGCGACTGCGCCTCCGCGAGGCCGCGCGCCAGGTTGGTGAAGGCGGCGACCTCGCGCTGGGAGCTCGAGGGGGGGAGGGGCGCGGTCATCGGCGAGTGGCGGTCACATCTTCGGGCGCACCGGCTTCACCCACTGGTCCAGCCAGGCCAGCATCTCGTGCAGCGTGTGCCCGATGCTCTCGCGCGCCGCGTAGCCGTGCGACTCGGCGGGGAGCTGGACGTAGCGCACCGTGCCGCCGTTCCCCTTGAGGGCGGCGTACATGCGCTCCGACTGGATGGGGAAGGTGCCGGTGTTGTTGTCGGCGGTGCCGTGCACCAGCAGGATGGGCGTCTTGATGCGGTCGGCGTAGGTGAAGGGGGACATCTTCTCGTAGAGGTCCTGCGCCTGCCAGTAGCTGCGCTCCTCTCCCTGGAAGCCGAAGGGGGTGAGGGTGCGGTTGTACGCCCCCGAGCGGGCGATGCCGGCGCGGAAGAGCGACGTGTGGGCCAGCAGGTTGGCGGTCATGAAGGCGCCGTAGGAGTGCCCGCCCACGGCTACGCGCGACCGGTCGGCCACCCCCATCCCCACGATGTGGTCGATGGCCGCCTCGGCGCTGGCCACCAGCTGCGGGACGTACTGGTCGTTGGGCTCGCCGCCCCCCTGCGCCACGATGGGCATGGTGGGATCGTCCATCACGCCGTAGCCCTGCAGCAGGGCAAAGAGGTGCGACGATCCGCCGGGGCGCGTGAAGCGGTAGGGCGAACCCGACCGCTGCGAGGCCGCCTCGGCGGAGCCGAACTCCTGCGGATAGGCCCACAGCAGGAACGGCAACGCGCCGTCCCGGGCGCGGTCGTACCCCGGCGGCAGGTACACCGTGGCGTGCAGCATGACGCCATCCTTGCGGCGGTACTCCACCACCTCGCGCTTCACGCCGGCGAACTGCGGCGCCGGGTCGGCAAAGCTGGTGAGGGCCCGCGGGGCGATGCGGCGCACCCGCTCCCGCACCCAGTAGTTGGGGGGCTCGTCCACCGACTCGCGGCGGGTGAGGAGCGTGTTCCCCTGCGCGTCCAGGAGCGCCACCACCGACTCGAAGTAGGGCGCCGTGGAGTGGAAGAGGCGGGTGGCCTTGCCGGTGGCCAGGTCGAAGCGGTCGAGGAAGGGGCGGTCCCCCTCGGGGCTGGCGCCGGTGCCGCGCAGGAAGGCGGCCGCCCCGTCGGGGGTGAGCTGCAGCACGGCCTGCCCGCGCGCGTCGGTGGCGGTCACGAAGGTGCCCGGATCGCCATAGCGGTCCTCGCTGTTGCGCTCCCACAGCAGCCGCGGCGCGGCGCCGCCGCTGGGGTCAATGCGCCAGGCGCGCACCTTGCGCAGCTTGCTGTTGCGCTCGGTGGCGACAGCCAGCGTGGCGGTGCCCCAGGTGACGCCGCCGGCGCGCCACTCGGTCTCCAGGATGGTGGCGGGGGCGCCGGCAAAGGGTGCGGCCAGCGCCAGCAGGCGATCGCGCTTGGGGACCGCGGCGGTGCCGTCCCCGCCATCCAGCGCCTCCAGCCAGGTGACGGTGGCCGGCACGTCGGCGCGCCACCCGGGCGCGCGCGGACCGGGCTGCGAGCCGTCGCCCCCCCATCCCACCCGTTCCACCAGCGGGCGCGTGGCGAGCACACGGGCCACCCGCCCGTCCACCCCCCACACCTCGATGCGGGTGGGGAAGTAGCTGTAGGGCACGGCGTACGAGAACGGGCGGGCCAGCGTGGTGACGATGAGCCACTGCCCGTCGGGGCTGGCGCTGGCGCCGCTGATGATGGCGGGGGCGCCGATGGGGGTGACCGTGCCGTCCAGCGTGACACGCGCCAGCTGGCTGGTGGCGTAGTGCGCGAACAGCGCCTCGTCGTGCGGCGACTTGAGGAGGTCCTGGTAGGTGGCCGCGCGGTCGGCGCGCCCCGACAGCGCCTCCTGCACGATGGGCCCGTCGGGGACGGCCGACGCCACGGGCTCGGCGCCGCGCCCGTCGGGGACGAAGCGGCACACGAGGGCGGCGTCGCCGCTCCAGTCGCAGGGGGCGCCCAGCACCGCGTTGAGGCGCCGGGGGGTCACGGGCCGCGCCGTCCGGGTGGCCACGTCCCCCATCCACAGCGTGAGCGCGTCCTCCGTGGACACGACGAAGCTGAAGCGCGCCCCCGACGGCGACCACGCCACGTTGCTGATGCCGGCGCCGGCGGGGAGCGCCATGGCCAACGGGAGCGGGGCGTCCCCGGCCACCGGCAGGAGTGAGAGCCCGCGCGCGGGGTTCTGCCGCGACGGCCCGCTGGTGCGCGGATCGAGGCGGATCCCGGCCAGGCGGTATTCCGGCGCCGACACCTCGGCGATGGAGGGGAGCCCGGGACGCTCCTGTAGCAGCAGCAGGCGGCGGTCGGGGCTGAGCTGCACCGTGGGGGTGGCCGGGGCGTCCAGGATGCGCCGCACCGCGTCGGGGGGCTGCTGGTAGCCGCCCTGCGCCCCCAGCGGGGCGGAGGCCGCCAGGAGGGGGGCCAGCAGGCGGCGGGCGTGCCGCGCGACGCGCGCGCGGGGGGACAAGCGATGGGGCATGGGCGAATCCGTGAGAGGCAGGCGCAAGCAACAGCCCGGGACCCCGTCAACTTCGTTGCGGCACGCGGCCTTGTCGAGGGAGCGCGTCGCGGGACGCGACGGGGCACGGCGTGGCGGCCACTCTCCCGCTCCGCGCGGGGGGGGCGTACGTTGGGGGCGCGTGGCGGGTCCCTGTGCCGCCGCCTCACCTCTTCCCCGCTGCCCCATGACGCGCTCCCTCCTGCTGCTGTGCGCGCTGCCGTGTGCGTTGCTGACGGCGCCCCTGATGTCCCCCCTGCCGGCGCAGGGCGCCGCGGACGGCGGCTTCACGCTGGCCCAGGTGATGGGCGCCCCCTTCCCCACCGGGCTCACCGCGGCGGCGCGCGCCGAGCGGCTGGCGTGGACGCTGAATGAGCGCGGGGTGCGCAACGTGTACGTGGCCGAGGGGCCGGCGTTCGCGGTGCGGCGCCTCACGGCCTACGGGACCGACGACGGGCAGGAGCTGTCGGCGGTGACGCTGGCGCCCGACGGGGCGCACGTGCTGTACGTGCGCGGCGGCGACTTCGGCTCCAACTGGGACGACGCGCTGCCGGTGAACCCCACCGGGATCCCCATCCCGCCGCGCACCGAGCTGTGGACGGTGCCCTTTGCCGGCGGCACGCCGGTCTCGCTGGGGGAGGGGCTCAACCCGGTGGTCGCCCCCGACGGCCGCACGGTGGTGTTCGAGCGCGGACGCCAGCTGTGGCGCGCCCCGGTGGACGGCTCGGCGCCGGCGGTGAAGCTCACGGAGCTGCGCGGCAGCAACGGCGGCGCGGTGTTCGCCCCCGACGGGCGGCGCTTCGCCTTTGTCTCCAGCCGCGGCGACCACGCGTTCATCGGCATCTACACCGACGCCACCACGCCCATCCAGTGGATCGCCCCCAGCAGCGGGCGAGACTGGGCGCCGCGCTGGTCCCCCGACGGCGCGCGGCTCGTGTTCGCGCGGCGCCCGGGGAGCGGCGGTCCGCCCCCGGCCTCGCTGGAGATCCAGCCGATGGCGTGGAGCCTGTGGGTGGCCACCGTGGCCACGGGCACCGCCACCGAGCGGTGGCGCAGCACCACCACGCTGCGCGGCAGCGTCCCCTCCACCGACGGCGGGGTCAACCTGGCCTGGCCGGTGGCCGGCCGGATCACCTTCCTGTCCTACCACGATGGCTGGCCGCACCTGTACGCGCTGGATGCGGCGGGGACGGGTGCGCCGGTGCTGCTGTCCCCCGGGGCGCACCAGGCGGAGCATGTGTCCGTGTCGGCCGACGGGCGGCACCTGCTCTATGCCGGGAACGCCGGGAGCACGCCGGGGGACCACGACCGCCGCCATGTGGTGCGCGTGTCTGTGGAGAGCCCCGCGCTGGAGGTGCTCACCCCCGGCACCGGGCTGGAGTGGTCACCGGTGTCACTCCCCAGCGGGACCATCGCGGCCATCGTGGCCACCGCACAGCAGCCGCCCGTGCCGGCGCTGCTGCGCCCGGGGAGCGCGCCGCAGCGGCTGGGCGCCGAGCGCGTCCCTGCCGACTTCCCCTCGGCGCGGCTGGTGACGCCGCGCGCGGTGTCCTTCCGCGCCGCCGACGGCGTGCTGGTGCGGGGACAGCTGTTCGAGCCCGCCGGGCCCGCGCGCGGGCGGCGCCCGGCCATCGTGTACGTGCACGGGGGACCGCCGCGGCAGATGCTGCTGGGGTGGCACTACGGCGACTACTACTGGAACGCCTACGCGATGAACCAGTACCTCGCCAGCCGCGGCTTCACGGTGCTGGCGGTGAACTACCGGCTGGGGATCGGGTACGGCCACGACTTCCACCGCCCGCCCAACGCGGGGGCCGCGGGGGCCTCGGAGTATCGCGACATCGTGGCGGCGGGGCGCTTCCTGCGCGCGCAGGCCGGGGTGGACCCGGCGCGCATCGGCATCTACGGCGGGTCGTACGGCGGCTATCTCACCGCGCTGGCGCTGGGGCGCAACTCCGACCTGTTCGCCGCGGGCGTGGACATCCACGGCGTGCACGACTTCACCAGCGATGGCGGTTCGCGCTTCGGGGCGGGCAGCTGGAGCTTCGAGCGCGACGAGGCCACGGTACGACGGCTGGCGCAGGTGGCGTGGAGCAGCTCGCCGGTGTCGGCGGTGGCCACGTGGCGCTCGCCGGTGCTGCTGATCCACGGCGACGACGACCGCAACGTGCGCGTGAGCCAGACGGTGGACCTGGTGCAGCGGCTGCGGGCGCGGCGGGTGCCCTTCGAGGAGCTGATCATCCCGGATGACACGCACCACTGGATGCGGCACGCCAACCTGGCGCGGGTGAACGCGGCGATCGCCGAGTACCTGGAGCGACAGCTGAAGCCGGGGCGGTGAGTGTGCGCGGGCTCCCGGTGGTCTCCCCTTTTCTTGCACCCATCATGCTGATGCCCCCCCGCGCCGGTTGGCGCCCCGTCAGGACTCGACGCGTGCCGTTGCTGGCTGTCATCTGCGCCCTTCTTGTCAGTGCCGCGTGCGCGGGCGGGGGGGGCGACGGCGGCACCACGCCCACCACGCCGGGCGGTGGCGGCGGCACCACGCCACCGACGGTGCAGAGCGTGGTGATCTCTCCGCCATCGCTGGCGCTGCGCGTGGGAGGCTCCCAGACGCTGACAGCCAGCCCCCGCACGGCCGCAGGGGCCGAGGTGACAGGCAAGACGATCAGCTGGAGTTCGGGCACTCCCGCCGTTGCCACGGTGAATGCCGCCGGGGTGGTGACGGCGGTGGCCCCGGGGGCCGCCGCCATCACCGCCACGGTGGACGGGATCACCGGCGCCGCGACGGCGACGGTCACCCCCGTGCCCGTGGCGGCGGTGGTGGTCACGCCGTCCTCGGCATCGCTGCGCGTGGGGGGCACCGTCGCCCTCGCGGCCACCGCACGCGACTCGGCGGGCGGCACCCTCATCGGCCGCCCCGTCACCTGGAGCTCGAGCGCCCCATCGGTGGCCACCGTCAGCACGGCCGGGCTGGTCACCGCCGTGGCGGCCGGTACCGCCACCCTGTCGGCCACCGTAGAGGGGATCGCCGGCACGGCCGCCCTCACGGTGACCTCCGTGCCGGTGTCCTCCGTGGACGTGACTCCCTCGCGTGCGGGCGTCTCCGTGGGGGGCACCCTCGTGCTGAGCGCGACGGCGCGCGATGCCGCCGGCGCGGCGCTGGCCGCCCCTCCCGTCACCTGGAGCTCCTCCACGCCGGCGATCGCCACCGTCAGCAGTACCGGCGCGGTCACCGGCGTATCCCTGGGGACCGCCACCATGACCGCCACCGTGGACGGCGTCCGCGGACAATCGGTCATCACGGTGCTCCCGGCACAGCCCTCCTGCGGCACACGGCCGGTGCTGACCTCCCCCTTGGTGGATCCCGCCGCCCTGCAGGTGGTCACGCAGATCGGCATGGTGGGAGGGGGGAACACCTCGCTCGTGGGCCGGTCGTACGCGTTCCCTACCGCTGCCCAGACGGGCGTGCGCCTGCCGCTGCTTGCCCCGGCGGCGCTGCGCGTGCTCGGACTGGGACACTACATGCCGCTGGGCGCCCCGGCCGGCTATGTCCCCGACTGGTCCATGTACGTCGACTTCGGGTGCGGGCTGACGATGGAGCTGTACCACGTCAAGGACCTGCCGGCGGGGCTCAAGGCGGTCACCGACACGACCATTGTGAGCAGCAGCGCCTGGCAACTGCTGGCCGTGCCCGTGCCGCTGGAGGCCGGCGCCCCGATGGGGTGGTACCTCCGGGGGACCGGCTCCATCGCCTTTGACGTGGTGCTCTATGACACCACGGTGGTCAACCGCTTTGAGAACCAGGCGCGGCACACCGCCCACTTCCGCAACCTGCTCAACGTGACCTGCCCGTGGGCGGCGTTCGCCCCGGCATTGCGCGACCAGTATCTCGCGCGCATCGGCGACGTCACCGGGGTGCGCTCCCCGGGGGCCGGGTGCGGCACGGTGGAGCGCGACGTCCCCGGCACGCCGGCGGGGCACTGGTTCCAGCAGGCCACGGTGCCGGCCACCTGGGGGCTGTCCAAGGTGGGGCCATACGGGGATCCGCTCCCCATCGCCTTGAGCGCCGACAGCACCGTGTACGTGGGGCACATCGGCGCCACCAACGACCTGCGCGTAAGCCGGAACAACAGCACTTGGCGCAACCCCGCTACCATCACCACCGCGTGGTGCTATGCCGGCGACGTGGGCGGGTGGCTGTGGCTGCGCATGAATAGCCGGACGCAGATGGACGCGGCGTACGGGGCGAGTGGGAGCTGCCCAGCCGCCTTCCCCACGGCGGGATTCATGGCGTACTACCGATAGGCGTCGCGACGCCCCACCACCATTACCGTGCCTCGCCGCGCGAGGGACCCGACCAGGCCGGGAGACTCTTGACCAGACCGAACACGCAGGTGAGTCGAAGCGTCAGCAGCAACGCGCGAACGACGTACCACGCGGGGCTCTCACCCGGCGATACGCGCTGGTCCACCCACATCAGCAGGAGCAGCGCGGCGCCCCAGCGCCCCGTGCGTTTCAGGGGATGGCCGGGCTGCGTCTGTGACCACCAGAGCAAGCCAACCGCCCAGACGATGTTCCCCCAATCGAAGATCGCCACGTCAAGCACGCGAAGCCAATCCATGGGCCTGTTCCGGTACTGAGGATGTCGTGGTGGGCGAACCGGTCACGCCGATTCGCTGGGTGCACTACCCGCCCATTATACGGTCTCACGCGTGGGAGCGTGCATCGACGTGCGTGCCCTGGCCTTCTGCGCCGCACGGTTCTCCGCTATCCGGACCGCGACCACCCGTTGAATGAGGTCCAAAGGGATAGGCGCATCCATGGGGAAGTGAACGGTACCCTTGCGTGTGGTATACGATGCAAACTCGCCCGTGAATTGCGCGATCGCAGCCGCGCCCGGGTAGAACCCGATGTGCTTCGTGAACGCCGCAAAGTGAACAAGCGGTCCGAGAAAGGCGAACGTCGGCATCCGATAGCTGATCGTCTCCTCCGCCTCCGGCGCGGCCATGCGAATCGCCGCGCGGATGCTTTCAAGTCGCGCACGGATCTCCGGTGGAAATCCGGCGATGTAGGCGTCGATGTTGGGCGCTGCGTCCTGACGTGAATGCATGGATGCGGTGATCGGAGTGCTGCCTGGCGTATGGTGCACGTCGCTGCGTGACGGCCATGCGGAAGCGACGCGCTACCACGGGCCGATGATCCAATCGAGGGTCGCCAGTGCGATCACCCCGAGCGAGGCGGCGGCCAACGACACGACGAGACACCAGCGGCTGCTCGCGGGTGGGGAAGAGGGCTCGATCTTCGAGGCGACCAGAGCACCGAGGCCGCCCAAGCCCGCCTGCACGACGAAACCGCCGAGCACGCCGTAGAAGACCCGCGGTCGTACGTTGCGTCGAAACGACCCCTCGCGCAACGGTGACGCACGACTCGCCAAAGCGGTGGGGGCTCTGCACATTCCGCCCGTCCTCTCTTTCGGAGTGTTCATGCCTCGTTGGTCCCGTCTGCCCATGCGGCCCGTCGCCGTTGCGCTTCTGGCGCTGTCCCCACTGGCCCCGCTGGCCACCGGGCAACAGGCCCACGCGCAAGGCAATATCCTGCGCCGAGACTCCGTCGCGGTGATCAATCGCTCAGCGAATCCCCTCCTCGCCCCCTTTCGCTTCCGGTCAATCGGGCCGGCGAGCATGGGCGGCCGGATCGACGACATCGCCGTCTTCGAAAAGGATCCCCGCATCATCTACATCGGCTATGCGATGGGTGGCGTCTTCAAGTCCACCAACGGCGGGACCTCCTTCACGCCGGTCTTTGAGCAGTATCCCTCGGCAAGCATCGGCGATATCGCGATCGATCCCACCAACGCCAACATTGTCTACGTGGGAACGGGAGAGCCCAATAACCGGCAAACGTCCTCGTTCGGCGATGGGATGTACAAGTCTACCGACGGCGGCGTGACCTTCACCCCCATCGGACTGCGCGAAACGCAGAGCATCGCGCGCATTGTCATCGATCCGCGGCATCCCGCCACCCTGTACGTCGCGTCGCCAGGCCATCTCTTTGGCCCCAACGCCGAGCGTGGGCTGTACAAGAGCACCGATGGCGGGACGACCTGGCAGAAGAGCCTCTACATCGACGAGCAAACAGGGGTGACCGATGTCGTGATGGACCCCTCGAATAGCACGGTGCTTTACGCCGCGAGCTATCAGCGGCGGCGCTCAGGGTGCTGTTTCAACGGCGGCGGTCCCGGCAGCGGCCTTTGGAAGACCACGAATGCTGGACGCACCTGGACCCGGCTCACCACGGGTGGGCTGCCGCCCGGTCAGCTTGGACGCATCGGCCTCGACGTCTCGCGGTCCAATCCGAATGTCGTGTATGCGCAGATTGAAACCGATGGTGCCGATTCCGCGGCCGTGGTGACGGCGGCGGGCGGTGGGCGCGGCGGTTATGACTGGTGCAGTAATGCCTCGGTGAACAAAGGCTTTGCGGCCAGCATGCCGGACAGCGCCCGCAAGGTGCCGCCGCTGAGCCGGTATCGGCCGGGGATCTATCGCTCGGAGAACAAAGGGCGCAACTGGACGCTGGTGAGCAACTGCAACGGGCGCCCGATGTACTTCAGTCAGATCCGCGTCGATCCCACAAACGATCAGCGCATCTACATCGCCAATGTGCAGGCGGCCAAGTCACTCGACGGCGGACGCAGCTTCGCACCGATTGATTCAGGGCGCGGCTTCGGCAACGAAACCGTCGATCAACACGCGTTCTGGATTGATCCGTCGCAACCCGATCATATTCTGCGCGGCTCCGATGCGGGGCTCGCCGAGACGTGGGATCAAGGGGCGACGTGGGAGTATGTGCATACCATGGCCACGGGGCTCGCCTACTGGGTGTCGGCCGACATGCACCGGCCGTACAACGTGTATGCCGGCCTGCAGGACAATGACAGCTGGGGCGGGGTAAGCGCCGCGCGCAGCCGGAACGGCATCCGCGATCATCAGTGGTTCCGCGTTGGCGGCGGTGATGGCATGCAGACCGCCGTGGATCCGTCCAATCGCGCCATGATTTTTACCGAATCACAGGACGGCAACACGCAGCGCACCGATCTGCGCACCGGCATTGCCAAAAGCATTCGCCCCACCGCCCCACCGGCAGTGCGAGGGGCGGGCGCCGCGCCGGCCCCGGGGAGCTGCGTGGACGGCCGCCTCATTCCTCCCGTCGCACCAGTGGGAACGGGCGCCGCCGGCGCCGGTGGACCGGGGGGCGGCGGCTTTGGTGGCCGTGGCGGTGGCGCGGCGAATGTCGTGAACGCGCGTGCCGGCGATACGTACCGCTTCAACTGGAACACCCCCTTCCAGCTGTCGCCGCATGATCCCAGCGTGATCTGGCTCGGCGGCAACCGCCTGTTCCGGTCGCGCGATCAAGGCGATAGCTGGATCGCGAGCGCGGATCTTTCCAAGCAGATCGATCGATGCACCGTCACGCTCATGGGGGTGAAGGGGAGCGCGCCACAGATCGAAAAAAACGATGGCATGACGTCGTACAGCACGATCATCAGCGTTGCCGAGTCGCCCGTGACCGCCGGGATTGTGTGGGCCGGCACCGATGACGGGAACCTGCAGGTAAGCCGTGATCACGGTGCGACCTTTGTTGAGGTAGGCCGAAACATCAGCGGGCTTCCTACGGGTGCGCTGACGGGGGAGAATCCGTACTGGATATCGCGAATTGAGGCGTCGCACTTCGATGCCGCCACAGCGTATGTCGCCATCGATGGCCATCGGAGCGACGACCTCACCCCCTATGTCTTCGTCACTCGGGATTATGGCACGACCTGGAGCAGTGTGGCCGGGAATCTCCCGGGGCGCGGGAATGTGCAGGTGATTCGCGAAGATCGACGGAACCGGCAGTTGCTCTTTGTCGGCACCGATTTCGGTCTGTATGTGTCGATGAATGGCGGTACGAATTGGGAGCCGTTCATGACCGGCTATCCGACGGTCCGGACCGACGACATCCTGATCCATCCGCGTGATGGCGATCTGATCGTGGCCTCCCATGGTCGAAGCCTCTGGATTGCCGACGACATCACGCCGCTGCAGCAG
>JBEIJM010000085.1:0-13826 GCA_040380205.1 Gemmatimonadaceae bacterium
GGGCGCGCCGCGCCCCGCGCGCCGACGGGCGTCGTGACGCAGCCGGGGCCGCGCGCGTCTCGGCTGGCGACGGGTCGGTCAGCGGTCCCTCAGTGGCGGATGGAGTGGCATGCTACTTTCCCGGCTGAAGGGGCGCCCCGATGGCGGGGGTCCGGCTTGCGGTGGCATGGACCACGCCATGGGTGGGAACGCCGGGGAAGCTAACCCGACGGGCCCCGGCCTCACCATTCGACGCTCCTCCCCACGCCCATGCCCCGCCTGCTGTTCCTCTCCCATCGTGTGCCGTATCCGCCCCACTCGGGGGCGGCGGCGCGCAGCTACAACCTGCTGGTGCAGCTGGCGCGCCACTTCGACGTGACCATGCTCTGCTTCGAGCGCCCCGAGCCCGCGGCGGGGGGGCTCTCGCTGGCCGAGCGGCTGGAGGCGCTGCGCGCCGTGGCCGACGTGCAGGCCTACCCCATCCCGCAGATCCACTCGGCGGCGCGCCGGGCGGTGGACCGGCTGGAAGGGCTGCTGCCGGGGCGCAGCTATCTGCAGCCCATGTATCGCGAGCCGGGCTTTGCCACGGCGCTGACCCGCGCGCTCACGCTCCCCTGGGAGCGGATCCACGTGGACAGCCTGGACCTGGCGGGGTACCTGCCGCTGCTGCCGCTGGCGCGCACGGCGCTCACGCACCACAACCACGAGGCCGAGCTGCTGGCGCGTCGCGCCGAGCGCGAACCGTGGCTCACGGGGCGGTATCTGGCGGTGCAGGCCCGGCGCGTGCGCGCGCTGGAGCGGCGCTGGGCGCCGCAGGTGGGGCTCAACGTCTTCGTGTCGGCGCGCGATGCCGAGGGGGCGCTGGACGGCGTGACGGGCGCGCGCGCGGTGGTGATCCCCAACGGGGTGGACCTGTCGTACTTCACGCCGGCGCCGCAGCGCGGGACCGAGGCGGCGTTCCTGGGGGGGCTGCAATGGGCGCCCAACCGCGACGCGCTGGGGTGGTTTGCCGAGGCGGTGCTGCCACAGCTGCAGCGGGACGGCGGCGCGCCGCTGCCGGTGCGGTGGATCGGGCAGGCCTCCGACGCGGAGCGGGCGGCGCATGAGGTCCCGGGGTGGCTCTCGCTCACCGGCTACGTCCCCGACGTGCGTCCCGTGCTGGCGCAGGCGGGGCTGTTCATCGCCCCCCTGCGCTTTGGCGCCGGCACCAAGCTCAAGATGCTGGATGCCTGGGCGTCGGGGCTCCCCGTGGTGGCCACTACCATTGCCTGCGAGGGGCTCCCGGCGGTGGACGGGGAGAATGTGCTGGTGGCGGATGAGGCGGCGGGGTTTGCGGCGGCGATGCGGCGCGTGCAGGGCGATCCGGCGCTGGCCCGCCGGCTGGCGGAGCAGGGGCGCCGGACGGTGGAGGCCGAGTTCGGGTGGGAGGCGTTGGGGGCGAAGCTCGCGGGGGCCTACGGGGCGCGCGCTACGGCTTGATGTAGCCGTCGGCCGCCTGCACGTCGTCCACGTACAGCACCAGCGGGAAGCGCGTGGCCTGCGCATAGGTGATCCCCAGCCACAGCGACAGGGCGCGGGCCGGGTCGCCGGTGCCCAGGATCGGGCTGCTGCAGCTGCCGGCGGGCTGCCCGTCCAGCCACCACCGCATGGTGCCCACGCCGCCAGCATGGCGATACCAGAGCTGCACCGTGAACCACCGGTCGGCGGGGAGGGCGAAGGGCACGCACCCGGGGAGGCGGGCGATCCCCCAGTCGGCGGCGGCCACGCTGTACTGGGCTATCGGGGCATCGTTGCCGGCGTCGCCCACGGGGAACTGCCCGCCGATCCCCCACATGGCCCATCCGGGGGCCTCCGCCACCTGCTGTCCGTCGTAGCGGTTGAGCAGCAGCTTGATCTGCCCGGGCCACGCGTTGGCGAAGGTGGCGGCGGGGAGGTACAGCGAGAAGCGCTGGTACACTCCGGTGGGGGAGGCGGCGGGATTGGGGGAGAGGAACCCGCGCTCCATGCGCGCGATGACCCCCTCGCTGCCGCTGGTGGCGGTGAACTTGAGCGACCGGGCGCCGGTGGCCGCGCGCTCGGTGGTGAACTCCACGCGGACCGGTCCGCCGGGCGCGCCCGCGCCCGTCCCCACGTCGGCCAGCGATCCCCCCTCCATGTCGTGGCGGAAGTGCCAGCGCGTGGGGGCGGGGAGGTACACGAAGGGGAGGGTCAGCGCCTGGCGCTCTCCTGCCTGCGTGACCACGACGTCGGCGACCCCTGGCGGGAGGGCGTCGGGGACGGTGACCTGGGCCAGGCTGTCATGGTGCACCTGCACGAGGGCCGTGAGCCCCCCCAGCTGCACGGACAGCCCGGGGCGCAGCCCGCGCCCCGTGAGGCGCAGGGTGCGTGCATCCGTCGCCGCCCCGGACCACGGTTCCAGGCGGAGCGCGGTCCAGGGCGTCGACGGCGTGGGGGCGGCGGGAGGGGTGCCGGCGGCGGGGGCGGTGGCGTTGCCCCCCCCCGTCCAGCAGGCCGTGACCAGGGCGGTCAGCCAGCCTCCCCTCCACGCGCGCCCGAGGCTCATCGGTCGATGAAGCCGTTGGCCGCCTGCACGTCATCCACGTACAGCACCAGCGGGAAGGCCGACGCGCTTTGCGTGTACGTGATCCCCAGCCACATCTCCAGCGTCCGCGCCAGGTCGCCCGTGCCCAGGATGCTGCTGCTGCACGTGGCCACCGGCTCGCCGTCCAGCCACCAGCGCATGGTGCCGACGCCGTTCACGTGGCGGTACCACACCTGCACCGTGAACCACCGGTCGGCCGGCAGCAGGAAGGGCGCGCATCCGGGGAGCCGGGTGATGGCGTAGTCGGCGGCCGCCACCGAATACTGCGACGCCAACGGGTTGCTGCGGATCTCGTCCATGGGGAACTGGGCGCCGATCCCCCACATGGCCCACCCCGGGGCGGTGCTGGTCTGCTGCCCGTCGTAGCGGTTGAGCAGCAGCTTGATCTGCCCGCGGCCGGTGTTGGTGTACGTGGCCTTGGGGATGTACATGGAGAACTTCTGGTACAGCCCGTTGGGGTTGTCGGCCGCCGGGTTGCGCGAGGCGAAGCGGCGCTCCATGCGCACGATGTTGCCGTCCACGCCGCTGATGGCGGTGAACTTGAGCGACCGGCTGCCGGTGGCGGCGCGCTCGCTGCTGTACTCCGCCCAGGCGGTGGGGCCGGTGCCGGCGCCGACGTCGGCCAGCGTGCCGCTCTCCATGCCGTAGGCGAAGTGCGTCACCGAGGGGGCCGGGAGCACCTCGAAGTTGCGGAACAGCGTGGCGGTGGCGGTCCCCTGCGTGGCCACCACGCTCACGGTCCCCACCGGCCGGGCGGGGACGGTGACGCGGGCCGTGCTGTCGGTCAGCCGCTGCACCGTCGCGGGGGTGCCGCCGAAGGCCACCTGCAACGTGCTCCCGAAGCCGGCGCCGGTGAGCTCCAGCACGGCGCCGCCCGCGGCGGACGCGGCCCACCCGCTCAGCCGATACACGGCCAGCGCGGCGGTGGGCGGCGGGGGCGGGGGCGGCGGCGTCACGGTGGTGTCGGTCTTGGTGGTGTCAGGGGGCGGCGTGACCGTTCGGCGCGTGACGGTGAGCACGACCGCCGCGCTGTCCGCCTCGGCCGGGCAGATGCCGGTCACGCGCACCGTGCCGCTGTCCGCAGGGACCACCCACCGTCCGCCATTGGCGGGCACCAGCCGTGCCACCTTGGCGGCCGGCGCGGCCTCCACGGTGCCCACGGCACAGGCAATCGCCCCGAAGCGGGCGCTCTGGTAGGCGAAGCGGACGAACACGCTGTCTCCGAGCAGGAGGCTGGCGGTCCCGGTCGGGTGCGTCACCGCGACAAACGGTGAGCTCTCGGCGGGACGGACGAGGATGGTGGTGTTGACGCGCGGGGACCCGTCGCCCAGCAGCTGCGTGGTCCCGACGGCGCGCGGGGCGATGCGCACTGGCCGGGTAGAGACGAGTCGCGCCACCCGCGTGTCACTGAGCCGCAGGTTGCGCGTGGCGCTGCGCGAGAGGGAAAACTGCAGCGTGTCGAGCTCCACCGCCGTCATCACCGGGGCGATGGTGGTGCTGATGATGGTGGCGCTGGGAGGCGCGATGCCCGAGTCGTCGGCGGCGGTGGGAAGGGGGGTGTCCTGGCAGGCGGCAAGCCAGCCGGCCAAAGGGAGGAGGGCAAACAGGCGAGCACGGGCAGGTCGCATGGGGGCCTCACTGGGGTTCGGCAGCCCGACCGGCATGGCGCACCGCTGGTGCGCTGTAGCCTCGTGGCTTTGTGCCCCCGCCTTTCGACGGGTTTACCGTTTCGCCACCGGTGCGGCCCCGACCGCCGAGGCACGCTGTGGCTCCTCAAAACACCCCGGTGTGTCCGCGACGGCCACTCAGCGGTGGTTGTCGGGTGACCCCCGTCACCGATCCCCCCACGCGCTACACGGGGATCCCCCTGAGCAGCGCCGGCCCGAGCGCCCGCACCAGCGGGATGGGCAGGTGGCGCCAGAGGCGGGAGGCAGCGCGCGCCGCCCCTCCCACGCCGTCCGGCTCCCCGCCGACAGGGGCGGGGTGGCGCTCCCACGCCAGCGGTTCGTCCACGCCCCCCCACTGCCGCTTGAAGCGGTGCGTCCCCGAGTCCGGGGTGCACCGGCCGAAGTTGAAGCGCGCCAGCCCCTGAGCGGCGGCGCGCTGCAGGAAGGCGCCGTAGAGCGCCATGTTGGGGGCGCAGCGGGCGTGGCGCCGCAGCGCCGAGGCCCAGGTCATCTCCAGCTCGTCGCCATCCACGATGGCGAACCCGGCGGCGATGGGGGTGTCGCCGGTGTAGGCCACCCCCACCCACGCCTCCTCCCCCAGCAGCTGCGCGATGGCGCCGAAGAAGCGGGCGGCGTGCGCGGGGGAGCCCAGGTCGCGCATGTGCTCCACGAACACGGCGTGGAAGGGCGCCAGCTGGTCGTGGCCGAAGCGCACCGTCACGCCGTCGCGCGTGGCGCGGCGCACCTGGCTGCGCACCTTGCTGTCGAGACGGCGCAGCGTCCCCTCGGGGTCTCCCGCCACCAGCGGAAGCACGACGGTGATCTTGCGGGCGGTGGGGACCAGCCCCAGCGGTCGCGGGGCCCGCTGCCGCAGTTCGATGGCGCGCGCGCGCCCCTGCCGCGCCACGGCGGCGGCCGCCAGGGCGCGGCAGCCCTCCGGCGTGCCCACGGGGCCGCCGGTGTTGAGCCAGGGGAGCGACACCAGGTGCTCGCCGAACAGCGGTGACCGGAGGCGCACCAGCGGCAACACGCCGGCCACCGCGGGGCCGTCGAGCGCGATCAGGTACGGGGTCTCCAGCGCGTAGGCCTCCTGGTACACGCGCGTCCACCCCCACCGCTGGAACACCGACCCGCCGTGGGCCGCCACGTACGCATCCCACGCGGCGCCGTCCGCGGCGGTCGCTTCGCGCACCACCAGCGGCGTCACGCCGCCGCCTCCTGCGTCGGGCCGGCGGGCGCCCGCAGGGGGATGCCGTCGGGCGGCAGCACCGCCGCCACCGACGTGAACGGGAAGGCGCGCAGCAGCGCCTCCAGCCGCGCCTCGGCCTGGGCCAGCCCGCGGTAATGGCGCACCCGCGTGATCCACGGCACCGGCAGCCGCGGCTGCCCCGGGTCCAGCTCCCACGGGTGCAGGTAGAACATGGCGGGGAGCCCCTCGGCCAGCACGGCGGCCAGCCCGCGGCGGGTGACCGCCAGCGGCAGCTGCCGAAACCAGCCACCGCCGGCCACGGGCACCCGCACCCCGCCCACCGACCACACGGCGGGGGGGAGCTCCAGCAACGCCCCCGATGGCGTGGCCACCCAATGCGGCGCGCGCGGAGCGCCGCCGTCGCCGTAGCCGCGCCGCGCAATGGGAAAGCGGCTGGAGTCGTACCGATGCCCGGTCTCCACCAGGATCTCGGCGGCCCAGGGCACCTCGGGGGTGAGCGAGAAGGAGGGGGCCCGGTAGCCGGCCACCGGCAGCCCCAGCGTGTCCTCCAGCACCGCCTTGGCCCGCGTGACGTCGTCGCGGAAGGCGGCCGGGGACTGCGTGGGGATGCGCCGATGCGCGTAGCCGTGCGACGCCACCTCGTGTCCGTCGGCGGCGATGGCCCGCACCAGCGCCGGATGGCGCTCCGCCACCCACCCCAGCACGAAGCAGGTGGCGCGCCGGCCGTGGCGCGCCAGCAGCCCCAGCAGCCGCTCGGTGTTGGCCACCACGCGCGACTCGCAGGTGTCCCACGCGTGCCGCGCCACGTGCGGCTCCAGCGCCGTCACCTGGTACCAGTCCTCCACGTCCACCGAAAAGAGCGGGCACGCCGGCAGCGCCGGGAGGGGAGGCACCGTCCCGGGGCTCATGCGGGGGTCGGCAGCGCCTGCGCCACCTCGGCCAGCAGCTGCGCGGCCACCCCGACCGCCAGCGTGTCCGCGCGCGCCAGATGGGCCGCCAGCGCCGAGGGGGCCACGCCGCCGGGGAGCGGCACCACGATGCGCACCAGCGCCTCCTCGGTGCGCCCGTGCAGTGCCGCATCGCGGAGCAGGTGCCACTTCACCCGGTATTCGTTGGCCTCCACGCGCCCCCGCCCCTGATACCAGTAGTACACCAGCGCGCGCGCGCCCCCGTTGGCCAGCAGGAAGCGGTTGATCGCCACGGGGGCCCCCCCGGCGGCGGGCACCAGCACGGTCCCGCCCTGCACCGTCTCCCACCCGGCACCGGGGAGGCAGTTGCGCGGGCTGTGGATGGTCTTCCCCTGCACCTGGTAGTCGTAGTACCCCACGTAGGTGGTGAAGCGGTCAATCGAATCGCGCACGAACTGGCGCAGCGCGAAGGCCGACATCCCCGCCACCGCCTGCTCCTCGGCCGAGATCGTCAGCGCCTCCGACTGGTACCCGGGCACCGCCACGGCCAGCGCGGCGATGGGCCGGCTCGGCGGGACGCGGTGCTGCGGGCGCAGCCCGGACACCGACAGCACCCCGAGCGCCAGCACCCCCACCGGGGCCCACCGCAGCCAGCGGCTCATGGCGCGCCCGCCGCCGCCACCGCCAGCCGATCGGCGCGCCGGTCCTCCAGCCACGTCTCCACCGCCCCCACCGCGTAGGCCAGCGCCGCCAGGATCCCCAGCGCCACCACGAAGATCAGCCACCCCTCGGTGAGGTGCAGGAACCCCTCGCCCAGCCGCGGGTCCACCACCGTCACCAGGAACCCCGTCAGGAACACGCGCAGCCCGTTGAGGAGCACCGCCACCGGAATGGCCGCCCCCAGCAGCAGCAACCGGCCGGGGACCGAGCGGAGCAGCAGCCCCCCCACCAGCACGCTGAGCGCCACCAGCGCCGTGAGCGAGCGCAGCCCGCTGCACGCCTCGGCCACGAACAGCTCCTGCCCCGGCAGGCGGATTACGTTCCCGCTGAGCCGCACCGGGATGTCGCGCCACGCCAGCAGCGCCGCCCCGATCTGCGAGGCGGTGAACTGCAGCGGCAGCGCCACCCGCGTGACCAGCAGGTCGGGGAGCGGGATGGAGAGCGCCACCAGCGCCAGGGGGAGCCACCAGCGGCGCAGCTGCCGCCAGCCCACGTACCAGAGGAGCAGCCCGGCTGCGGCGGTCACCAGCGACAGGCGCATGGTGAACAGCTCGGCGGCCAGCTCGCTGAGGAAGCGGACGCCCACCGCGCCCGCCAGGAGCACCCCGCCGGCCCACGGGGCGGGGCGCCACTGGCGCTCCATCCCCGCGCTGAAGGCC
The DNA here is from genome assembly GCA_040380205.1 of Gemmatimonadaceae bacterium. Taxonomy (GTDB): domain Bacteria; phylum Gemmatimonadota; class Gemmatimonadetes; order Gemmatimonadales; family Gemmatimonadaceae; genus Gemmatimonas. The sequence goes on from JBEIJM010000085.1 coordinate 7,746, forward strand.
AGCCAGCAGGCCACCGGGAACAGCAGCAGCCCGTGCCCGGCCTCGGGGTCATGCCACCAGTCCGCCGCCAGCGCGGCGGCGGGGCGCGCGAACAGCCACGCAAAGGACACGGCCAGCGCCGCCAGCAGCGGGAGCGGCAGCGGCAGCGCGCGGGGGACAGTCAGGGCACGGGCGGGCATGCGGGACGGGTGGGGGCGGAGTCCGGTGATGCCGGAGAGACTCCGCGGCGGGGGCCGCCGTCACGGCCCCCGCCCGACGGGTCACTTCCGGATGCTGTCCTTGCGCGCCCGGGGGAGCTTGTCGGAGAGCGCGTCGACGTAGTCGCGGCGCCCGGCGCCCACGTACACCTGCCGCGGGCGGGCGATCTTCTGCTCCTTGTCCAGGATCATCTCCTCCCACTGCGCCAGCCACCCCGACACGCGGGCCACGGCGAACAGCACGGTGAAGAAGTCCGTCGGGAACGCCATCGTGCGGTAGATCAGCCCCGTGTAGAAGTCCACGTTGGGGTAGAGCTTCCGCGCGATGAAGTAGTCGTCCGAGAGGGCGATGCGCTCGAGCTCGAGGGCGATCTCGAGGTCCTTGTCCATCCCCACCTGGGCGAACACCTCGTCGGCCAGCCCCTTCACGATGCGTGCCCGCGGGTCGTAGCTCTTGTACACGCGGTGGCCGAAGCCCATGAGCCGCTGCTCCCCCTTGCCGCTCTTCACCTGCTCGATGAAGGCCGGGATGTTCCGCGGGTGCCCGATCTCGGTGATCATCCGCAGCACCGCCTCGTTGGCGCCGCCGTGCAGCGGCCCGAACAGCGCGGCGATCCCCGCCGCCACCGCCGAGAACGGGTCCACGTGCGAGGAGCCCACGGCGCGCACCGCGCTGGTGGAGCAGTTCTGCTCGTGGTCGGCGTGCAGGATGAACAGCACCTCCAGCGCCTTCACGAACACCGGGTTGGCCTCGTACTTCGGCTCCGACATGCGCGCCACCATGGAGAGGAAGTTCTCCACGTAGCTGAGGTCGTTGTCGGGGTAGATGAACGGCAGCCCCTTCACGTGCCGGTAGGCGAACGCGGCGATGGTGGGGAGCTTGGCCAGCAGCCGGATGATGGAGATGTAGCGCTGCTGCGGGTCGTGGATGTCGCGGGCCTGCGGGTAGAAGCTGGAGAGCGCCGCCGTGGCGCTGCACAGCATCGACATGGGGTGCGCGTCGTAGCGGAACCCCTCGAGGAACTTGCGGATGTTCTCGTGGACGTACGTGTGGAACGTGATGTCGTGCACCCACGTGTCGTACTGCGGCTGCGTGGGGAGCTCCCCGTGGCGCAGCAGGTACGCGACCTCGAGGAAGGTGGCCCCCTCGGCCAGCTGCTCGATGGGGTAGCCGCGGTAGCGCAGGATCCCCTGGTCGCCGTCGATGAAGGTGATGGCGCTGCGGCACGACGCGGTGTTCATGAACGCCGGGTCGTAGCTGAGCGTGCCGAACTCGGCCGGGTCGCGGCGGATGGCGCGCAGGTCGGCGGCGCGGATGTACGTGTCGCCCTCGGGGCCTTCGGTGCGCACGGGCGCGCGGTAGCTCGCGCCGGTGCGGGGGTCGCGGATCTCGAGCGCCTCGGGCGTCGCGGGCGTCTCCGGTGGGGTCTGGCTCATGGCGGACGGCAAGTGGAGGGTCGTGACGAACGCGGGGCATCGCCCCCCGTGCGGCGGGGCAGCGGTGTTGCGGGGAACTTAAGGGGCGTCCCGGCGGAAGCCATGCTTCTCCATGAGGCGGTACAGGGTGGTGCGGTCGATCCCGGCCAGGCGCGCCGCCCGGGACATGTTCCCCCCCGACCGGGCGGCCAGCGCCCCCAGGTAGGCGCGCTCGAAGTGCACCACCAGCTCGTCCTTGGCGCCGTGAAACGGGGCCGACAGCAGCCCCGCCGGGTAGGCGGGCGCCAGCATGGCCGCCGCCGCCGCCGGGAGCGCGTCCCCCCCCTCGCCGTCCTCGGCGGGCAGTTCCCCGGCGGTCACCGGCGCCCCCGGCTCGGCCAGCACCGCCACATGCTCGATGCAGTTCTGCAGCTCGCGCACGTTGCCGGGCCAGCGCCGCCGCTGGAGCGCCGCCACGGCCTCGGCCGCCAGCGTCGGCGGGGGCGTTCCCGCCCCCCGGTGCCGCGCCCACGACCGCCGCAGGAAGAACTCCGCCAGCAGCGGGATGTCCTCCACCCGCTCGCGCAGCGGCGGGAGCTTGATGGGGACCACCCGCAGCCGATAGAAGAGATCCTCGCGCAGCACCCCCTGCCGCACCGCCTCCTGCGGGTCGCGGTTGGTGGCCGACACGAACCGCACGTCCACCACCGCGTCCTGGTGCTCGCTCCCCACGCGGCGCACCACCCCGTCCTGCAGCACGCGCAGCAGCTTGGCCTGCAGGGGCAGCGCCATCTCGGTGAGCTCGTCCAGGAACAGCGTGCCGCCGTGCGCCACCTCCAGCAGCCCCGTCTTGTCCCGGTCGGCCCCCGTGAACGCCCCCTTCCGGTGCCCGAACATCTCCGACTCCAGCAGCGCGTCCGGGAGGGCGGCGCAGTTCACCGGCACCAGCTTGCGCGCGCCCCGGCGGCTCTGCCGGTGGATGAACTGGGCGATGAGCTCCTTCCCCGTGCCGCTCTCGCCGCTGATCATGACGGACGCGTCGGTGGAGGCCACGCGCCGCGCCAGCTCCACCGCCTTGCGGAGCCCCGGGCTCTCCCCCAGCAGCGCCGGCGCGTCGACCGGCGCCCCCGGGGCCGCCCCATCGGCGGCGCCTCCGGGGCCTGCCGGGCGGCCGTCGCGCCGCCCCGGCTCGTCCCGGGACGCATGCCCCGCCCGGGCCGCCAGCACTTGCAAGTGCGAGGCCGAAAACGGCTTGGGGAGGTAGTCCCACGCCCCGGTCCGCAGCGCCTCGATGCTCCCCACCACGCTGGGGTTGCCACTCATGGCCACCACCAGCACGCCGGGGTGCGCCGCCAACGCGGTGCGCACCAGCTCCAGCCCTCCCACCGGCGCCAGCGCCAGCTCCACCAGCACCAGGTCGAAGCGGCGGCGGCGCAGCAGCTCCAGCGCCTCGTCCCCGCGGGCCGTGGCCGTCACCTGATGCCCGTCCAACTGCAGCACCGAGACGCACCCTTCGCGCACGGTGCGGTCGTCGTCCACCACGAGCACGCGCAGTCCGGCGGCCAGCTCGGCCACGGCGCCGCCCCCGGGGCGGGCGCGGAATGGTTCGGTCATTGCGTAAGGCGCGGGTGGACGGTGGTGCGGGGCTGCCCAGGGTGTGGCGCCCCCGCCGCACGGCGGAGTGCGCCGCTGCCGCACCGGGGCCGCACCGCGTGGCCTCGATGCAACAGCAGGTGCCCCACAGACCGGCGGCGGGGGCAAAAGGTCACGCCCCGGGACGCGGCCGTGGGGCGCCGGTGTTGCGTCCGTGAATCGCAGGCCGTCATAGCTCACGCGAGCGCACGCTCCCTTCACTTCTTCGCATGTCCGGACAGCTTCAACCGTACACACCCCGTCCGCCGCAGGGCCCCGCCCTCGCGCCGCCGCCGGTCCCCCCGGGGGCCCGGCCGCGCCTGGCTGGGAACGCGGGTGGGAGCCGCCGCCGCCGCCGCGCGACGGCGCGCTGCGCCGCTATCTCGCGGCGCTGCGCCGCTACGCATGGCTCATCGTGCTGTTCGGGCTCATGGGGGCGGGCACGGGCTATGTGGCCAGCACCTTCATCACCCCCGAGTACGAGGTGCAGGCCACCATCCTGCTCTCCGGCGGCGGGGGGACCGGGGCCGGGCGCGGGCCCATCCAGGCGGAGGAGTTCCTGGCCACCGCCGGCTTCCGCGACCTCCTGCGCTCCTATCAGGTGGCCGATCCGGTGGTGTCCGAGCTCCGGCTGTTCCTCACGCCGGCCAAGGCCGCCGACAGCACCCTCTTCCGCACCTTCCGCGTGGACCAGGGGCGCCTGCGCCCCGGCCAGTACCTGCTCACCGTCGCGGGGGGGCGCTACACCCTCGCCCTCCAGCGCGGCGTCGAAGTGGAGCAGGGGGTGGTGGGCGACTCCATCGGGCGCGCCGTCGGGTTCGTGTGGCAGCCGCCCGCCGCGGCGCTCGCGGGGCGCCCCAGCGTGGCCTTCACCGTGGTCACCCCGCGCGAGGCCTCCAACACGCTCATTTCCCGGTTGCGCATCCCCGAGACCGACCGGGCCTTCCTGAAGATGTCGCTGTCGGGCGCCGACCCCCAGCGCATCGCCGCCACCCTCAACGCCTGGGTGCGGCAGTTCGAGGCGGTCTCCACCTCGCTCAAGAAGAGCAAGGTGTCGCAGGCCGCCCGCATCCTGAACGGGCAGCGCGAGTATGCGTCGCAGGAGCTGGCGCAGGCCGAGGCGGCGCTGCAGCGCTTCCGCGTGCAGACGGTCACGGAGCCCGGCGAACGGCAGGCGATCGCCCCCGGGCTGGACATGACCACCAATCCGGTGTTCGACGGCTACTTCCGCGAGAAGGTGCTGGCCGAGGGGTTTCGGCGCGACCGGGAGGCGCTGGAGGCGGTGGCGCGGGCGGCGGGGGAGAACGGCGGCATCACGCGCGAGGCGGTGCTCTCCATCCCCAGCGTGAGCGGCGACCCGGCCGCCGAGGACCTCCGCAAGGTGCTGCAGGAGCAGGCCGACCGCGACGCCGCGCTGCGACGGCTGCGCGAGACCTATCAGGACGAGTACCCGGCGGTGAAGGCGGAGGCGGCGGCGCTGGCCACGCTGCGCACCACCGCGGTCCCCGCGGCGCTGGGCGCCTACGTGGCGCAGCTGCGCCGCCGCGAGCAGGCGCTGGGGGCCAGCATCGCGCAGCGCAGCGCCGACCTGCGGGCCATCCCCGTGCGCACCATCGAGGAGCAGCGCCTCAAGCGCCAGCTCGAGGTGGCCAGCCAGACGTACCTGTCGCTCAACACGCGGGCCGTGGAGGCGGCGATGGCCGACGCCTCCACCGTCCCCGACGTGCAGGTGCTGGACAACGCCGAGGCGCCGCTCAACCCCACGCGCAACACCGCGCCCACGCTCATCGCGGGGGCCATCGCCGCCGGGATCGCCGCCGCCGTGCTGCTGGCCATCCTGCTGGACCGGCTGGACCGCCGCTTCCGCTACCCGGAGCAGGTGACCGAGGAGCTGGGGCTGTACATCATGGGCGTGATGCCGGTGATCGCCGCCGACGGGCGCAACAGCAGCACGCAGGCCGCGCAGGTGGTGGAGGCGTTCCGGACGGTGCGCATGAACGTGCGCTATGCGGCGCTGCCGCACCGCCCGCTCACCATCACCATCACCAGCCCCGGCCCCAACGACGGCAAGTCGCTCATCGCCTCCAACCTGGCGCTGTCCTTTGCCGAGTCGGGGGCGCGCACGCTGCTCATCGACGGCGACATCCGTCGCGGCGAGCTGGGGGAGACCTTCGGCACCCCCGGCGAGCCCGGGCTGGTGGACTACCTCGACGGACGCGCCCTGCTGGGGGAGGTGCTGGTGGCCACCGACGCGCACCCCAACCTCACCCTCATGCCCGCCGGCGCGCGCCGGCGCCGCGCCCCCGAGCTGCTGGCCACGCCGCGCCTGCCGCAGCTGATGGCGCAGATGGGGCGCGACTACGACGTGGTCATCGTCGACTCGCCGCCGCTGGGCGCGGGGTTCGACGCCTTCGCCATCGCCACCGCCACCGCGAACATGCTGCTGGTGATGCGCCCGGGGACCACCGACCGGAAGATGGCGGCCGCCAAGCTGGCCCAGATGGACACGCTCCCCGTGCGCGTGATGGGCGCCGTGGTCAACGGCATCACGCTCACCGGCGACTACGAGTACTACAGCTACTATCGCGACTACCAGCCGGAGGGCGAGGACGAGGAGGACGCGGTGGCCGTGGCCGCCGAGCCGTCCTCGCGCCTGGCGCCCGGCGCGCGCCCCGCGGCCGCGGCGGTGCGCATCGATCCCCCCGGAGGCGAACCCGCATGGCGATGAACACGGCGGTCCGCATCGCGGGGCGCGCGGCGCTGCTCCTGCTGGCCGCGCCGCCGCTCCGCGCGCAGGACGGCGCCGACGTCCCCCCGGCCGGCGCGCAGCGCGCCA
>JBEIJM010000086.1:0-13819 GCA_040380205.1 Gemmatimonadaceae bacterium
GCGCGCAGCGCGGCGCTGGGGAAGGCGCTGGCCGTGGTGGAGGCGGAGCGCAGCTGCGACCCCAGGAAGAGCGACCTGCTCAAGAAGGCGCTGCAGGACCTGCGCCCGTCGATGATGTGAGCCGTCCCCCGACGGCGTGACGTCGGGGTGAACCACGGCCCCCGGATGCCTCGGCATCCGGGGGCCGTGTTGCGTCGAGGACCTCGCCCGCGGGGCAAGAGCCCCGTGACGCTACTCCGGCGCCAGGTACCGGTAGCCGCGGTGCCAGCGCCCCCACGCGGCGCCCGACAGCGGCGCCTCGCCGCGCGGATCGGCGCCAGGGGCCAGCAGGAACAGGTTCTCCCCTTCCGCCCCCATCCACGACACCGCCACCACCAGCGCCCCGTGGCGGCGCGCCGCAAAGAGCACGCGGAACTCCTCGGGGTGCAGCACCCCCTGGTCGTCCACGCGCCACAGATCCTGCCCCGGCCGCTCCACCGTGGCGGGATACCGGTCCAGCCGCAGCGTGTCCCCGTCCGCCACGGCCAGCACCGCCAGTGCCTCCCGCCCCACGGTGACGTACTGCGCCATCGCCACCATCCCCCCGGGCGCCACGCTTGCCCGCGGCCAGCACCCCTGCACCGCGCGCCCTTCCGCCTCGGCCAGGCGGGCCGTGAGCGCCGACGGGCACCCGGTGGGCGCGAGCGCCACGGGGGCGATCACCGCCGACGCCAGCACCGAATCGGCGGTCAGGTAGCAGCTGGCATCGGGCGCCGCGCGCCCCGCCGTCACCACAAACCGCTCCCCCGCCTGGTGGGGCAGGTTGTCGGCGCGCTGCCGCCCCGTGTCCTCCGCATCGCCGGGCTGACGCCCGTCGTGGCGCACCGGCAGCACCACCCCCCCGGGGCAGATCGCCCAGCGCACCGCCGTGGGCGGGAACAGCGAGTCCACCGCCAGCAGCTGGCGGCCGTCCTGGTGCACGTAGGCAAAGCTCCCCGTGCGGAGCGCCACGGCGTCCGCCGTCGAGTCGGGCGCCGCCACCGGCCGCGCCGGCTCCTCGGCCGCGGCCGTATCCGCCCGGCGGGCGTCCGCGGCACCGCCGCATCCGGACACAAGCGCCGCGACCCACGGCAGCCAGGCCACGGGGCGCCACTGACATGGGAAGAAGGAGCGGGACATGGGTCGGGGCATGGCGCGTGGGGCAGGGGGACGCCCCCCGAGGCGCACGGAGGGCACGATGCAAAGCTACCCCCTAACTTGCCCCGCATGCCGCCAGACATGCGCCCGCTCATTCTCGTGGTAGCCGCCACCCCGCAGGAGCTCGCCCCGCCAGACGGGTGGGACACCCTGGTGTGCGGCGTGGGGCCCGTGGAGGCCGCACACGCCACGGCGCGGCGACTCGCCACGCACCCTCCCGCCGCCGTGCTGCACGTGGGGATCGCCGGGGCGCGCCGCGCCAGCGGGGTAGCGCTCACCACGCTGGTGGTGGGCGCCGACGCGCGCTACAGCGACCTGGGGGTGGGCCCCGAGTGGGCGCCCGGGGTGGTGACACCCAGCGCGACGCTGCTGGACGCGGTGCGCCGCGCGCTCCCCCATGCGCCCGTGCGGCGCATCGGCACCAGCGGACGCGTGGGCGGCACCAGCGGCTGCGACGTGGAGGCCATGGAGGGGTTTGCCGTGCTCCGCGCCGCCGAGGCCGCGGGGATTCCGGCGGTGGAGGTGCGCGCCATCAGCAACGCCGTCGAGGAACCCGACCGCGCCCGGTGGGACATTGCCGGCGCGCTGGCCGCCATCACGGGCATCACCCCCGCGCTGGTGGCAGCCATCCGGGAGGCCTCGCATGGCTGACGCGCGCCCCGAGCTCACCTTCGGCTACTCCCCCTGCCCCAACGACACCTTCGCCTTCCACGCGCTCACCGCCGGGCTGGTGGACGCGCCATTTCGTGTGCGCCCGGTGCTGCTGGACATCGAGGCGCTCAACCAGCGCGCGCTGGAGGGGGCGTTCCACCTCACCAAGCTGTCGGTGGGGGCCATGGCGCAGGTGGGGCCCCGCTACCGGCTGCTGCGCAGCGGGGCGGCGCTGGGGCACGGCGTGGGGCCGCTGGTGGTGGCGCGCACCCCCATGACGCTGGAGGAGGCGGCGCGGGGGCCCGTGGCCATCCCCGGCGAGGGGACCACTGCCTATCGGCTGCTGCGGCTGGCGGCGCCGGCGCTGGGCCCGGTGGTGCCGCTGCGCTACGACCGCATCCTGCACGCCGTGGCCGACGGCACCGTGCCCGCCGGGCTCATCATTCACGAAAGCCGCTTCACGTACGCCAGCCACGGGCTGGTGCAGGTGGCCGACCTGGGCGACTGGTGGGAGCGGGAGACGGGGCTGCCGGTGCCGCTGGCCGGCATCGCGGCCCGGGCCGACGTGGACCCCGCGCTGGCCGCGGCGGCGGAGCGCGCCATCCGGGCGTCGGTGCAGCACGCCTTCGACCACCCGGAGGCCAGCCGGGACTACGTCGCGGCGCACGCCCAGGAGATGGCCCCCGAGGTGTGCGCCGCGCACATCGCCCTTTACGTCAACGCGCAGACCCTCGACCTGGGGGACGAGGGGCTGCGCGCCATCACGCGGCTGACCGCCGCGGGGTGACCGCTCCTTCTCCCGCTACTTCTTCCGGTTGACGCAGGCGCTGGGGTACTGCTGGCAGTACCCCAGCCGGCTGTTCCCCACCTTCTCCGACTCCAGCACGGCGTGCACCACCGCGCGCCCCAGGGCGTCGGCCCCCGCATTGAAGATCGCCTGCAGGTCGGCGTTCCCCAGCTGCTTGTCGGGGGGCGTGGTGGCCATGCCGAACACCGTGTCGCCGTCGCCGATGCCGTGGATGGGGCGGATGCTGCGCGCCAACCCGGCGTTGGCGATCTCCGCCATGCGCCCGGCCTCCAGGTCAAAGAGCGGGGCGTCGGTGGCCACCAGCGCGATGGTGGTGTTGCGCGGGGCGTTGTCGGAGCCGTCCTCCGGCCCGCCGCGCCCCGTGGCCGCCGCCTGGCATTCGTCGGCCTTGGGCGGCACCAGGTTGAACTCCGTCCCCAGCTCCAGGAACAGCCCCAGCGGCAGGCAGGTGCGCGGGTCCACCGGCGACCCCGCCGGGTTCAGCCCCACAATGGCCGCCACGGTGTAGCCGTTGGACAGCTTCACGCTGGCGGTCCCCATCCCCCACCCGGCGCCCATCCCCATCCCGATGCGCCCGCTCTTCACCGGCGCCGTGGACGCGGCATCGGCCGCCTTGTAGCCAAAGGTCGCGTCGGGGCGCTTCTTGAACTCCCCGCCGCGCCCCAGGTCCATCAGGATGGCCGCGGGCACGATGGGCACCACCCCGCCCCCAACGCGCACCCCGAAGTTCCGCTCCTCCATCCACTGCATCACCCCGGTGGCAGCGTCCAGCCCGAAGGCGCTCCCGCCACTGAGCACGATGGCCTGCACCGCGCGCACCTGCCCGCCGGGCTTGAGCAGGTCGGTCTCCTTGGTCCCCGGCGCCCCGCCCATCTGCGAGTACCCCGCCGTGGCCCCCTGCTCGGTGCGGATCACCGTGGTCCCCGACCGGTAGCCGCTGTCCGACCGGGTGAAGTGCCCCACCTTGAGCCCGGGCACATCCGTGATGGAGTTGGTGGGGCCGGGCCCCACCACCGTCACCCGCCCCGGCGGGGCGGGGGGCTGCGCCCCCGCCACCGCCGCGGCCGCCAGGAGCGCCACCAGCGCCCCCGGGGCCGACCACACCGCCTGCGACTGCGTCATCCGTGCCATCCGTCGCGCCGCCTCAGTGGAAGGGAAGGACGGCGGCCGACGCCTTGTTCTGCACCAGCACGCGGTTCATGTCGTGCCGCATCACCGCCGTGCGTGCCGCCACGTCGTAGGTGAAGCCGTCCATCTCGAAGGCGCGCGGGATGAACGCCGGCACCGCGGCCTGCGTGTACGGCTCCCCCTCCTTCGTGTTGGGGTTGGCGATGATCTCCGTCCACGCCACCGGCAGCCGGATCCCCAGGTCGGCCAGCCGCCGCCCCTCGGCGATGAAGATCTCCTGCCGCATCAGGTACACCAGGTACAGCAGGTCGTCCGCCGTGGCCGCCGCGTCGATGGACGCGGCCGTCACGCTGGTCCCCGACACCGTGGGCACCCGCGTGGTGGCGTTGCGATCCAGCACGTACCCCGCCAGCAGTGGCTGCCCGGGGGCAAAGGCCACCGTGTGCGCCGCATTGTTGGGATAGATCACCTTGCCGCCGGCGCGCCCGCGCTGCTGCACGCGGTTGTCCACCGTCTCCACCGGGCGCGTGGCCACCAGCCCCAGCAGCGCCTTCAGCCGGTCGCGCGCCACGGCCAGGTTGTTGTCCGCCACCGCCGCCTCGGCCAGGATCAGGTGCGCCTCCTCCGCCTTGGCAAACGCCATCGAGGTCTGGATGTTCGCCCCGCGGTTGGGGTGCTTGGGGTCCAGGAAGTCCAGCCGCGGCAGCGGCTGCAGGTTGTTCACGTTGCTCGTGAGCACCCCCACCATGCCGTTGTTGGGGCCGTTCACGGGGTCGTAGTTGGCGTTGTACAGCAGCGTCGGGCTGGCGGCCAGCACCGCCGCCGCCTCCTCCGTCGCCTTCGCCTTGTTCCCCAGCCGGTGGTACGCGCGCGCCAGCAGCAGCGTGGCGGCGTTGCGCAGCGAGGCGTCGGTGGACAGGGTGCGCGCCTGCGTGAAGTCGGCGATCGCCGCCGTCAGGTGCGCCCCCCACTCCACCACCGGGCCGTTGGGCACCGCGGGGAGCCCCACGTACGTCTCCCCGGCGAACAGCTGCGCCGTCCCGCGCAGGAATGTCAGCTGCGCCCGGTCGTTGGCCGTCACCTGCGGGTCCTTCGGGTACACGCTGTCCAGCCCGAACGTCGCCATGTACCGCAGCCGCGCAATGCTGTTCTGGATCGACGTCACCTCGGGGTCGATGTACAGGATGTTCGGCGCGTCCAGCTGCTGGTTGTTCGTGGTGTAGTTGTTGAAGTAGTTGTCCGAGCCGATCTCGGAGTTGAGCACCACCGTGTTCAGCGTCAGCAGGAACTGCCGCTGCGTCCCCCGCAGCCAGGCGGCGCCGGCGCCCGGCGTCCCCAGGAACTGCTGGTCGGTGAGGTTGGGGTTGCGCACCTCGGTGGGCTTGAAGCTGTCGCACCCCGCGGCGGCGGCGGCCAGCAGCGTGAGCCCCGCGGCCACGCGCGAAAAGGTCGGTCGGCGCATGGTCAGAACCCGAAGCGGAGGGTGAGGAGATAGCTGCGGGGGTTCACTTCGGTGGCGTAGTTGAAGCCGCCCACCGCGGCGCCCCCCTGCGTCCCGGCCGACGACAGGTCGGTCTCCGGGTCAAAGCTCGACGACGCCCACCGCCACGGGTTGACCACCTGGAACGCCACCCGCAGGTCCTTCGCCCCGCGCGGCAGCAGCCGCTCGGGCACCCGGTAGTCCGCCGAGAGCGTCCGCAGCGCCACGTAGTCGGTGTTCTCCACCCACAGGTTCATCACCCGCTGCCAGATCGCCGCGCGGCTGCCGTTGTACGGCGCCTGCGCCAGCGCCGCCGCCGGCACGTACCCGTCCGTCCCCGGCACCCCGTACAGGTACCGGAAGGCCTTGTCGAACGACTGCGCCTGCGCGCCGAACTGGTAGTCCGCGCTGGTGCTCAGCGTGAACCGCTTCCCGATCCCCAGCGACGCCCCGAAGCTGCCGAACTTGTCCGGCATCGGCTTCCCCAGGAACTGCAGTTCGCGGATCTCGGTGATCCCCCCCTGCGCGTTGAACACCGCCTGCGCGCCGCGCAGGTACCCCACCGGGAACCCCTCCTGCACGATCCCCTGCACCGTGCTCGCCCCGTAGCCGCTGATCGCGAACGGCGGCGTCCCGCGCAGCTTGAGCACCTTGTTCTGCAGCGTGTTGTACGACGCGTTCAGCGTCAGCCGCCACGTCGGCGTGCTCACCGGCGTCGCCGTCGCCCGCAGCTCCATCCCCCGGTTGGAGATCTCGCCCACGTTCGTCACCTGGCTCACCTCGCCGGTGGACGGCGCCGGCGGCGCGTTGATCAGCGCGTCCACCGTGCGCGCCGAGTACCACCCGAGCCCCAGCGTCAGCTTCTCCTGCAGGAACGACAGGTCCGCTCCCACCTCGGTGGTCCCCGTCCGCTCCGGCTTGAGGTTGATGTTCCCCGGCTGCCCGAAGGTCGCCGCCTGCTGCCCCAGGAACGGGTTGATCGCGATCGTGCGGTCGTTGGCGAACGGCTGCGGGAACTGCCCCGCCACCCCGTACGCCCCGCGCAGCCGGATGTCCGAGAGCACCTCCTCCGACACCAGCTCCCGCAGCCACCCCTCGCTCCCCAGCGCCCACACCAGCCCCACCTTGGGGTACAGCTGCGCCCCGGTGTTCGCGCCGAACGCCGTGTTCTTGTCGGCGCGCAGCCCCAGCTCCATGGTGTACTTCTCGCGCCAGCTGATGTTGCTCTGCCCGAACACGCCGTAGTTGGCCACCCGGAACGCCAGGTCGGTGCTCTGCGACACGCCGGCGCCCTGCAGCGTCAGCTGGCCGTCGCGCACGTTCGTCGCCGTGTACGCCACCTGCACGTCGTCGTTCCGGAACAGCTGCGCCCCCACCGACGTCACCACCGACAGGTCCGACCCCACCGCCGCGCTGTGCTGCGCCCCGGCGCTGAAGGTGAACCCGGTGAACGTCCGCTCGAAGTTCTGGATCGTCCCGCGGTCGGTCGTCCCCGCCGGGAACGCCCGCGTCGCGATCAGGAACTCGTTGGTCACCACCGACTTCTCGCGGCTGAACCGGTTGTTCACCCCGAACGTCACGTTGGTCTTGATCGCCGGCGTCGGGTTGAAGTCCACCCGGTGCGACGTCTGCCACGCCCGCGTGAACACCCGGTTGTTCTGCAGCCGCTCGGCGTTGTCCACGAACGTCCGCAGGCTGTCGTACCCCGCCGCCCCCAGCGCGTCGATGTCGTTGTTGAACCCGAACGCCGACGAGCGCCCCGCCTCCAGCACCCACAGCGACGTGTAGCCGCCCGCGTTGCCGTTCCGGAACCGCGGGTTGTCCGTCTCGTTGTACGACAGCGAGCCCTGGTACTTCCCCTTCTGCCCGATGTTCGCCCCGATCGCGTTGCGGAACCCGAACGCCCGGTTGTCGCCGTACACGCGGTGGCTCTCGCTCGCCCGCAGGTTCCCCGACAGGCTGTAGGTCACCGCGCTGTTCCCCCCCTCGATCCCCGCCGAGTACTGCTGCGTGAGGCCACGGCGGTACAGCAGGTCGTCGGTGCGGTCGAAGAAGAGGAACTGCGTCTGCGGCGTGTCAAAGCCCGCGCGCGACTCGAAGTACCCCTTGGTCCCCCCCGCCGTCCCGCGCTTGGTGAAGATCTGCAGCACCCCGTTGGCCGCGTCCGACCCGTACAGCGTGGTCGCCGCCCCCCCGGGGATGAACTCGATCCGCTCGATGTTGTCCATCGGCAGGTCCGCGATCGCGCTCGTCGCCGCCCCCTGCGCCCGCACCCCCGACACGTTCATCCCCAGCGCGGCGATGGTGTTGAGGTTGTCCATCCGCACCCCGTCCACGTAGATGACGGGGGTGCCGTTGTTGCTCACCGACGTGATCCCGCGCGTGCGCATGATCGACGTGGTCCCCGGCTGCCCCGACGTGAGCCGGATCTGCGCCGAGGGCAGGTTGGTCTGCAGCAGCTCGTCCAGCCGCCGCGCCGGCGACGCCTCGATCTTGTCCGCCCCCACCACGTCCACCGTGGTGGCGATGCGACGCTTCGAGATCTCGCCGCCCTGCCCGGTCACGACCACCGCGTCCAGGTCCATCGGGCGCGACGCCAGCACCACGTCCGCCGTGGTCACCTGCCCCGCCGTCACCGTCACCGGCACCGCCTTCGAGGCGTAGCCGATCTGCCGCAGGTTCAGCGTCCGCGACCCCGCCGGCACCTCGGTCAGCCGGTAACGTCCGGAGGCGTCGGTCCGCGCCACCCGCAGCAGGTTGGCGTCGGCGAACACCTGCACGTTCGCGAGCGGCACCCCGGTCCGCTCGTCGGTCACCCGTCCGGCGACCGTGCCCGTCCCCTGGGCGTGAAGAGGGGCGGCGGACAGCACCCCGGCCGCCAGGACCAGGAGCGCGGCCAGCCATCGGCTGCGGCGTGTCATCAGGACTTACCTCGAAGAAGGGAAACGGATACCTGCACCACCTGCTGCACCACCTGCGGCACCACCTGCACCACCACCTGCCACCACGCCCTCACGCGCTGCCGGTCAGCTCCAGCACCGCCAGCGCCAGCACCTTCGTGCTCTGCACCAGGTCGTCGATCGCGCAGTACTCGTCCGGCTGGTGCGCCAGGTCCAGGATCCCCGGGCCGTACGCCACGCAGTTGGGCACCCCGGCGATCCGGTCCACATGCTTGTGATCGTACGTCCCGGGGCTCGCCGCCACCAGCAACGGACGCCCCAGCACCGCCTGCGCCGCCCGGTCCAGCGACGACACCACCGTCGCCCCGTCCGGCGTCTTCACCGGGTGCACGACCATCAGGTCGCGCAGCTCGTACGCCAGCTCCGGCACCGTCCGCGCCGCCTCCTCCAGCAGCGCCACGATCTCCGCCCGCGTCGCCTCGAACCCCTCCTCCGCCAGGAACCGCCGGTCGAACACCGCCCGGCACCGGTCCGCCACGCACGGCGTCTGGATCCCGTCCACCGGCTGCCCCCCGGCGATGCCATTGATGTTCAGCGTCGCGTGCCGCGCCTGCGGCGGCTGCACCGGCACCGCCGTGGTGCGCGCCTCCAGCGCCGGCAGCAGCTCCCGCCGCATCCGGTCCAGGATCACCCCCATGTGCTCGATCGCATTCACCCCCAGGAACGGCATCGAACCGTGCGCGATCCGCCCCGCCGTCGTCACCTCGAACCAGTACACCCCGCGATGCCCCACGTACACGCGGTCGGTGTTCGTCGGCTCCGTGATGATCACCGCGTCGGTCCGCTCCGCCGACACCCGCCCCTGCTGCGCCAGCCACGCCATCCCGGCAAAGCCGCCGCTCTCCTCGTCCACCGTCCCGCTCACCTCGATCGACCCCGCCAGCGGAATCCCCGCGCGCCGGATCGCCTCGGCCGCGTACACCGCCGCCGTGATCCCCGCCTTCATGTCGCACGCGCCCCGCCCGTAGATCTTCCCGTCCCGCACCAGCCCCCCGAACGGGTCCACCGTCCACCCGGCCCCGGCGGGCACCACGTCGAAGTGCCCGTTGAGGTGCACCAGCGGGCGCATCGTCCGCCCCCGCCGCAGCCCCACCACGTTCATTCGCGGATGCGACGCCGTGTGCTCCGGACGCCCCGTCGCCACCGGGTAGTCCACCGCAAAGTCGAACGCAGCCAGCCGCCGTCCGATCGCCTCCGCACACGCCACATACTGGTCCCCCGGCGGATTCACCGTGGGGATCTTCAGCAGCTCCACGGTGAAGTCCACCATCTCGTCGGTGGCGTCGTCGATGGCGCGAAACAACCGGTCCACCGTGGCCGGCGCTGGGTGTGCGGAAGCAGTCATGCGCGCTAACGTCCCGGCTGGTACATTGCTTGTCAAGCATGCAGCGCCCGCGTGACGCGCCGCCGCACCACGCCGTACCACCCTGATACCCGCTCGTGACGGCGCGCGTGCGCGCCCCGTGCGCATCACCCCGCTCTTACCACGGCTCGCCCCGATGACCTCACATCTCGCCTGGCTCGCCGCCTACGCGCTCGCGCAGCTCGCCCTCGGCGCCTGGATCGCCCGGCGCGTCCGCTCCGCCGGCGACTTCTTCGTCGCCGGACGCCGCCTCGGTCCGGGGCTCCTCTTCAGCACCATGCTCGCCGCCAACATCGGCGCCGGCTCCACCGTCGGCGCCACGGGGCTCGGCTACGCCGACGGCCTCGCCGCCACCTGGTGGGTCCTCTCCGCCGGCCTGGGCTCCCTCGTCCTCGCCCTCTGGATCGGTCCCGCCATTCGCCGCGTCGCCGCCCAGCACGACCTCCGCACCGTCGGCGACTACCTCGAGTTCCGCTTCGGCGTCACCGTCCGCTCCACCATCGCCGCCCTCCTCTGGGTCGGCGCCCTCTTCATCCTCGCCGGCCAGCTCATCGCCGTCGCGTGGATCCTCAATGTCGCCGCCGGACTCCCCAAGCTCCTCGGCTGCGTCCTCGCCGGCGCCCTCATCACCGCCTACTTCGCCGCCGGCGGCCTCCTCACCTCCGCGTACGTCAACATCATCCAGCTCGTCGTCAAGATCGTCGGCTTCGCCATCGCCATCCCCTTCGCCCTCGCCGCCGCCGGCGGCTGGGACGCGGTCCGTGCGCTGCAGCCCGCCGCCGACTACTGGAACCCCTGGCAGGGCGGATCCTCCGGCCTCGTCTACCTCGCCATGCTCGGCCCCGCCTTCATCGTCTCCCCGGGGCTCCTGCAAAAGGTCTACGGCGCCCGCGACGACCGCGCCGTGCGCCTGGGCGTCGGCTTCAACGCCCTGGCCCTCGTCCTCTACGCCCCGGTGCCCGTCCTCCTCGGCATGATGGCCCGCGCCCAGTTCCCCGACCTCCCGCAGCCCGAGCTCGCCCTCCCCACGCTCCTCATGCAGGGCGTCCCCGCCGCCGTCGGCGCCCTCGGACTCGCCGCCGTCTTCTCCGCCGAGCTCTCCGCCGCCGACGCCGTGCTGTTCATCCTCACCACGTCGCTCGCGCAGGACTTCTACAAGCGCTTCATCAACCCGCAGGCCTCCGACGCCCAGCTGCTGCGCGTCACCCGCCTCACCGCCGTCCTCGCTGGTGCCCTCGGCGTCGCCATCGCCCTCGTCGCCGCCGGCGTCGTCAGCGCCCTCAGCATCTTCTACACCATCATGGGCGTGAGCCTCTTCATCCCCATCGTCGGCGGGCTCGCCTCCCCGCGCGTCACCAGCACCGACGCCATGGCCGCCATCCTCGCCGGCATGGCCGTCGTGGGCGGCTGGCGCGTGGCCCTCGAGGGACGCCCCTTCCACGGCGTCACCCCCGCCATGGGCGGCCTCGCCGCCGCCGTCGGCGCCTTCCTGCTCGTCCATGGGGCCCGCCGACTCCGCGGCGGCCCCGCCATCCCCCCCACCTCCCACGCCTGATTCAAGCCATGGCCCAGCACGACCTGTTCGACCTCTCCGGCAAGGTGGCCGCCATCATCGGCGGCGCCTCCGGCATCGGGGAAGCCGTCACCGCCGGCGCCGTCCGCCAGGGGGCCGCCGTCACCGTCCTCGACGTCAACGCCGATGCCGCCGCGGCCGCCGCCGCGCGCGCCGGGGGAGGCGCCGAGAGCGCCCGCGTCGACATCACCGACGCCGCGTCCGTCACGCAGGCCCTCGAGGGGATCGCGGCCCGCCACGGCCGCCTCGACATCGTCATCTGCACCCCCTCCATCAACGTCCGCAAGAAGCTCCTCGACTACCAGGACGACGAGCTCGCCCGCGTCCTCCACGTCAACGTCACCGGCAACTTCAACGTCCTCCGCGCCGCCGGCCGCATCATGGTCCCCCAGCGCCGCGGCAGCATCGTCCTCTTCTCCTCCATCCGCTCCATCGTCGTCGAGCCCGGCCAGGCCGTCTACTCCGCCACCAAGGCCGCCATCCTGCAGCTCGCCAAGGGCGCCGCCTGCGAGTTCGGCCCCTTCGGCGTCCGCGTCAACTGCGTCGGCCCCGGTGTCGTCGAGACCCCGCTCACCGCCCCCATCAAGGCCAACGCCGACTGGTACAACGCCTACGCGGCCAAGAACGCCTTCAACCGCTGGGCCTCCCCCGACGAGATGGTCGGCCCCACGCTCTTCCTCGCCTCCGACGCCGCCAGCTACGTCAACGGCACCATCATCTACGCCGACGGCGGATGGCTGGCCCAGGACGGCCGCTTCACGCCCCCGGGCATGTAGCCCGGAGCCCGGCGCCATGACCCAGCGGACCCTCCGCATCGCCGTCATCGCCGGCGACGGCATCGGCCCCGAGGTGATCCCCGCCGGGATCACGGTCCTCGAGCGCGCCGTCGCCGGCTCCGGCACCGCGCTGGCCTTCACCCACTTCCCCTGGGGGTGCGAGTTCTACCAGCGCACCGGCCGCATGATGGACGTCGACGCCCTGGACACCCTCCAGGGCTTCGACGCCATCTACCTGGGCGCCATCGGCGCCCCGGGCGTCCCCGACCACGTGTCGGTGTGGGAGCTCATCCTCCCCATCCGCCAGCGCTTCGCCCAGTACGTCAACCTCCGGCCAATGCGCCTCCTCCCGGGGGTCGCCACCCCCCTCGCGGGACGCACCGCCGCGGAGATCGACATGGTGTGCGTCCGTGAGAACAGCGAGGGGGAGTACGCCGGCCTCGGCGGACGCCTCCACCAGGGCACCCCGCACGAGGTGGCCGAGCAGACCGCGCTCTTCACCCGCCGCGGCGTGGACCGCATCGCCCGCTACGCCTTCGAGCTGGCGTCCCGGCGCCCCAGGCGCCTGCTGGCCAGCGCCACCAAGTCCAACGCCCTGCAGCACAGCATGGTGCTGTGGGACGAAGCCGTCGCCGACGTCGCCGCCGACTACCCCGCGGTCACCTGCCGCAAGTACCACGTCGACGCCCTCGCCGCGCGCATGGTCACCCACCCGCACACGGTGGACGTCATCGTCGCCTCCAACCTCTTCGGCGATATCCTCACCGACCTGGGCGCCGCCATCTCCGGCAGCCTCGGCGTCGCCCCGGGCGCCAACATCAACCCCGAGCGCACGCACCCGTCCATGTTCGAGCCCATCCACGGCTCGGCCCCGGACATCGCCGGCCGCGGCATCGCCAACCCCATCGGCGCCATCTGGGCCGGCGCCCTCATGCTCGACCACCTCGGCCTCCCCGATGCGCACGACCGCATCGTCCGCGCCATCGAGCGCGTGGTGGGCGAGGGAGGCCCCCGCACCCCCGACCTCGGCGGCACCGCCACCACCCGCGACGTCGCCGACGCCGTCGCCGGCGCCCTCGCCTGACCCGCCTCGCCCTCCCGTCCATGACCCTCCCCCGCATCCCGCACTTCCTGAACGGCGCGCGCCACGACGGCCACACCGCCCGCACCGCCCCCGCCTTCCATCCGGCCAGCGGCGCGGTCCGCGCACACGTCCCCCTGGGCGACGCCACCGACATCGAGACGGCCCTCGCCACCGCCGCCGCCGCCTTCCCCGCCTGGGGCGAGCGCTCCCCCCTCGACCGCGCCCGCATCCTCTTCCGCTGGCGCGAGCTGTGCCTCGCCCACGCCGACGAGCTGGCGCGCCTCATCGCCCGCGAGCACGACAAGGTCGTCGCCGACGCGCGCGGCGAGCTGCAGCGCGGCCTCGAGGTGGTGGAATTCGCCTGCGGCATCCCCCACCTCATGAAGGGGGAGTTCAGCGACGGCGTCGCCCGCGGCATCGACATGCACTCCCTCCGCCAGCCGCTGGGCGTGGTCGCCGCCATCACGCCGTTCAACTTCCCGGCCATGGTGCCGCTCTGGATGCTCGGCCCCGCCCTCGCCACCGGCAACTGCGTCATCCTCAAGCCCTCCGAGCGCGACCCCTCCACCGGCGTGCGCCTCGCCGAGCTGTTCGTCGAGGCCGGCGCCCCGCCGGGCGTCCTCAACGTCCTCCACGGCGACGCCGAGGCGGTCAACGCCCTCTGCACCGACCCGCGCGTGCAGGCGGTGTCGTTCGTCGGCTCCACCCCCATCGCGCAGCACGTCTACGAGACCGCCGCGCGCCACGGCAAGCGCGTGCAGGCCATGGGCGGCGCCAAGAACCACCTCGTCGTCCTCCCCGACGCCGACCTCGACATGAC
>JBEIJM010000087.1:0-13730 GCA_040380205.1 Gemmatimonadaceae bacterium
CCCCCCCCCACACCCGCCCCGGTGCGCCGGGGCGACCACCCGGGGCTCAGCGCGCGCGGCGCCCCACGGTGAGGTAGTACACCGGCACCCCCAGCAGGATCACCCCGAACACCCCCAGCGTCCCCCACCGCGTGGCGGGGTCGACCAGCGCATTGGCCATCAGGAACGCCGTGGCCCCGCAGAACAGCGCCGGCACCAGCGGGTACAGCGGCGTGCGCACCGGCGGGTTCCAGTCGGGGCGCCGGCGCAGCCGGAACACCGCCCCGATGCTGAGGATGTAGAACACCAGCGACGCCGTCACGAAGATGTCCGCCAGCTGCTCGAAGGTGCGCAGCAGCACGAAGGCGATCCCCAGCGTGGCCGTCATGAGCACCGCCACGTGCGGCGTGCGGAAGCGGGGGTGCACCTGCGCCACCTGGCGGAAGAACAGCCCGTCGTCGGCCATGGCGAAGAAGATCCGCGGCCCGGTGAGCAGCGAACCGTTCACCGACCCGAAGGTGGAGAGGATCACCGTGAGCGACACCAGCGTGACCCCCACGGGGCCGATGAGCCGCTGCGCCACGTCGGCGGCCACCAGCCGCGCCCCGCGGATCTCCTCGATGGAGAGCACGCTGAGGTACGCCACGTTGGCCAGCAGGTAGATGGCGATGATGGCCAGCGTCCCGAGCACGATGGCGCGCGGCAGCGTGCGGCGCGGGTCGTCCACCTCCCCGGCCACCTTGGAGAGGTCCCCCCACCCGTCAAACGCCCACAGCACCGACACCAGCGCCAGCCCGAAGGCGGACACCGAGAAGCTCCCCGGCGGCGCGGCAGGGGTGAAGTGCCCGCCGGTGGCGGGGAGCCCCAGCGCCAGCGCCAGCACCACGATGGCCATGAGGCCGCCGTACTTGGCCAGCGTGGTCACGTTCTGCACCAGCGCCCCCCACCGCAGCCCCACCACGTTGATGGTGGCCATCAGCGCCAGCGCACCGGCGGCCACGTAGTGCGCCACCTGGTCGTAGGGCGCCACCGCGGGGTCGTACCCCAGCCCGCGCAGCAGGTACTCGCCGAAGGTGAGGGAGATCCCCCCCAGCGCCGCGGCACGGATGAGGGTGAGCTCGGTCCAGCCGTACAGGAACGCCGGCAGCCGCCCCCACGCCTCGCGGATGTACACGAAGTAGCCGCCGGTGCGGGGCATCGCCCCGGAGAGCTCGGCCAAGGTGAGCGCGCCGCACAGGGCGAACACCCCGCCGGTGGCCCAGACGGCCAGCATGGGGAGGGGGCCCGGCAGCTTGTCGGCGATCCCGGCCGGGGAGCGGAAGATCCCCGAGCCGATGGTGGTGCCCACAAGCACCGCGATGGCGCTCCAGAGGCCAAGTTGGCGCGGCAGGGCCTCGGGGGGCGCGGCGGCGGGGGAGGCGGCAGAAGGGGAAGAGGGCATGGCCAAAGCCTAGCGCGCGGGACGCCCGCCCGCACGGGGCGTCGCGCCCCCCCCGGGAGGCCTCCAGGCCGCGACCGGAGGGGGGGCGATTCCCCGCGCGCACTCGCCTACTATTCGCGCATGCTTGCCCCCCCGACTTCCGTCCTCCCGCCAGGGGTCGCGGCCGCGCTGTTCTGGGCGTCGGTCGTGGCCTGCCTGGTGGCCCAGGGGTTCATCATTCGCGCGGCGTTGCGCGCGGAGGGGCCCCCTCCCCCCGGCACCCAGGTGCCGGCCCCGCACCGCGGCGCCGAAGTGGCGTGGGCGGTGCTCCCCGTGGTGGCGCTGGTCGCCGTGTGGCTTGGCGCCTGGCGCGCCCTCCCCAACTGACTCCTCCGATGGCTCCTGCCGCCTTTCCCGTCCCGGCCCCCGTGCGCCGGTTCGCGCTCGCCGCCCTCGGCGTGGCGCTGCTGCACATCGTCTTCGGCGCCATCGTGCGCATCTCCGGCTCCGGCATGGGGTGCGGCGACCACTGGCCCACCTGCTACGGCTACTGGTTCCCGCCGTTCGAGCGGATGGACCTCGTCATCGAGGTGATGCACCGCTACCTGGCGCTGGCGCTCTTCGCGGCGGTGGCGGCGCTGGCCGTGGCGGCGTGGCGCGCGCGCGGCGTGCCCGCGGTGGGGGCGGCCGGTGGCGTGTGGCCCGCCGCGCGGCGGGCGGTGGCGCTCTGGTTTGCCCCCGCGCTGTTCGGCGCGGTGACGGTGTTCACCGGCAACCCCGCGTGGGCCACGGTGGTGCACAAGCTGCTGGCCGCCTCGCTGCTGGCGGTGCTGGTGGCGGCGGCGCTCCGCGCCGGGGCGCTGGGGCGCGCCTCCCTGGCCGTGACCGGGGCGCGCACCGCCATCGGCGGGAGCACCGCCGCCGCCGCGCTGGCGCTGGTGGTGGTGCTGCTGGGCGGGCTGACCGCCAAGGTGGAGGGGGCCGCGGTGGCGTGCGCGGGCTTCCCGCTGTGCGGCCCGGGATCGCTGGGGGGCGGCGCGCAGCACATCCAGCTCACGCACCGCGTGCTGGCCTACCTGCTGGTGCTGCACCTGGCCGCGCTGCCGTTCCTCTTCCGCAAGCGCGCCGAGCCCGCCCCGCTGCAGCGGTGGGCGTGGATCGGGATGGCGCTGGGGGTGCTGCAGGTCGTGTGGGCCGGGTGGATGGTCACCGGCGGCTTCCCCGGCGTGGTGCGCTCGCTCCACCAGGCCACCGGCATTTTCATCTGGGTGACGGCGGTGACCATGACGCTGCTCGCCCGCACCGCCGCGGGGGGTGACGCGGCCAGCCCCGCCGCGGCGGGGACGCGGTGAGTGGGCAGGCCGTGCGCGAGCCGTCGGCGGAGGGCACGCCGGCGGGGGCGGCGGCCGGCGCCCCCGCCACCCCGCTGGCCCGCGACCTGATCGCGCTCACCAAGCCGCGCATCATCTCGCTCCTGCTGGTGACCACCGTGGCGCCGATGTACGCCGCGGGCGCCCCGTCGCTGGCCACGGTGCTGCTGGTCACGCTGGGAGGCTACCTCATGGCCGGCGGGGCCAACGCGGTCAACATGTATCTCGACCGCGACATCGACGACGTGATGGCGCGCACGCGGCTGCGCCCAATCCCCAGCGGCCGGATGACGCCGGTGCAGGTGCTCGCCTTCGGCGTGGCCTGCGCCACGCTGGCCACCTGGATGCTGGCCCACTTCGTGAACGTGCTCAGCGCGCTCCTCGCGCTGGGCGGGTTCTACTTCTACGTCTTCATCTATACCCGCTGGCTCAAGCGCTCCTCGCCGCAGAACATCGTCATCGGCGGCGCCGCCGGCGCCTTCCCCCCGCTGGTGGGGTGGGCCGCGGTCACGGGGACGCTCGACCTGACCGCGCTGTGCCTGTTCCTCATCGTCTTCTACTGGACCCCGCCGCACTTCTGGGCGCTGGCGCTGCTCAAGCAGGCCGACTACGGGCGCGCGCGCGTGCCCATGGCGCCGCTGGTGTGGGGGGAGCGGGAGACGATGCGGCAGATGGGGTGGTACACCGTCATCCTGGTGGCGCTCACGCTGCTGCCGGTGCTCACGGGCGCCTTCGGCGCGTTCTACCTGGCCTCGGCGCTGCTGCTGAACGCGCTGCTGGGGGGGGGGGTGTGGCGCATCCCCGCGGCGGCGCGGCGCGGGGCGCCGTGGTCGGGACCCGCGTGGTGGCTGTACAAGTTCTCGCTGCTGTACCTGGCGCTCCTGTACCTCGCGATGGCGCTGGATCGCGCGTGGCGCGCCTGAC
The DNA here is from genome assembly GCA_040380205.1 of Gemmatimonadaceae bacterium. Lineage (GTDB taxonomy): Bacteria > Gemmatimonadota > Gemmatimonadetes > Gemmatimonadales > Gemmatimonadaceae > Gemmatimonas. Next base: position 3,694 of record JBEIJM010000087.1, read on the forward strand.
GCCTCGGCTCTCCGGCGGGGGGTTCGCGCTGGCGCGCCTGCGGCCGCTGCTGCGCCCCCACGCCGCGCGGCTGGCGATCGCCGCCGTCCTGCTGGTGGTGGCCGCCGCCGCGGGGCTGGTGTTCCCCGCCGTGCTGCGCGTGCTCCTGGACGCCGCCTTCGAGGCGCGCGACCGCGCGGCCCTCGACCGCCTCACCCTCCTGCTGCTGGGCGTCTTCGGGGTGCAGGCGCTGGCCAACTTCGGCCAGGTGTTCCTCCTCAGCAGCACCACCGAGCGCATCGTCGCCGCGCTCCGCGTGCGGACGTTCGCCCACGCCATCCGGCTGGACGCGGCGTACTTCGCGGCGCGCCGCACCGGCGAGCTCACCAGCCGCCTGGCCGCCGACCTGGGGGTGCTGCAGTCGTTCCTCGCCACCTGGGTGTCCGAGCTCTCCCGGCAGCTGCTGTTCCTGGTGGGGGGCGTGGTGATGCTGTTCGTCACCAACCCGGGGCTCACCCTCACCACGCTGGCGGTGGTGCCGCTGGTGGTGGGGGCCGCGCTGCTGTTCGGGCGCGCGCTGCGCCGCGCCACCACCACGGTGCAGGACCGCGTGGCCGAGGCGATGGGGATGGCCGACGAGGCGTTCGGGGCCATCCGCACCGTGCAGAGCTTCACCCGCGAGGAAGAGGAGGCGGCGCGCTTTGCCACGCGCCTGGACGCGCTGGTGACGGTGGCCGTGTCGCGGGCGCGCACCCGCGCGCTGTTCTTCAGCGTGGTGGGGTTCGTGGCCTTCGGCGCCGTGGCGGTGGTGCTCTGGCAGGGCGGGGTGCAGGTGCTGGCGGGGCGGCTCACCGCCGGCGCGCTGGTGGCCTACCTGTTCTATGCGCTGTTCGTGGCCGCCGCCGTGGGGTCGCTGGCGTCGCTGTTCGGGCACTTCCAGGAGGCGGCGGGCGCCGCCCAGCGCACCTTCGAGCTCCTGGACACCGTACCCGCCATCCAGGATCCCGACGCCCCGTGCGCGTTGGCGCAGCCGGTGCGCGGCGCCGTCGCGTTCGAGGGGGTCTCCTTTGCCTACGCGCCTGGGGCCCCGCCCGCGGTGCGCGACCTCACCCTGACCCTGGCCCCCGGGGAGGTGGTGGCGCTGGTGGGGCGTTCGGGGGCGGGGAAGACCACCCTCGCCAGCCTGCTGCCGCGCTTCTTCGACGTCACCGCCGGGCGCATCACGCTGGACGGCGCGGACATCCGGACGCTGTCGCTGGCCGCGCTGCGCGGGGCGATCGGGGTGGTGCCGCAGGAGCCGGTGCTGTTCAGCGGCACCATCCGCGAGAACATCGCCTACGCGCGCCCGGACGCCCCGCCCGAGGCGGTCGAGCGCGCCGCGCGCGCCGCCCACGCCTGGGAGTTCATCGAGCGCCTTCCGGACGGCTGGGACACGCTGGTGGGGGAGCGGGGCGTCATGCTCTCCGGCGGGCAGCGCCAGCGCGTGGCGCTGGCGCGGGTGTTCCTCAAGGACCCCGCCGTGGTCATCCTGGACGAGGCCACCTCCAGCCTGGACACCGAGAGCGAACGGCTGGTGGAGGAGGCGTTGGCCGAGCTGCTGCACGGCCGCACCACGCTGCTGATTGCGCACCGCCTGAGCACGGTGCGGCGGGCGCACCGGGTGGTGGTGCTGGATGCGGGCGCCGTGGTGGAGGAGGGGACGCACGAGGCGCTGCTGGCGCACCCCGGCGGGCTGTTCGCCCGCCTGCACGACCTGGGGCGCGCGTAGCCACGGTCCCATGGACGCGCCCCGACGGGCGCGTGGGGGCGCGGTCTAGTAGTCCACGGTGAGCCGCACGGTCACCCCGGGCTCCACCCGCAGCGGCTGCGTGCGCGTTCCCAGCGCCTCCTGCCACACCACCAGCGTGTAGCGCCCCGGCGGCACCGCGTCAAAGCGAAAGCGGCCGTCCGGCTCCGTGACGGCCACCCACGGGTGCGGCGCCACGGCCAGCACCCCCAGCACCCACGGGTGCCGGTCGTCCCGCACGCGCACGATTCCCGGCGTGCGCGCCACCCCCTCCACCGGCACCACCTGTCCGGCGTCGGTGAACGACACCAGCGCCAGCGGCTGGGCAGGGTCGGCATCGGTGGTGAAGCGCAGGCGGCTGGACATGGCGTCATACGAGGCGACCTGCACGGTGCTCCCCACCCGCACCCGCTGCACCCGCGGCTGCAGACGACAGCCGTCCAGCTCCAGCCGCGGACGCCACGTGCTCGTGTCGGCCGGACCGGTGCGCACCCCGGCCAGCCACACCACCGCGTCACCCACCCCGCCCTCGCGGCTGGGGACGCGCGTCTCGGTGAACGGACGGCACGCGGCCAGGTCGTGCGTGGGCACCACGGAGCTGTCCCGGGTCACCCCGCGCTCCGGCCGCCGATCGGTGATGCGCCCCTCCACCACGCCGCCATCCTGCACGGCCTGGGTGGTGTAGCGTCCCCCCGGCACGGCATTGGCCAACGCCAACACCGCCGCCCCCTCCGGCGCGGCACGCGCCTCATCGCCACGCCCGGCCCGGTCCACGCGCGCCACCTCGGGGCCCGCCCGCTCGCCCGCGGCCGACACCTCCCCGGTCGCCGCGTCGGCGCGCGTGCCCTCGCCCACCGCCGTGCATCCGACCAGGAGCACCGCGGCGCACAGCCCCCCGCGGAGGCATGCCCCCAGGGCGGCGCGCCCGCGGGCGCGTCCCGCGTCGGTCACACGACGAACAGGTCGCGCTGCGGCTCGGCGGGGGTGACCAGCAGGTGGTCCTCCGCCACGAAGGCGTTCACCTCGGAGCGCACCCCCAACTCCCCCTCCAGGTACACGCCGGGCTCGATGGAGAACCCCACGCCCGGGATGAGCAGCCGGTCGTCGCGCGATTCCAGGTGGTCGATCTGCGGCCCCGACCCGTGCAGCTCGCGCGCGTCGATGCTGTGCCCGGTGCGGTGCCAGAAGTGCGGGCCGTAGCCGCGCCCCTCGATCACTGCGCGCGCCGCGTCATCGGCCTCGGCGCCGCGCACCGGCGCCCCCGCGGCAATCCGCGCCCCCAGCAGCGAAAGCGCCGCGTCGCGCGCGTCGCGCACCGCTTCCCAGATGTGCGCCACGCGCGACGACGGCGCCCCCAGCGTGGCCATCCACGTCTGGTCGGCGTACACCCCGCCGGGCTCGCGCGCCCACAGGTCCACCAGCAGCACGTCGCCGCCGCGCACCAGCCGCGGCGCATCGGCCGAGGGGGCGTAGTGCGGGTTGGCGGCGTTCTCGGAGGCGGCCACGTCGGGGCCATGGTCGGTCTCCAACCCCGCGCGCGCAAAGGCCTCCAGAATGCGCGCCTGCAGCTCGTGCTCCGCCGCCGGCGTCCCGGCCGCCACCATCGCCCCCGCGTGCGCGATGGCCTCGCGCGCGATGGCCGCGATGTGCGCCGCGGCGCGCTCGTGCGAGGCGCGCTGCGCGGGGGTCCACGTGGCATACACCTGCGACACCAGGTCGCCGGAGCACACCACCGTGCCCCCGGCCGCGCGCACCAGCTCCAGCACGCCGGCCGGAACGCGGTCCAGGTACGGGATGGCGTCGCCGGGGGAGTACTCCATGGCCACGCGCTTCCCCGCCACCAGCGCCGCCACCTCGGCTTCCAGCTGCCGCCATCCGGTGTAGCGCCGCAGCGGCCACGCGGCGGGCCAGCGCGCCCACGGGTTGGGCTCGATGGCGTGCGCGATGCCGATGGGGAGCCCCTCGCGCGGGACGAGCGCGAAGATGCGCCGCGTGACCATCCCCTCGAACCCCAGCATCCCCTGCGCGATGGCGTTGGTGCCGCGGAAGTCGTACAGCAGCCAGCCGTCCAGGTCGGCCTCGGCGAGCAGCTGCTGCAGGCGGGGGAGCAGGGCGGGAGTCAGCATGGCACGCACCAGGGACGAAGGGGAAACCCGAACGGCGTCAGCCGCGCCGCCAGTCGACACGCCACTCGCAGCGGTCATCACCGCGCACGCGGCACTGCACATGATCCACCGCCCCCTCCACGCCGGCCACCTCGCGGAGCGCCTCGCGGAAGGCGGCCTCGTACACCACGCACGGCGACGGGGTGACGCCGCGGTCCACGGCCACGGGGGTGCGCAGCTCCAGCAGCAGGGCCCCGCCCTGCCGCACCAGGCGGCCGCCCAGCGCGCGCGCGGCGATGGCCTTGAGCAGCCCCAGCGCCACGGGGCGGCCAATCCACCCCGGCAGCGCGCGCGCGGCGCGGCGCCGCGTGGGGCTGCTGCTGGCCACCACACCGCGCGCCCACCGCCGCCCCGCCTCGCGAAACGCCTGGTCGGCGTCGGGACGGCGCCCGATGAGCCGCGCCAGCTGCGCCACCTCCTCCCCCCCCACCGCCTGCCGCACGCGGGCCGCCTCGGCGTAGCGGCGGATCTGCTGCTGCACGGTGGCGCTGAGCCCCAGCCGCTTGGTGCGCAGCTCCTCCACCAGCTCCACGTCCCAGTCGTTGTCGGGAGTGTCGATGGCCTTCACGGCCTCCAGCAGCGCCAGCGGATAGCGGGCGTCCTGGGGCGGAGGCACCGGCTGCGACGGCGTGGCGGCGGCGCCCACCGCAGGCGCGGCGGCCGACGGGGTGCGGTCGCGAGGAGGAAAGGGGTGGGACATGCCCCCGCATCCTAACGCCGCATGGTTGAGGCATACAAGCGGAGGCGGTGCCAGGGCCCAGCGGGCGGTGCCACCGCACCGCCTCTTGCGCCGCGTGCGGCGGGCGGGGATGGTTCGGAGATGATTGGGGGCATGGCGGCGATCGCAGGTGGCGGGCTCCTGTCGGCCGCGGTGGCGGGGAGCGGGTACCGGGCGGGGGCGCTGTCGGCGCGCGGCGCGGTGGCGGCCACCGCGGTGGGCACATGCGCCATGGCCGGCGGCGCGGGGACCGGGGCGCTGCTGGTGGCGTGGTTCGTGTGGACCGCCGGGTGGTCGCGCGCGGGGCAGGCGCGCAAGGCGGCGCGCACCGGTGGCGTGGTGGCCAAGGGGGGGCCGCGGGACGCGTGGCAGGTGCTGGCCAATGGCGGCGTGTATGCCCTGGGTATGCTGGTGGCGCTGGCGGCCCCCGCCACGGGGGCGCCCACGCTGGCGCCTCTGGCGCTGACGGGGGCGGCCGGGGCGCTGGCGGCGGCGGGGGCCGACACGCTGGCCACCGAGGTGGGGACGTGGTGGGGAGGGACCCCATGGTCGCTGCGCACGCGAACCCGTGTCCCCCCGGGGACGTCGGGGGCGGTGACCCTGGTGGGGTCGCTGGCGCTGGTGGTCAGCGCGGCGGCGGTGGCGGCGGTGGCGGCGGCGCTGGGGGTGATCCCGTGGCGCGCCGCGGGCGTGGTGACGGCCGCGGGGACGGTGGGCGCCGTGGCGGACACGCTGCTGGGGGCGTGGGGGCAGCAGCGCCGGTGGTGCCCGACGTGCCAGATGGCCACCGAGCAGGACCCGCATGCGTGTGGCGCGCCCACGCAGCGGGCGGGGGGATGGCGGTGGCTGGACAATGACGCGGTGAACCTGCTGGCCACCGTGGTGGGGGCGGTGGTGGCGCTCTTGGGCACCCGGTAGCGGGCGGGGCGCCCCCCGATGCTTGGCGGTGGTGACGGGGCGCTCCCGACAGGGCGCCCCCGACCGGGGGTGCTTGAGGGGCCCGCTAGCTTCCGCGCATGACCGATGCCTTCGATTCCGCACCGCCTGCCGTGATTGATCCCGGGTTGTTCCGCGCCGTGCTCGGGCGCTTTGCCAGCGGCGTGACCGTGGTGACCACCACCGACGACGCGGGGCGGCCGCACGGCATGACCGTGAGCGCGTTCTCGTCGCTCAGCCTGTCGCCGCCGCTGGTGCTGGTGTGCATCGGCACCAACGCCACGCTGGCGCCGCTGCTGGCCACCCGCGCCGTGCTGGGGGTGAACATCCTGGCGGCGTCGCAGCAGGCGCTGTCGCAGCGCTTCGCCAGCAAGGTGGAGGACCGCTTTGCCGGGGTGGCGCACCGCATGGCCGAGCCCGGGGTGCCGGTGCTGGAGGGGGCGGTGGGGTGGCTCGGGTGCCGCATCGTGGCGCGGCACCCGGCAGGGGACCATGTGATCTACGTGGGGGAGGTGGCGGCGGCGGGGACGGAGGAGGGCGCCCCGCTGGGGTACTATCGCGGCGGCTATGCCGACGTGGTGCCGGCGAGGGGGTAGCCCAGCCAACCGCCGGGGTGCGCGCCGTCGCTACCCCAGCCGCAGCCGCGCTGCCGCCTCGACGGCGAAGTAGGTGATCACCAGGTCGGCGCCCGCGCGGGTGATCGCGGTGAGCGACTCCAGCATGGCGCGGTCGCCGTCAATCCACCCGCGCTCCGCGGCGGCCTTGATCATCGAGTACTCGCCGCTCACCTGGTACGCCGCCAGCGGCATCCCCGTGGCCGCCTTCACCGCGGCAATCACGTCGAGGTACGCCCCCGCGGGCTTCACCATCAAAATGTCCGCCCCCTCGGCAACATCCAGCCGCGCCTCACGCAGCCCCTCGCGCACGTTGGCCGGATCCATCTGGTAGCTGCGCCGGTCGCCGAAGGCGGGGGTGGACTCCGCCGCCTCGCGGAACGGCCCGTAGAACGCCGACGCGTACTTCACCGCGTAGCTCATGATGGGCGTGTCGGCAAAGCCCGCCGCGTCCAGCGCGCGGCGCAGGTGCCCCACGCGCCCGTCCATCATGTCGCTGGGCGCCACGATGTCCGCCCCCGCCTCGGCGTGCGCCACCGCCTCGCGCCCCAGCAGCGTGAGCGTGGCGTCGTTGTGCACCATCCCCTCCTCGGTGAGCACGCCGCAGTGGCCGTGCGCGGTGTACTCGCACAGGCACACGTCGGTCACCACCAGCAGCCCGGGGAACTCGCGCTTCACCGCGCGCACCGCCGCCGGCACGGGGCCGTGCGGGTCCCACGCCGACGAGCCGATGGCGTCCTTGTGCTCGGGGATCCCGAACAGGAGGATCCCCCCCACGCCGTGCGCCACCGCCCGCTCGGCGTCGCGCAGCAGCTCGTCCACCGAGGTCTGCTCCACGCCGGGCATGGAGCCGATGGGGGTACGCACGCCGTGCCCCGCGCGCACGAACAGCGGCCAGAGGAACTGCGCCGGGTCCAGCCGCGTCTCGCGCACCACGCGCCGCACCGCCTCGCTGCGCCGCAGCCGCCGCGGTCGCACCAGCGGCGGCACCACCGGCACATCCCCCGGCAGCGGGGTCACCAGCGGATGCCCAGCCCCGGCGCTCACGACGCGGCCTCCGCTGACGCGGCCTCCGCTGACGCGGCCGCGTTCACCTCCGCCTCGCTCGTCGCGGGCCGCGGGCGCAGCGTGGCCAAGATCTCGGCGCCCCCGGTGGCGCGCAGCTGCGCCGCCAGCGCGGTCCCCGACGCCGCCGGGTCGGCCGGGTCCACAGCAATGGCCCCGCGCACGACGCGGCTCCCGTCCAGCGCCGCCACCACCCCGTGCAACGTCATCTGGTGCACCGTCCCCACCGCCGCCGCCCCAATGGGGACCTGGCACCCGCCCTCCAACGACGCCAGCAGTGCCCGCTCGGCGGTGACCGCAAAGCGCGTGGGCGCATGGTCCAGCTGCGCCAGCACCTCGCGCAGCCTGCCATCCTCGGCGCGGGCCTGCACGGCAATGGCCCCCTGCCCCGGCGCCGCCAGCCCCCCCGGGGCGTCCAGCAGCGCCACGATGCGGTCCCCCAACCCCAGACGCCGCAACCCGGCGGCGGCCAGCAGCGCGGCGTCCACCTGCCCCTCGTCGATCTTGCGCAGCCGCGTTCCCACGTTGCCGCGCAGTTCGCACAGCACCAGGTCGGGGCGCGCCGCGGCCAGCTGCGCGCGCCGGCGCAACGACGACGTCCCCACGCGCGCGCCGTGCGGCAACTCGGCGAGCGTGCGGGCGGTGACGCCCGGCGCCGTCACCAGCGCATCCCGCGGGTCCTCCCGCGGCAACAGCGCCACCAGCATGAGCCCGTCGGGATCGGCAGTGGGGAGGTCCTTGAGCGAGTGCACCGCACAGTCGGTGCGCCCCGCCAGCAGGTCGGCCTCCAGCTCGGCGGTGAACAGCCCCTTCTCGCCGATGGCGGCCAGGGGCTTGTCGAGGATGCGGTCACCGATGGTGGTGTAGGTGACCAGTTCGCTGGGGACACCCAGCGCTTCGAGCGCGGCGGCCACCTGCTGGGCCTGATACAGCGCCAGGGCGCTGGAGCGCGTGCCGATGCGGACCACGAGTGGGGACATGCCCCAAGCATACGGTCCAGACCGCCGGTCCGTAAAGCCGCCGTGACGCTCAGCGGCCGCCGGTGCCTGCGCCCCCGATGGCCCGCGCGATGGCCGCCACCCACGCCCCGGGGGCCGGGTCGGGGGCCTCCACCCGCACCGGAAAGCCCGCCAGCCGGGCGGCCCGGGCCGTGACGGGGCCAATGCACCCCACCGGCACCCGCGCCGCCCACTCGGGGGGGAGCGCGGCCTGCAGCGCGTCCACCGCGCTGGGCGCGGCCACCAGCACCAGATCCAGCGCCCCGGCCGCCACCAACGCGGCCAGCTGGGCCTGCCCCGCCGGATCGGTCTCGGTGACATACGTGGGGACCACCTCCACCGTGGCCCCCAGCGCGCGCACGCCGGCGGGGAGCACGTCGCGCGCCCCGGCGGCGGCGGGGTACAGCATCCGCGCCCCTTCCACATCGGTGCGCGCGGCGAAGGCGTCCACCATCCCCTCCGCGTGCGCGCGCTCGGGGCGCAGCGCCGGCGCGGGCCACCCCTGGGCGGCGGCGGCGGCCAGCGTGGCCTCCCCCACCACCGCCAGACGCCGATCGGCCATCAGCGCCCCGGTGCCCGCGGCGGCCACCGCCTCCGCCAGCGGCGCCACGGCGTTCACGCTGGTGAGCAGGATCCAGTCGAAGGCGGCCAGCCGAGCGGCGGCGGCGCGCAACGGCGCGGGATCCAAGGGCACGGTCCGCGTGAGGGGGACCGTGTGGATGGTGGCTCCCGCGGCCCGCAGCGCCTCCTCCAGCACCGCGCCGCGCCCAACCGCCCGCGTGACCGCCACGCGCACCCCGCGCAACGGGAGCGCCGCGGCAGCCGTCACGGCCGCTGCGCCGCCCGCTCCCGGGCCATCCGCCGCAGCAGCAGCCACAGGTAGCCGCCGTAGCACAGCGCCGTGATGGCGTAACCGGCCCACATGTACGCCGAGGTGTCCGGCGGCCCGCCGGCGCGGGGGACGTACGCCACCTGCCCCTCGGTGGACGGCGCGGACGCCGCGGGGGCCGGCGCCAGCGTGTCCTGCCAGGACGTCACGGGCACGGTCACGCCCCCTCCAGCGCCAGCCGCGCGTCGCGCAGCGCCGCCCACCGCAGCCGCAGCCGCAGCAGCGCCACGTACAGCAGCGAGAACGCCCCCAGCGCCAGCAGAAACGTGAGGAGCATCTCCCCGGGCAGCGACGGCGCCTCGGGCTTGAGGACCACCGGTTGCGGGTGCATGCCGCGGAACAGCTTCACCGTGAGGTGCACGAACGGCACCAGCAGCGCCGCCAGCGATCCCATCACCGCCGACAGCCGCGCGCGCTGCTCCGCACTCTCCACCGCGCCCCGCAAGACCAGGTAGCCCAGCACCAGCATCCACAGGAACAGCGTGCTGGTGATGCGGGCCTCCCACACCCACCACGTCCCCCAGCTGGTGCGCGCCCAGATGGGCCCCGTCACCAGCACCATCCCCATGAACACCAGCCCCAGCTCCGCCGACGCCTCGGCCAGCCGGTCGATGCGCGGGTCCTTGATCCACAGGTACATCAGGCTGGCCACCGCCAGCAGCGAGCAGGAGACGTACAGCCCGTAGATCGCCGCGGGGACATGCACGTATAAGATCTTCTGCGCCGCGCCCAGCATGGCGTCCACGGGGGTGAACCAGAGGGCGCGCGCGCACGCCGCGACGCACGCCGCCACGGCCACCACCAGGAAGGCGTCAACGCCGCGCGGAGCGGCGGGAGCGGATGCGGCCATGCGGGGCTACTCCTCGATCGTGAACGGAAACACCAGG
>JBEIJM010000088.1:0-13583 GCA_040380205.1 Gemmatimonadaceae bacterium
CAGGAGCTCCAGGCGGGCGGCGCGGTCGGCGGCCGGGAGCGGCAGCGTCTCCAGAATGGCGAGGATGTTCTCCTCGACGGTGAGCTTCCGGAAGACCGAGGGTTCCTGCGCGAGATAGCCCACGCCCTGCCGGGCCCGCTGATACATGGGCATGGCCGTGATGTCCCGGCCGTCGAGGGCGATGGTCCCCGCCTGGGGAGCAATGAGCCCGACCAGCATGTAGAAGGTGGTGGTCTTGCCAGCCCCGTTGGGGCCCAACAACCCCACAATCTCCCCTTGGGCGACCCGCAGGGCCACGTCGTTCACCACGCGCCGTCCGCGGTACACCTTCACCAGCCCCGAGGCGGCCAGCACGGCGCCGGGGGCGGCGGTGACCGCTTCGGGGCGCGGCCCACCCCGGGGCGTCGCGGCGCCCTGCTGCCGCAGCTGCTCGGCGAGGTCGGCCCGAATGGCAGCCTCAAGCCCGCCCAGCTCCCCCTCGAGCCGCAGGTGCGACTCCGGGGTGGGCACGCCGTCACCCAGCGGCACCAGCAGCCGGGCAACCGCCAGTCGCGGCAGCACTGCCGCCACATGGCTGCGGAGCTCGTCCAGCGGCACCTGCCCCACCTCCGGATGCCACTCGCGATAGCGATGGACGAGCAGGTGGAACGGGACGTCGCCGTCGGCATCGGCCACGGCGAGCGCCGCGGCCAGCACGTGCACGCCGGCGCGGTCGGCGCCGAGGCGCTCGTCGACGAGCGACCGGAGCGCATCGGGAACGCCCGGGGGCGCAGCGGAGGACGAGGGCTCGTCGGTCATGGGGTTCGGCGCAGGTAGACCGGGGAGGCGCGGCCACCACCAGGCGGCCGCGGTGGCGCCGGTGGGCGTGACCCGTTGGAGGCGGGCCGCGGGCGGGTGCCGGCGCCCGTCGTGTCAGCCAGCGAATCCGGCGCGGGTTCGAGGAACAGGCCGGAGGCCGCCGAGTCCACCCGCACGCGCCGCACCGCGCCGCTGTCGAATTGCACGGTGATCCGCCGGCCGCGCGTATAGGTGATGCTGGGGGGCTTGGTGCGCCCCTCGCGCGAGGCCATCTGAAAGAGGGAGCTGGCCGAACCGATCGCCTGGATCTCCCGCACGGTGGCGCCGGCCGTGTCCTTCGCCGCCGGCCGTCCGGCGCTGTCGGTCGGCGCACTGGTGGAGTCGAACCAGGCGTAGAGGCTGTCCCCGCGAAGCAGGTCGGGGTCCTCGGTGACCATCCGGGTGGTATCGGGCATGCCGCGCGCGGCGGCTCCGCCCACGGCGCGCAGCTCGCGCACGCGCTGTCCCGGCAGCCGAATGTGCAGCGAGTCGGCGTCCACGTCCTGCGTGGCGGTGCGCGCCACCGACCGCCCCTCGCCGGAGGCGTAGGCCTCCTCCAATTGCTGCGCCACCAGGCGCAGGTCGATCCGCTCCGACTCGAGTCGCACGTCGGCGCTGACGGCCGTCCCCTTGTGCAGCGCCACCACGCGGGTGAGCTGGCGCTGCGCCGTGAACAGGTCGATCGTGTCGCCGGTCAGGGTGAAGGCCTGGGTGGAGTCGAGGTTGCGGATGCGCGCCCCGCGGATGAGTCGCGCTCGCTCGGTGCCGTTGTCGAAGGTGGCCGAGTCGGCGTAGCCGGCGATGGTTTCGCGATTGATGACCACGTCCCCCCAGGCGACGGCGGCCGAATCGCCGCGCTGCTCGAGGGTGTTGGCGGTGATCGTCACCGGTGGCGAGGGGCGACCGACGCTATCCAGCTCGATCAGGCGAGCCACGGGGCGTCCTGGTGCGACCATGCGCGACGGTGCCCCCCCCGGCACCTCGCGATAGTACTCCAGCGTGTTCGAGGTCAGCGTGCTCCCCGTGCGCAGCTGGGTGGTGACCACGTTGCCGTCGGCATAGAGTCGCCCCTCACGGGTGAAGTACGTGGCATGGTTGGCCGTGAGCCGCAGCTTCCCGGGCTCCTCGTACACCACATTGCCGTACAGGTTGACCACGCCGGCGGCCTGGAACTGCTCGGCGCTGTCGGCGCGCAGGCGGTTGTTCTCCCCCTGGCAGTGGCCGACGAATCCGCCGCCGATGAAGGTGTTGGCCACGTCCTCGCTGACGCGGCTGTACACCAGTCGCGTCTCCGGGGGCGACTCGTCGAAGTCGAGGATGCACTCCCGGGTGGCGGCGCGCGGCTTTCGCCGCGGTGGCTTGACGCTGTCGGCCGGCGGCTTGACGGCCTTCCCACTGTCGGCGGGGGCCTGCTTCACACTGTCGGCGGGGGCCTGCTTCACACTGTCGGCGGGGAGCTTGGCGCTATCAGCGGACACCGGGCGGGCCTCGGGTGCCGCCCCGGCGGTGGGGGGCGGGGCGGGCTGCGGCGCCCGCGTGCCCCGCGGAGCACACGCGCCGACGGCCGCCAACAGGGCACTGGCGACGCCCACGCTCCACCACCGGTGTGCCGCACCCGGAAGGACTCCGCCCCGTGCGCGCATGGTCAGCGGGTGGGGACCTTGACCGGTGCCACGCCTTTGCAGCTGCGCAGGCACCGGAAGTTGGTGAGGCGCGGATCGGACTCGAAGCCGATGCCGGAGATCTGGCGCTTGGGCTCCGTAAGGACGAAGCTGCTGTCGGTGAAGATCTGGTTGCGGGCCTGGTCGTAGACCAGCTGGGGCGAGGTGAGCCGCTTGCCGTCCTCGCGCAGCACGACCACGTCCCCCCGGGCGTCCAGCCGGGAGAGCCGGGCGTTGTAGGTGCCCTCGCGGGAGGTCAGCACCCCGTCCTTGACCCCGGTGCCGGTGAAGAAGGTGACATTGACCCGCCGCAGCTCGAGGCGCGTCCCCTCCTCGTACACCAGCGCGCTGTCGGCCAGAAGCAGGCCGCGGTTCACGCCGCGGTCCTGCATGATCGTGCGCAACCCGAAGATCAGCTGGTCGGCCGAATCGGGGATGACCGGCGCGGCGACCTTGGTGGTGCGAGCGGTCGGGCGCTTGGCGGAGCGCGCGGGGCAGCGTGCGGCCAGCAGCGGCACGGTCGCCGCGAACAGCAGCCACGGCTTCCACCGGAGTCGGCGCATGATCACGCGACCCCCGCCCGCAGCAGGTCGTGCAGGTGCACCACGCCCACCAGCGCATCCCGCGCATCCAGCACGGGCATGGCCATGATGCCGGCCAGCTCCATGCGGCGCACCACGGCGCTCCCGAGCTCCTCGTCGCGCGCCACCTTGGGCGCGCGCGTCATCACCTGCGCCACCGGGACCCCCAGGACATCGGCCTCGCGCTCCAGCAGGCGCGTGAGGTCGCCGGCCGTCACGACGCCCAGGATGCGCTCCGCCTCCGCCACGATGCCGATCCCCCGCCGCTCGGCGAGCGCCACCACGGCCTCTCGCATGGTGGCCTCGGGGGAGAGGATCGGGAGCGCGTGCGCCTCCATGACATCGCGCACGCGGGTGAGGAGCCGGCGACCCAGGGCGCCGCCCGGGTGCAGGCGCGCGAAGTCCTCCGCGCGGAAGCCCTTCTCCTGCAGCAGCGCCACCGCCAGCGCATCGCCCAGCGCCAACGTGACCGTGGTGCTGGTGGTCGGGGCCAGGTCGTGGGGACAGGCCTCCTCACGCCGGCCGAGCGCCAGCACCTCGTCCGCGTGACGGCCCAGCCGCGAGGTCGGGTCGGCGGTGATGGCGATGAGGCGCACGCCCAGGCGCACGAGCGCCTCGAGGAGCCCCAGCAGCTCCTCGCTTTCGCCGCTCTTGGAGATGAGAATGGCCACATCGTCCGGACCCACCAGCCCCAGGTCGCCGTGCAATCCCTCGACCGGGTGGAGGAAGGTGGCCGGGGTGCCGGTGCTGGTGAAGGTGGCCGCCATCTTGCGACCGATCAGCCCCGACTTGCCCACCCCGGCGATGATCACGCGCCCGCGGCACGCCTGCAGCAGCGCCACCGCCCGGGCGAACCCCTCGTCCAGCGCCTCGGCCGTGGCCTGCAGCGCTTCAGCTTCCAGCGCCAGCACCCGCCGCCCGCTGGCCAGGATCTGCGCGGCGCTCACGCGGCCGCCTCCGCCAGGTCGGCGGACCGTTCGCGCACATAGCGCTCCACCGCGGCCTCCCATTCGCCCCGCGCCCGCAGCAGCGCCTCCGCAAATTCGCGCACCGCCCCGTGGCCGCCGCGGGTGGCCAGCTGCACGCGACCGGCGCTCCGCACCTCGGCCACGGCGTTCCCCACCGCCACCGGCAATCCGACCACCCGCAGCACGCCCAGGTCGGGGAGGTCGTCGCCCACGAAGGCCACCTCCTCCAGCGCGACGCCGCGTTCGGCCGCCAGCCGACGCAGCGCGGGCAGCTTGCGCGCCTCGGGGTCCTGCACGAGGGCGTCCACCTTGAGCTCGCGCGCCCGCTGCGCCACCGAGGCCGACACCCGCCCCGTGATCACCACCACCTGCAGGCCGCAGGCGCGTAGCAGCTGGATCCCCAGGCCGTCCTGGATATCGTAGCGCTTGAACTCGAAGGGCGCCCCCTGCCCCGCCGCCTCGACGGCGCCGAGGTAGATGCCGCCGTCGGTGAGGACCCCATCGACGTCGAGGCCCACCATGCGGATGCGGCGCGCCAGCACGGGATCGATCACGGTCGCCGCACCCGGTCCCACACGTCGACGGCGCGGGCCAGCAGCGCCGGCAGCTCGTGGAGCGGGATCATGTTCGGGCCGTCACTGGGGGCCTGATCGGGGGCCGGGTGCGTCTCGAGGAACAGGCCATGGGCGCCCGCGGCCACCGCCGCCAGCGTGAGGGGGGGGATGAATTCGCGTGCGCCGCCGCTGGCGCCTCCGGCCCCCTGCCCCGGCCGCTGGACCGCGTGCGTACCGTCGAAGATCACCGGCACCTCGCACGCGGCGGCCATGCGCGGAAAGGCGCGCATGTCCACCACCAGGTCGCCGTAGCCGAAGAAGGAACCGCGCTCGGTGACCGCCAACGGCCCCGCCGGGCGCCCGGCCAGCGCCGCGCCCGCCTCGACCTTGCGCACCGCCCCGCGCATCCCCTCGGGGTGCATCCACTGCCCCTTCTTCACATTCACCGCCCGCCCGGTGGCCCCGGCGGCCAACAGCAGGTCCGTCTGCCGGCACAGGAACGCCGGCACCTGCAGCACGTCCACCACCTCGGCCGCCACGGCACACTGCGCCGGCTCATGCACGTCCGTCAGCACGGGAAGCCCGGTGGCGGCGCGCACCCGGGCCAGCGCCGCCAGCCCGGCCTCAAGCCCCGGTCCCCGCACCCCGTCCACGTTGGAGCGGTTCGCCTTGTCGAAGCTCGCCTTGAAGATGATCCCGCCGGGGAGCAGCTCCGCCGCGCGCGCCAGCGCCTCGGCCACCCGCAGGTTGAGCGTATCGTCCTCTAGCTGGCACGGGCCGGCGATGAGGAACAGGCGCTCGTGGTCCCACGGCAGCGCCCCCTTGGGCATCACGCGTCCCCCTGCTGCGCCCGCCGACGCTCATCCG
This sequence comes from Gemmatimonadaceae bacterium, assembly GCA_040380205.1. Lineage (GTDB taxonomy): Bacteria > Gemmatimonadota > Gemmatimonadetes > Gemmatimonadales > Gemmatimonadaceae > Gemmatimonas. The sequence goes on from JBEIJM010000088.1 coordinate 5,469, forward strand.
CCGCCCGCACGAAGCCCGCAAAGAGCGGATGTGGGCGGAGGGGGCGCGACTGCAGCTCCGGGTGGAACTGACAGCCCACGAACCAGGGGTGGGCGGGGAGTTCGATCATCTCCACCAGCGAGCCGTCCGGGGACAGCCCGCTGAGGCGCAGGCCGTGCTCCACGAAGCCATCGCGATAGCGATTGGAGACCTCGTAGCGGTGCCGGTGCCGCTCGCTGACTTCCTCCTGCCCATACAGGGCCGCCGCGCGCGACCCGGGCTGGAGGCGGCAGGGGTAGGCGCCCAACCGCATCGTGCCGCCCTTGTCGGTCACCTCCCGCTGCGACTCCATCAGGGAGACCACCGGATCGGCGCACTCCGGGGCGAACTCGCTGGAGTGCCCCTCGGTCAGCCCCATGACGTGCCGCGCAAATTCGATGATCGCCGCCTGCATGCCGAGGCAGATGCCGAAGAAGGGGATCTCCAGCTCCCGCGCCGCCCGGATGGCCTCCACCATCCCCTCCACCCCGCGCACGCCGAAGCCCCCCGGGACCAGCAGGCCGTGGAAGCCGCCCAGGATCTCCCGCGCGCGCTCGGGGGAGGTGAAGTGGTCGCTGGACGTCCACGCCAGCTCCACGCCGACCTCGTTGGCGATCCCCCCGTGGATGAGCGCCTCCTGCACGCTCTTGTAGCTGTCCACGTAGTCGGTGTACTTGCCCACCACGCAGATGCGGACGCGGCGTGTCGGGTGGGTGATCCGCTGCACCATGGCGCGCCACCGCCCGAGGTCGGGGGTGGGCGCCGTGAGGCGCAGCCGCTCCATCACCCGCTCCGCGAACCCCTGCTGCTCGAAGGCAAGCGGGATCTGGTAGATGGTGGGGACGTCGGCGCTCTCGATGACGGCGCCGAAGTCGACGTTGCAGAAGAGCGCGATCTTCCGCTTGACGTCGTCGCCCAGCGGGCGCTCGCTGCGGCAGATCAGGAAGTCCGGCTGGATGCCGATCTCCATAAGTTCGCGCACCGAGTGCTGCGTGGGCTTGGTCTTGACCTCCCCGGCCGCCGCGATGTACGGGACCAGCGTGAGGTGCACGAAGATCGCGTTCTCCTTCCCCACCTCGCGTCGGAACTGGCGGATGGCCTCCAGGAACGGCAGCGACTCGATGTCGCCCACCGTGCCGCCGATCTCCACCAGCACCACGTCGTTCCCCGGCGCGATCCGGCGCACGGCGCCCTTGATCTCGTCGGTGATGTGGGGAATGACCTGCACCGTGGAGCCGAGGTATTCCCCGCGCCGCTCCTTGGTGATGACGTTGGAGTAGATCCGCCCGGTGGTGATGTTGTTCGCCTGCGACAGCGGGCGGTCGAGGAACCGCTCGTAGTGCCCCAGGTCCAGGTCGGTCTCGGCGCCGTCGTCGGTGACGAACACCTCACCGTGCTGGAACGGGGACATCGTCCCGGGATCCACGTTGAGGTACGGGTCGAGCTTCATCATGGTCACGCGGAAGCCGCGCTCCACGAGAAGCCGCCCCAGGGAGGCGGCCGCAATCCCCTTGCCCAGCGAGGAGACGACGCCGCCGGTGACGAAGATGTACTTCGGGGAGCTGGCGAGGCCGGCGGAGGAGGAGGGGGAAGACATCAGCGGGGTCGGGACAGGAGGCGGTCGGGAATCAGGCCACGGGACCAGGGAGCCGATGGGCCGCCGCAAAGGCGGGCCACCGGCGATTGGCCTCGAGCAAGTCGTCTTCAGTGTCGATGCCGGCCAGCGACGCGGCCACGCGGGCCACCCCGATGGGCAGGCCGTGCGCCAGGGGGCGCAGCTGCTCCAGCCGCTCCACCAGCTCGAGCGGGTGCGGCGCCCATCCCACCCACTGGGCCAGCGCCGACGGAGTGTAGGCGTAGACTCCCACGTGCTGGCGGCACAGCGCCACGCGGTGCGCCGCGTCGGCGGCGTCCCGCAGCCACGGAATGGGCGCCCGGGAAAAATAGAGGGCCCGTCCGTCGTCGGTGCAGGTCACCTTGACCACGTCGGGATGCGCCAGGCGGGCCGGATCCAGGGGGGCGGCGGCCGTGCCGATGGGGGCCAGCCCCTGCCGCACCACGTCCACCGCGCCGGCGAGCGCCTCCGCAGAGACGAACGGTTCGTCCCCTTGCACGTTGAGGATCACGCGGGCCCCGGCAAAGTCGGGGTGGGCGGCCACCTCGGCCACGCGGTCCGTGCCACTCGGGTGATGGGCGGCGGTCCGCACCGCGGGAACCCCGTGCTGCGCACAGGCCGCCAGGACCTCATCCGCGTCGGTGGCCACCACGCACCGGTCGGCCACCCCCACGGCGGCCACCCGCTGGTACACGCGCACCACCAGCGGCACCCCGCCCAGGAGGCGCAGCGGTTTGCGGGGGAGCCGGGTCGCGCCCAGGCGCGCCGGGATCACCGCGAGGACGCCCATGGTCCACTGGAGGCGGGATGGTTCCTTGCAAAATTCACGCCAGTTAAGATACGAAACACCCCGCGCAATCGCAAACGCGCGGGCGGCATGGCGCCGCTCGCGACGCGTGGTGCTTCGCTCCCTCCCCGGCTTCCGATGCCCACTTGGTGGTGGTTCGGCTTCAACGCCCTGGTCCTCGTCCTCCTCGCGCTCGATCTCGGCGTGTTCAACCGACGCGCCCATGCGGTCGGCATGCGCGAGGCGCTGTCGTGGAGCGCCGTCTGGGTGACGCTGGCATTGGCCTTCGGCGGGTGGGTGGGGACGTCGATGGGGAAGCAGGCCATGCTGGAGTTCTACTCGGGGTACCTGATCGAGCAGGCGCTGTCCGTGGACAACCTGTTCGTCTTCATCCTCATCTTCGGCTACTTCCGCATCCCGCCGGCGCTCCAGCATCGCGTGCTGTTCTGGGGGATCCTGGGCGCGCTCGTGATGCGCGGCACCATGATCGCCGCCGGCGCCCTGCTGCTCGCCCGCTTCCACTGGATCATCTACCTGTTTGGCGGATTCCTGCTCTTCACGGGCGTGCGCATGGCGTTCGGCGGCGAGTCGCAGGTGGAGCCCGAGGCCAACCCGGTGATCCGGCTGCTGCGGCGCGTCCTGCCCATCACCTCCCAGTTCCACGGGGAGCGCTTCTTCGTCCGGGAGCCCGGGGCGGATGGCGCCCTGCGTCTGGTGGCCACCCCGTTGTTCGTCGTGCTGGCGCTGGTCGAGACCACCGACATCGTCTTTGCCGTGGACTCCATCCCCGCGGTGTTCGGCGTGACGCGGGACCCGTTCCTGGTCTACACCTCGAACGTCTTCGCCATCCTGGGGCTCCGCTCCCTCTACTTCGTCCTGTCCGGGGTCATCGGCACCTTTCACCTCCTCAAGTACGGGCTCGCGCTGGTGCTGGCCTTCGTGGGGGGGAAGATGCTGCTGTCAGGCTACCTGCACATCGCCACCGGCGTCTCGCTGGCGATCGTGGCGTCCATCCTCGCGGGGAGCGTGCTGCTGTCGCTGGTCGTCCGCCCCCGGGGGGACGCACCGGACGCGCCGCCGCCCTCCCCCTGACCCTCCGCGTCGTCGTCTCGCCGTCTCAGCGCGCCCCGCGCCACTGGCGCGCCAGGGCGAGGAAGTTGGCCAGCAGCGTCCGTCCGTGGTCGGTAAGGATCGACTCCGGGTGAAACTGCACCCCCCACACCGGGTGCGCCCGGTGGGCGAGCGCATGGATCTCCGCGGGGTCGTCGGCCGCCACGGCGGTCACGGCCAGTTCGGCGGGGAGCGTGGCGCGCTCCACCACCAGTGAGTGATAGCGCATCACCCGGACCGGCGACGGGATGCCGGCAAAGAGCCCCGCGCCGTCGTGCGCGATGGCGGACGGCTTCCCGTGCATGATGCGTCCCGCCCGCACCACGTGGCCGCCATACGCCTCGCCGATGGCCTGGTGACCGAGGCACACGCCGAGGATCGGGGTGTCCGCTCCCAGCGCACGAATAAGCGGCACGGAAATCCCGGCCTGGGACGGCGTGCATGGACCGGGAGAAATCACGATCGCCTCGGGGGCCAGCGCCGCCACCGCCTCCACCGTGAAGGCGTCATTCCGGTGCACGGTCACCTCGGCGCCCAGCCCGCCCAGCTCCTGCACCAGGTTGTAGGTGAACGAGTCGTAGTTGTCGAGGACGAGCAGCATGGTCAGGGGCGCGGGTGGAACTGGCGGTGCACCGCTCGCAGGTAGTCCCGGTCCAGGTGCGTGTAGATCTGCGTGGTGGCGATGTCCGCGTGGCCCAGCATCTCCTGCACGGCCCGCAGGTCGGCCCCGCCTTCCAGGAGGTGCGTGGCAAACGAGTGCCGCAAGGTGTGCGGCGAGACATCGCCGGTGATGCCGGCGGTCTCCACATGCTTGCGCAGGATCTTCCACGCGCCCACTCGGGAGAGCGGCCGGCCGCGTGCGTTCAGGAACAGGCGGCCGGCACCGTGCCCGCGGTCGAGCGTGGGGCGCAGCTCCCGAAGGTACACCGCCACCGCCCCGATGGCACTGCGCCCGATGGGCACCAGCCGCTCCTTCCCCCCCTTCCCCAGCACCCGCACCAGCCCCTCGGCGAGCAGGAGGTGGCGCACCTCCAGTGTGATCCACTCTGAGACGCGCAGCCCCGCCCCGTAGCCAAGCTCCAGCATGGCCCGGTCGCGGAACAGCAGCGGGTCGTCGTGGGTGGGGGCCGCCAGCAGGCGGCCGATGTCCTCGACGGAGAGCACGGTCGGCAGGGTGCGTCCCGTCCGCGGCGGCACCAGCCGTTCGGTGGGATCGTGCGTCACCACCCCTTCCGCCAGCAGGATGCGGAACCACGTGCGCAGGGCCGAGATCGCGCGGCGGATGGAGCTCCCCGCCAGCCCGGCGTCCTTGAGCGCATACACATGCTCCCGCAGCTGGGACGCGGTCACGGCGTCGGCCGAGGTCACCCCCAGGGCGCGGAGGAACGCGGTGCACCGCAGCAGGTCCCGGCGATAGGCGGCGAGTGTGTGCGGTGACGCCCCCTGCTCCACCGCCAACGCGCCCAGCACCAGGCGCACATGAAAGCCCGGGAGGTCGTCCGCCGGTGTCGTCATCCCGTCGGGGGCGCCCTCCACCGGGAGCTGATCAGGCACGCGGCCGCCCCCGGCGGTGCCACCAGACGGCTCCGGCCACCACCAACAGCCCGCCGGCGACGCCGCCGAGCACCTGCTGTTGCCGAGCGACGCCTGCCAGCAAGGCTTCTGCGTTGGTACCCGCCCGGAACGCCAGCGCGCAGACCACCGCGTACCACGCCGCGGAGGCCACCGTCATCGCGGCGGCGGCGGACCAGACGGGCACACCCACCGCGCCCGCCACCGGAGGCACCAAGGCCCGCACGGCGGGAAGGAACCGGCTGAGCGCCAGGGCCCACACGCCGCGTCGCGCGAAGGCCGCGCGCACCCGCGCGGCGGCGCGGGCCGGGAAGAGGCGCGGGGCGCGCCGCACCAGCCAGTCCACCCCCACGCGGCGCCCCAGCGCGTACATGGCCAGCGCGCCGCCCACATTCCCCACCATCGTGGCCGTCCAGACTCCGAGTGCCGAACCCGTGCCTTGCGCCGCGGCAAAGGCGCCCACGGCGATGACGGTGTCGGCCGGCAATGGCGGCACCACATTCTCGAGGCAGGCGGCCACGGCCAGCGTCAGGTACAGCCAGGGCGCCGGCAACGTCCCGAGCCACGCAAGCAGGGCTGTCACGCGGCCGCCCCGTCGCGAGGGGTCAGCGGGCGACGAGCGTGGCGGTGCAGAGCACGGCCAGTCCTTCGCCGCGCCCGATCCATCCCATGCGCTCGTTGGTCTTGCCCTTGATGAACACCCGATCGGTGGCGGTGCGCAGCGCCGAGGCCAGGCGCGCACGCATCGCGTCCCGGTGCGGCCCCACCTTGGGCCACTCCGTGACCACGGTGATGTCCACGTTGCCCACCTGGTACCCGGCGTCCCAGACCCGCGCCATGGCCGCCTCCAGCATCACCACGGAATCCTTCCCCTTGTTGGCCGGGTCGGTGTCGGGGAAGAGCGCCCCGATGTCCCCCAGCGCACAGGCGCCCAGGATGGCGTCGGTGACCGCATGGCACACCGCGTCGCCGTCGGAATGCCCGGCGCAGTGGAACTCGGCCGGAAGGTCGACGCCGCCCAGTCGCATCGGCCCGCCCTCGCCGAAACGGTGGGAGTCGTATCCCACCCCCACCCGGATGGGGAGCGTCACGCGGCGCCCGCCGGCTCGAGGGCGCCCGGGGTGGCGGCCTCGGCCGAGGCGCCACCGCCCGTGGGGAGCACCGTATAGTCCTGGCGCCGGCGCGCGGGGGTGAAGCCGGCGTCCCGGATGAGGTGCTCGAGTTCGTCGGTGGTGGTCCGGTGCGTGGTGTTGGCCGCCGACACCACGTTCTCCTCGATCATCAGCGAGCCGAAGTCGTTGCACCCGAAGCGCAGCGCGAGCTGTCCCACCTTCATCCCCATGGTCACCCAGCTGGACTGCAGGTTGGGCACGTTGTCGAGCACGATGCGGGAGATCGCGACCGTCCGCAGGTACGTCTCCGCGTCGGTCTTGGGCATGTGCGACATGGTGGGGGTGTTCTCGGGCTGCAACGGCCAGGTGATGAACGCCGTGAAGCCCCCGGTGCGCGCCTGCAGCGCCTGGACGCGCTCCAGGTGCTCCAGCCGCTCGGCCAGCGTCTCCCCGATCCCGTACATCATGGTGACCGAGGTCTTCATCCCCTCGCCGTGCGCCAGCTCCATGATCTCCAGCCACCGGTCGGCCCCGGCCTTCTTGGGGGTCGCGATGTCGCGCACCCGCTGCACCAGGATCTCCCCGCCCCCGCCCGGGATGGAGTCGAGCCCGGCCCCGCGCAGCTCGCGGATCACGTCACGCGCCTCCAGGCGGAAGCGCGTGGAGAAGAAGTCCACCTCGCTGGGGGAGAAGCCGTGCACGTGGATGGGGTGGTGCCGCTTGATGTAGCGCAGGAGGTCGAGGTACCACTCGAAGGGGATGTACGGATTGTGCCCCCCCTGGATAAGGATCTGGACCCCGCCCAGTGCCTTGGTCTCCTCGATCTTCTCCCCGATCTGCTCGAAGGAGAGGGTGTATCCCTCCCCGTGCTTCGGCCGCCGGTAGAAGGCGCAGAAGCCGCAATCGGCCACGCAGACGTTGGTGTAGTTGATGTTGCGGTCGACGATGTACGTGACCACGCCGTGCGGATGCTTGGCCTCGCGAACGCGGTCGGCCTCGTGCCCCAGCTCGAGGAGCGGTGCGTTGGCGTAGAAGTCGAGGAGGTCGCGCATGGGGACGGGAGGACGGTCAGGCGGCGTTGAGGAAGGCGAGCGTCCCGTCGGGGACGCGCCCGGCGAGCACCAGCCGGCGGTAGAACTCGGTGAGCCCGGCCAGGTGCGGATAGGAGAGCCGGTAGTCGAGCCCCGCGAAGTACTCCGCGCACCGCGTGCGCGAGACCCCGGTGGCCAGCGCCGCCTGCGCGGCCAGCTGATCCAGGCGGGCCAGCCCCCAGTCGCGCGAGGCCAGGAGGGCGGCGTGCGCGGCGAGCGCGTCATGCACCGGCGTGCGGCGCTGCGCCACCCAGACGGCGAACACGAAGGGGAGCCCCGTCCACTGCTTCCACGCCGTGCCCAAGTCCTCGCGCACCGGATAGCGGACGCCCCACTCGCCGCCGCGGTCGGCGTCGTCGTAGAGGCGCAGGGCGGCATCTCCGATCACCAGGCGCGCCTCGTGCTCCTCCGTGCCAAAGCGCGCGACATCGGCCACCTCGGCGTCCCCCGGCACGAACTCGGGGCGGCACCGCCAGACGTGCTCGAACAGCAGCTCCAACAGCGCCACGGAGGTCATGGAGCTGCGGCTGACCAGCACCCGGCATCCCCCCAACTCCGCGGCCGGCCGTCGGCTGAACAGCATCACGCTGCGCACGGGACCGTCGCTGGTGATCCCCAGCTCGGGGAGCAGCAGGTAGCGGTGGGCGTCGCGGGCATACTCCACGGCGAACACCACGCTGACATCCAGCGTCCCCTCCGCCATCAGCCGGTTGAGCGTGGTGGGGACCCCCGTGACGAGCTCCCCCGCCAGCGGCACCACCCCGCGGTCGATCGCACCATACACCGGGTAGCAGTTGATGTACGGGATCC
>JBEIJM010000089.1:0-13564 GCA_040380205.1 Gemmatimonadaceae bacterium
GCTGCAGGAGGCGGCGTCCCACGTGCGCGCCTACGGCACCGGCCGCATCGATGACCAGTGGTGGGACGTCAGCGTGAAGGCGGTGGCCCACTATCCGTCGGCGCTCAATCTCCTGGCCGACCGCATCGACTGGACCACCGCGCTGGGCGTCGCCTACGCCAACCAGTCGTCCGACGTGATGGCGGCGGTGCAGCGGCTGCGGCGCATGGCCGACCAGCAGGGGAACCTGCTCTCCACCCCGCAGCAGCAGGTGGTGGTGGAGCGCGGCAGCTACGTCATCACGCCGGCGCAGCCGCGGGTGATCTACGTGCCGGTGTACGACCCGGTGGTCATCTACACGCAGCCGGTGTTCCGCGCGGCGGTGGGGAATCGGTTCTGGTCGTTCGGCGTGGGGTTCCCCATTGGCGGCTGGCTGTCGTACGACTGCGACTGGGGCGCACGCCGCGTGTACTACCACGGGTGGAACAGCGCGTGGATGGGATGGGGGGGCGGGTGGCGCGTGCGGTCCCGGCCGTTCATCCAGGTCACGAACGTGTATGTGGCGCCGCGCTACCGCGACGTGTTCGTGAACGTCAACGTGAACCATCGCGTGATCAACTACCGCAACGTGGACCGGTGGCGCGGCCCGCACCGCGACACGTGGTTTGCGCCGCAGGTTGGCGGGCGGGGCGACGGGCGGTTTGACGACCGCGATCGGGACCGCGATCGGGACCGCGATCGGGATCGGGATCGCGACCGCGACGGGTGGCGCGGCGAGCCGCCGGTGTCGCGCCGCGCGGAGCCGGTGGTGGCGGCGGCGCCGCGCAGCGAGCCGGGGTACGCCACGCCGGACGGCTACCGTCGGGCCACGCCGCGGATGGAGCCGGCGGATCCGCGCGGGGAGAACCGCCCGGAGGATCGGGGCGGGAATCGGGGCGGGAATCGCCCTGAGCCGCGCGGGGAGGACCGCGGCGACCGGCGCCGCATCGAGTGGCCCATGCCGCCCCGCATGGAGCCGCCGCCGCCCGCCCTTCCGCGCGGGGGGGACCCGCGAGGCGAGCGCGCCGGTGGCGACGACCCGCGCGGCGGGCGCATGGCGCTCCCGCGGGACGCGCGCCCGACAAGCCGTCCCGAGCCGCGTCCCGAACCGCGTCCCGAGCCGCGTCCCGAGCCGCGGGCTCAGGGACGCCCTGAGCCGCGGGGCGACGCCGCGCCGCCGCGCGGGAGCGAGGGCGGCGAGCGGCGCACCGCCCGTCCCCGCAGCGCAGGGGAGCGACCGCCGGCGTAGGCGCCTGCGCGCCATGGTTGCCCTCCGCGCGGCGCGGAGGGAAGTTGGCGGAAGTCGCGCGCCTCTTCCCTCCGCCCGCCGGCCCCCCTCGCCATGCGCCTGCCTTCGCGCCGCTCCCCGCGCCTGATACCGCGCGTCCTCCCGGTCGCGCTCCTCCTGCTGGTCCCCCAGCTTGGCGTCGCCCAAGGGGCCCCGCCCCCGGTGTTCCTCGACGAGCTCACCTGGACCGAGGTGCGCGACCGCCTGCAGGGCGGCACCCGCACCATCCTCATTGCCACCGCCGGCCAGGAGCAGAAGGGGCCGCACATGGTGGACGGCGAGCACAAGTTCGCCCTGGAGTACACCGCGCCGCGCATCGCGCGCGCGCTGGGGGACGCGCTGGTGGCTCCCATCATCACCTACGTCCCCGAGGGGAGCTGGGACACGCCGCCGCGCGGCCACATGGCCAAGCCCGGCACCATCACCCTCCCCGAGGACCGCTTCGTGGAGCTGCTGCTGCACGCCGCGCGCAGCCTCCGCGCCGGCGGCTTCACCACCGTCATCTACCTGGGCGACTCCGGCGGCAACCAGTCGGGGATGCGCAAGGCCGCCGAGCAGCTGAACGCCGAGTGGCAGGGGACCGGCGCCCGCGCGCTGTTCATCGGCGACTACTACACCAAGTCGGCGGCCGACGCGCGCACGCTGCTGCTGGGACGCGGCTACACCGAGGCGGACATCGGCAGCCACGCGGGGATGCTGGACACCTCCGAGCTGATGCACATCAACCCGCGGCTGGTGCGCCCCGCGCGCTTCGCCCCCAACGGCGGCGGGCGCGACAGCGGCGTCAGCGGCGACCCCACGAAGGCCTCGGCGGCCCTCGGCAAGGAGCTCCTCGACCTCAAGATCGCCAACGCGCTCGCGCAGATCCGCGCGGCCACCACCGGAGGGTCCCGCTGATGCGCCGCCGCCCGCTGTTCCGCACCCTCGCGCTGCTGGCGGGGATGGCCGCGGCGCTGCCGCTGGGCGCCCAGGGCCCCGGTACGGCCGCCCCCGCCGATGCGCTCCGCCCCGATCCGCTGGCCGCGCCGTATCTCGAGGCCATGACCTGGACCGAGATCCGCGATGCCATCGCCGGCGGCAGCCGCGCCGTGATCGTCCCCACCGGGGGCACCGAGCAGAACGGCCCGCACATGGTGCTGGGGAAGCACAACTACATCGTCACCTTCGCCGCCGGACTGCTCGCGCAGCGGCTGGGGAACACGCTGGTGGCCCCCACCATCCAGTACGTCCCCGAAGGCGACTACACGCGCCCCGGCTTCGGCGACAAGCCCGGCGTCATCTCGCTGCCGGGGCCCGCCTACGAGCGGCTGCTGGACGCCGCGGTGCGCTCGCTGCGCGTGCACGGCTTCACCGACATCCTCCTCATCGGCGACAGCGGCGGCAACCAGGCGGGGCTGGTGAACGTGGCCAAGGCGCTCAATGCCGAGTGGGCCGGCAGCGGCGTGCGCGTGCACGCGCTGGTGGACTACTACCAGCAGGGGCGTGTGCTGGTGCGCGACTACCTCAAGCGCACCTTCGGCTGGGACGAGGCCACCGTGGGCTCGCACGCCGGCACCAGCGACACGTCGCAGCTGCTGTACGTCTACGCGCAGGGGATCCGCACCGACCGCCTCGCCCCCGGGGGCGGGAGCGCCGACAGCGGCGTCAACGGCGATCCCACCAAGGCCTCGGCGGCCATCGGCAAGGTGGCCATCGACTTCAAGGTGAACGCGGCGCTGGCGCAGTACCGCGCGCTGAAGGGGGGTGGGGCGCCGTGAGCGGCGCCGGGCGCGGGGTGCTTGCGGCACTCGTGCTGGCCGCGTCCGTCGGCGCGCCTCCAGCCATCGCGCAACCGCCGGCCGGAGGCGCCCCGCGCCGTGACCTCGCGTGGGTCACGCGTGCCGTGGAGGCACCGCGGGTGGCGCACCGCACCTTCCGCAGCACCGCCGCGGGCGCCACCGTCAGTTATCACCTCTACACCCCCGCCGCCTACGACCGCGAGCCGCCGCGCCGCTTCCCGGTGGTGTACTGGCTGCACGGCTCCGGGGGCGGACTCCCGGGCATCCCGCAGATGGCGCGGCGCATCGAGGCCGCTATCGAGGCCGGGCGCATCCCCCCCGTGCTGGTGGTGTTCGTGAACGGGCTGGAGATGGGGATGTACGTGGACTGGCGCGACGGCTCCGCCCCGGTGGAGACGGTGCTGGCGCGCGAGCTGGTGGACCACGTCGACGCCACGTTCCGCACGGTGGCCACGCGCGAGGGGCGCATCCTGGACGGCTTCAGCATGGGGGGCTACGGCGCCGCGCGCTTCGGCTTCAAGTTCCCCGAGCGGTTCCGGGCGGTGTCCATCATGGGCGCCGGCCCCATGATGGAGGAGCTCGCGGGGACGCCGCGCGCCAGCCCCGCGCAGGCGCGGCAGCTGCTCCAGGACGTGTACGGCGGCAGCCAAGCGCACTTCCGTGCGGTCAGCCCGCGACAGCTGGCGCAGGAGCAGGCCGCCGTCCTGACCGCCGGCTCGCTCATTCGCGTGGTGGTGGGCGACCGGGACGAGACCTACCGCGCCAACGTGGCCTTCCACGAACAGCTGCAGCGGCTGGGCATTCCGCACCAGTGGCGTGTGCTCCCGGGGGTGCCGCACAACCCCAATGCGGTGCTCGACGCCCTGGGGGACGACCACTGGGCGTTCTACCGCGTCGCGCTGGCGCCGCCGGCACCGCCACCCCCTCCGGTCGCGCCGATCAGCAGCAGCGCATCAAGCGATTCGGTCATCAAGCTCACCTTCCTGGGCACCGGCGCCCCGCGCCCGTCGCGCGACCGGCACGGCCCGGCCATCCTGGTGGAGGCGGGCGACCGCAGGCTCCTGATTGACGCCGGCCCCGGGGTGCGCCAGCGCGTCTTCGAGGCGGGGGGCTTTGCGCTGCTGACCGGCATCACCGACATCTTCGCCACGCACCTGCACTACGACCACGTGGGTGGGGTGGCCGACCTGTGGATCCCGGGGTGGATGTACGGCCGCAGCACGCCACTGCGCGTGCACGGCCCGCCGGGCACCGCCGAGTTCGTGGGCGGGCTGCGGCAGGCGTACCGCTGGGACGTCGCCTACCGGCAGATCGTGGGGATCACCGCCCCCGGCAGCGTGCTGGAGGCGCACGAGGTCCAACCCGGCGTGGTGTTCCACGAGGGCGGCGTGAAGGTGACCGCCTTCCCGGTGGCGCACATGCCCATCGATCCCGCCACGGGGCGCCAGGGCGCGCTGGACGGCGCCACCTACGGCTTCCGCGTGGACTACGCAGGGCGGTCGGTGGCCTTCTCCGGCGACCTGCGCGTGGGGCCCGCCTCGGAACTGGTGGCGCAGGGGCGGGGGGCCGACGTGGTGGTGATGGAGGTGCAGGTCCCCTCCCCCGGGAACTCCGCCGAGGCGCAGCGCGCCAACGTGAGCCTGTCGGTGCACACCTCCCCCGAGGAGGCGGGGCGCGCCTTCGCGCAGATGCGCCCGCGGCTGGCGGTGTACTCGCACATCATCCCGCCGCAGACCACCGCCGACGAGCTGCGCGCCGCCACCCGTCCCTTCTACGACGGGCCGCTGGTCACCGCCTTCGACCTCATGACGCTCACCATCGGCCGCCACATCGAGGTGGGGCTGGCCCCGCGCCGCGACGGCGACGTGTTCGAGCAGTCCGGCGCGGTGAAGCGGCAGCCCTGATCTCCGTCTCCCACCCGTCACCCCGGTCAGTCAGCCCATGCGTGCCGCCCTCCTCCTGCTCGCCCTCCCGGCCGTGGCCTCCGCCCAGGCGCCCGACTACCAGCGCGCCGAGCAGATGCTCACCTGGAACACCCTGCGCCATGTCACAGGCGACCAGGTGGCCCCCACGTGGCATCGCGATTCCACGCGCTTCTGGTACCGCGTGATGACGCCCCGCGGCGCGGAGTTCGTCACCGTCAACCCGGTGGCCGGCACGCGCGCGCTGCTCTTCGACAATGCGCGCCTGGCCGCCGCCATCTCGCGCGCGGCCGACACGGCGGTGGCCCCGGGCACCCTCCCCTTCCGCACGTTCAGCTTTGCGAACGACGGGCGGGACGAGCGTCGCATTCATGTGCGCGTGGGCGCGCGGGCGCTGGCGTGCGACCTGGCGGCCTACAGTTGCGCCCGCACCGACACCCTCCCGGACCGGGCGCGGTTCGTCCGCTCCCCAAACGAGCAGTGGGACGCCTTCCTGGCGGGGCACAACCTGTGGGTGCGTCGCGTGGGCGCCGCCGACTCCGTGCAGCTCACCACCGACGGCGTGGCCGGGTACGCCTACGGTGCCGGTGCCCCCTCCCCCACGCAGCTCCGGCGCAAGCTGCCAACCGTCCCCGACCTCGCCTGGTCCCCCGATTCCCGCCGGCTGGTGATCAGCCGCATCGACGAGCGGGGAGTGCGCACCTTTCACCTGGTCTCCTCCACCACCACCCGCCCCACCGCGTACGCGTATCCGTACGCGCTGCCGGGGGACTCGGTGGTGCCGATGGTGGAGCACTACGTGGTGGATGTCGGCGCGCGCACCAGCCGCAAGGTGGCGCTCCCCGCGCAGCCCCTGATGGCGTTCTACGCCTTTGGCGACCGCCCCGTGCGGTGGGCGCCGTCGTCGGACCGGCTGTACCTCACGCACGTGACCCGCGGCCCCAAGCGGGTGGAGCTGTACGTGGCCGACACGTCGGGGGGCGCGCCGCGGCGCCTGCTGGCCGACAGCGCCGCGTCCTACGTGATCGGCGCGCTCGACCTGACGGCCGGGGCGCGCAACTGGCGGCCGCTGCGCAACGGCGACCTGCTCTGGTTTGCCGAGCGCGATGGCTGGGGGCACCTGTACCACCTGGGTCCCGACGGCGCCGTGAAGCACCAGGTGACCGGCGGGGACTGGGTGGTGACCGCGTTGCTGGACGTTGATGAGGCGCTGGGGCGCGTGTACTTCACCGCGCGCGGGCGCGAGCCGGGGCGCCACCCTGAGTACGACCACCTGTACGCGGCGGCGCTCGATGGCTCGGGGCTCACCCTCCTCACCCCCGAGGACGCGCACCACAAGGTCACCATGGTCCCGGCGGGCGGCTTCTTCGTGGACGCCTACTCGCGCGTGGACCACCCCGCGGTGACCGTGCTGCGCAACGCCGCCGGCCGCGTGGTGCGGGAGCTGGAGCGCACGGACGTCACCGCGCTGCGCGCCACCGGGTGGCGCCCGGGGGAGGCGTTCCGCGCCAAGGCGCGCGACGGCGTCACCGAGATCACCGGCGTCATCTGGAAGCCGTCGCACTTCGACAGCACCCGGCGCTATCCGGTCATCGACCACATCTATCCCGGGCCGCTGATCAGCCCCGCGCCCAAGGAGTTCTTCCCCAACCGGATGCCGTTCTCCTATTCGCAGATGGGGCAGGTGCAGGCGCTCGCCGAGCTGGGGTTCATCGTGGTGGAGATCGACGCGCTGGGGAACACGCCGCGCAACAAGGCGCTGTACACCGCGTGGTACGGCAACATGGGGGACAACGGGATCCCCGACCACGTGGCCGCCATCCGCCAACTGGGGGCCCGGCACGCGTGGATGGACCTGTCGCGGGTGGGGATCTACGGGCACTCGGGAGGCGGCTTCTCCTCCACCAGCGCGATGCTGCGCTTCCCCGACTTCTACCGGGTGGCCGTCTCCACCGCGGGCAACCACGACAACCGCGTGTACTACCACGGGTGGGGGGAGCGCTTCCAGGGGCTGCTGGTGCGCGACACGCTGCGCGGCACCGACAACTACGCGGCGGCCGCCAACAAGTCGCTGGCGTCGCAGCTGAAGGGGAAGCTGCTGCTCGTCCATGGCGACATGGACGACAACGTGCACCCCGCGCATACGCTGGCGCTGGTGGACGCGCTGGTGAAGGCCGGGAAGCGCTTCGACATGTTCATCCTGCCGGACGCCGACCACGACCTGACCAACCACCCGTGGGTGCTGCGGCGCACGTGGGATTATTTCGTGGAGCACCTGCTCAAGGCGGAGCCGGCGGCGGATCACGTGATCGCGCCGGCGCCCCCGCCGCCGTGAGGGGCGGGGATCCCCCCCGCCTCTCCTGGCTCGGCGGGTGGGCGCCTGGGACACCGGGGCGCCTGGGCCCGGAATCGCCTCACCGACGGTGCGGTCCCCGAATGAGCTGGAGCGTCCGGTCGTCAGGGGCCCCGCCGAAGAACCGGGCCAGGAGGCGCGCGAACACCGAGCCCGGTGGTGACACCTGGGCGAACAGCGTGGCGCACGATCGCAGCTTCTGGTCGTCCGGTGATCCGAAGATCTCCCGGGCCGAACGCCCCTCGATGGCGAGCACCGCCTCGCCACACGCCACCAGCCGCGGCCCCAGCACCGGATCTGCCAGGTACGCCTCGGCTTCGGCGAGGCTACGGATGGCGTACCGCCGGGACATCGCGCTCACCCCAAGCCCGTCGACTTGCGGGAAGACGTACCACATCCAGTGTGACCGCTTGCGGCCGGCGCGGAGCTCCTGCAGCGCCCGCGCATAGGCGTCCTCCTGGGCGTCGGTGAAACGGCGCAGCTCGTACGGATCGGGCATGGGTGAGGCGGAATGAGGCGTGTGGGGGCCAGGACGTGGCGGTGGAGGTCCCCCAAGAAGATGTGGGGCCGTGCCGCCGCGGAATCTCCCGCACGGCACCGGCCGCCAGGAACTCTCCCGTCCCGCACCGGCACGCCGGAATGCACATTGTATCCCATCCTCACCCCGGACGCCCTCCATGCCGCGGCTCCTCCGCACCGCCTGCCTGCTGGTCACTGCCGCCTGTCGCACCGCCCCCGAGCCGCCGGGGGTGCCGCTCTACGACAACCTCGGCGCCCATCACTACCGCATCGGCACCGCCGATTCCGTTGCCCAGCAGTACTTCGACCAGGGGATCCGGCTCTACTACGCCTTCAACCACGCCGAGGCGATCCGCGCCTTCGAGGAGGCCGGCCGGCGTGATCCGGCCTGCGCCATGTGCCGCTGGGGGGTGGCCCTCGCGCTGGGCCCCAACATCAACGCGCCCATGGATTCGGCAGCGGGCGCGGCCGCCTGGGCGGCCATCCGCGAGGCGCAAGCGCGCGCCGCTGGGGCCAGCGACCGCGAACGCGCCCTCATCGACGCGCTCGCCACGCGCTACGCCGAAGTGCCTCCTGCCGACCGGAGCGCGCTCGACTCCGCCTGGGCCGCCGCCATCGGGGCCGTGGCCGCACGCTTCCCCGGCGACCTGGAGATCGCGACGCTCCACGCCGAAGCGCTGATGGACCTGAGCCCCTGGAACTACTGGAACGCCGACCGCACGCCGCGCCCCGACACGCCGCGGATCCTCGCCACGCTCGAGCGCGTCATGGCGGGCGACTCCGTACATCCGGGGGCGCATCACTTCTACATCCACGCCGTGGAGGCCGTGGAGCCTGAGCGGGCCGTCGCGGTGGCCGAGCGCCTGGCCGGGCTGATGCCCGGCGCGGGGCACCTGGTGCACATGCCCAGCCACATCTACGTGCGGGTGGGGCGCTATGCCGACGCGGTGGCCATCAACGAGCACGCCACCCACGCCGACGAAACGTGGATCCGCGACCAGCGCCCCGGCCCCGGCTTCTACCTGGCCGCCTATTTCCCGCACAACTACGACTTCCTGGCCTTCGCGGCCAGCATGCTGGGACGAAAGACGCAAACGCTCCAGGCGGCCGACCGGGACGCGGCGGCCGTCCCGCGCGACCTGCTGGGCGCCCCCGGATACACCCTGCTGCAACATCATCTCACCAAGCGGCTGCAGGCGCGCGTGCGCTTTGCCGGCTGGGACGCGCTGTTGGCCGAACCCGCGCCCGCCGACAGCCTCCGCCACGCGATGGGCATCTGGCACTACGCGCGCGGGCGGGCCCTCGCGGCTACGGGCAAGGTGGCGGAGGCTGCCGCCCAGCTGGCGGCGCTGCGCGGGCTCGCCGCCGACAGCACCCTGGCCGCGCAGCGCATGGAGTACAACAGCTCCGGCGCCGTGCTGGGCATCGCCGCGGAGGTGCTGGCGGGCTTCGTGGCGCAGGCGTCGGGCGACCTGGCCATGGCCGCCACCCATCTGGAAGCGGCCGTGCGGCAGGAGGACGCGCTCACCTACGGCGAGCCCCCCGAGTGGACCGTACCTCCGCGGCAGGATCTTGGTGCCGTGCTGTTGGCGGCCAATCGGCCACGCGACGCGGAGCAGGCGTTCCGCGAGGACCTGGCCAAGTTCCCCGAGAACGGCTGGTCGCTGCGCGGGCTGGCGGCGGCGCTGCGGGCGCAGGGGAAGGCGGCGCAGGGCGCCGAAGTGGAGGCGCGGTTCCGAAAGGCGTGGGCGGGGGCGGAGTAGGACTGCGTCGCCCACGCCCCCCGGTCCGCACGCCTTGCCCCCCGGGAAGTGCTACTATAGTATCACCTGATGCGCACGGAACTCGTCACCACCCTCAAGCGCCAGGCCACCGAACTGCTGGCCGACGTCGAGCGCGACCGCGAGCCCATCCTCATCACGCAGCACGGGCTCCCCAGCGCATACCTGGTGGATGTGGAGTCCTACCGGCGTCAGCAGGAGCGCATGGCCATCCTCGAAGGGATCGCGCGGGGGGAAATGGCGGTCGCTGACGGGCGGGTCGTCTCCGAAGAGGAGGCGGAGCGGCGGCTGGACCGGTGGCTGAAATAGTCTGGGCCGAGCCGGCGCTGGCCGACCTCGACGCCATTGCGGATTACATCGCCATCGAAAACCCCGCAGCCGCCTCGGCGCTGGTGCGTCGGGTGCTGGCACGTGTCCGGCAGCTTGTCGATCACCCCGCCAGCGGGAGCCGACCGCAGGAATTCCCCCGCACCACGCGATACCGGCAACTCGTGGAACCGCCGTGCCGGATCTTCTGCCGCCAGGACGGGGCGCGCGTAATCATTGTGCACGTGATGCGTTCCGAGCGAAAACTGCGGGCCTCGCGCCTGGCCGGCCGGAAGCGGCCTCGGTAAGGGCCCGGGTCACGACGGCTCTTCGGTGCCGCTCCAGCGATCATCGTACGCCCCGTACAGCACCTGGTCCAGCAGCACCCCGTCCTTGATCGCGCTGCGCGGCATCGTCCCCTCGCGCACGTAGCCGGCCTTCTCCAGCACGCGCACCGAGCGCGCGTTGCGCGCAAACGCCTTGCCGAACACGCGGCGCACCCCCAGCGCGGTGAACGCATGCCCCGTGAGCGCCCGCACGGCGTCGGTGGCGATGCCGCGCCCCCACAGCGCGGGCCCCACCCAATAGCCGATCTCGGCGCTCACCCGCTCCACATCCTGGCCCAGCCTGAGCCCGGCGCATCCCACGGCCTCCCCGTCCACCTCGATGGCGAACGCCGTTACCGGCGCCTCTGGCACCACCCGCGCCAGGAACGCCTCGGCGTCGGATTCGGCGTATGGGTGCGGGATGCGGTCGCTCACCCCCAGCCACAGCTCGCGGTGGTTGGCGTGGCGGGCCAACGCGGGCGCGTCAGCCGGGCGAAACGGACGGAGGCGGCAGCTGGGGGTGAGGAGATCCATGCGGGAATCTACGGGGGGAGCGCGCACGCCCCCCTACCCCTCCACGAAGTCCAGCTCCGTCCCGTACGTCTCCCGCTGCCGCCACACCGCCAGCGCCGCCAGGAGCAGCGCCGTACCGCCCACTGTGGCGGCCGCCCCGGCCATCCCCACGCGGTCGCGCAGCGCCAGGAACGCCATCGTCATGGGCACCGCCGTGGCGCGCACGAAGGTGGGGACGCTAGTGCCCACCGTGGCCCGCAGGTCGGTGCCGAACTGCTCCACCGCCATGGTCACCATCACCGCCCAGTAGCCGGTGGCAAAGCCCAGCCATCCGTACACCGCGTAGAACGCCGCCGGCGTCTGCGCCGCGCCACCCGCATACACGGCCAGCCCCAGTGCGGTGAGCGTCAGGTACACGGCCACTGCCCGCCGCCGTGAGCGCAGCGCCTGCGACAGCAGCCCGCTGGTAAGGTCCCCCAGCGCGGTGGCGCCGTAGTACACCAGCACCGCAGTCCCGGCGGTGACCGCGCCCCGCACCCCCAGCGCGCGCGCGAACTCGGGGGCGAAGGTCACCAGCACGCCGGTGCTGAACCACACCGGCACGCCAATGGCGATGGCGCGCAGGTAGCGCCAGCTGCGCGCCGGCGTGGCGAACAGCCGCAGCAGGTTCCCCCGTCCCGGCACGGCGGCAGCGGTGCGCGTGAACATCGCGCTGTCGCGCACGCGGATGCGCAGCAGCAGCAGCGCGAGCCCCATCACCCCGCCAATCACGTAGGCCGTGCGCCACGGCACCAGCGTCCCCACCAGCGCCGCCGCCACCGCCCCCAGCACGCCGGTGGTGGCCACCAGGGTCGTGGCCGTCCCGCGGGCGCGCGGCTCCACCAGCTCTCCCACGAGGGTGAGCGCGGCCCCCAGCTCCCCCGCCAGCCCGAAGCCCGCCACGAACCGCCACAGCGCGTACTGCGGGAGCGACGTCGCCGTGGCGTTGGCCAGCGTGGCCAGCGAGTACAGCACGATGGAGCCGTACAGCACGGAGCGGCGCCCGCGCCGGTCCCCCAGCATCCCCCACAGCACGCCCCCCAGCATCATCCCCAGCAGCTGCGTGTTCTGCAGCAACGCCCCCGCCTCCAGCGCCGCGGGGCCGTCGGCGATCCCCAGGTCGCGCACGCTGGCCACCCGCACCACCGCAAACAGCAGCAGGTCGAAGATGTCCACGAAATACCCCAGCCCCGCCAGCACGATGGGGCCGCGGGCCTGACGGAGCGGGACGAGGTCGGGGGTGGATGTCACGATGGGAGAAAGTAACGCGGGACACGCGAACGGCAGCGGCGCACACGACGGGCACGCACGCCCGGGCGCCCCACCCCTCACGCCAGGAACCGCGCGCGCTCCTCGGGCGTGGGGAGCAGGCACCGGGGCGCTGCCAGCGACAGCCGGTGCCGAGCGATGCGGTCGTACACGGCATCGCGCACCGTGCGCGGCACCACCCGCCCCAGCGCCGCCATCAGCGCCCACCCACCACCCAGGTGCGTCAGCGCCTGCAACGCCGCGTCGGAGCGCACGCGCACTGGCGCCACGGGGTTGGACGGGTCCACCCACACCACGGAGTCCACCCCCACCAGTTCCGGGTGCCGCGCCCGCACCTGCGCCGCAAACGCCCCCTGCAGCGGGGCAAAGCGCAGCGCCGCGCGCCGGTGCGGCGGTTCATGCCGCAGCAGGAACTGCACGCTGCCGGCGCAGAGGCCGCAGTCGCCGTCGTACAGCAGGACGGGCGTGTCAGGGGCAGGCGGCATCCCCGGAGTGTACTGACACCGGGGCGGACCGCCAACCGGCCCCCGCCCCCCTCAGCACCCCACGCAGCGGTGGTTGTTCTTCGCCCCCAGCGACTCCAGCAGCGCCACCGTCTCCAGATGCGGCGAGATCCGCTGTACCGGACCGTTGGCCATGTCCACCGTGGTCATGCCGTTGCGCGCCACCGCCTTCACGTCGGCGCCCTTCGCCACCAGATAGCGGATCATCGCGTTGTCCCCCCGCGCGGCGGCATGGTGCAGCGGGGTGAAGCCGCTGTAGTCGCGCGCATTCACGTCGGCACGCAGCTCCTCCACCAGGTACCGGAGCGCCGGCATCCATCCGTCCGGAACGTGCCGGTGGTCGTTGGCCGCAAAGCCCTGCCCGTACCCCACGCCCGTGGCCGCATGGATGGGGAGCACCCCCACCCCACCGTCCGGCACCGGTGGCAGCCCCGACGGATCGGCGGCCGGCGCCGCCGCCCCCGGCCGCCGCGCGCGCGCGGCCGGACGGATGGTGCCCATGGCCGGGTCGGCCCCAGCGGCCAGCAGCAGCTTCATCGCCGGCACATCGGTGGCGTACGCCGCCCGGAAGAACGGCGTGGCCCCCGCGAAATCCACCCGCAGGTTGTCGCGGTTGTACGTGGTGTACCACAGCGACCGCACCAGCCGCGCATTGGGGTTGGCCCCGGCCTTCAGCAGCGCCGCCATCACCGTGAGGTAATCCGCCTGCTGCTGCAGCTGGTACGCCGGCTGCGGCGTGCGCGAGGTGGGCGCCCACTCCTTGTTCAGCACGGCGTACAACGGCGCCGCCCCGGCCTCACTCGCCAGATTGGGGTCGCCCCCGGCCTGCAGCAGCTGCAGCACCAGGTCGTACTGCCCGTTGATCGCCGCCATCAGCATGGGCGACGTGCGGTCCCCGCCACTCACCTGGTTCACGTCGGCGCCACCGGCCAGCAACGCGGTCACCACC